>JAZTWF010000069.1:0-23635 GCA_045635725.1 Candidatus Scatosoma sp. | reverse complement strand
GCGATTAGTTTGCTGATGTAAGTAAAAATAGAAAGACACCCACAAAGGGTGTCTTATTATTTGATGAGGATAATTGATAAGCGCAGAAGACGAGATTCTCGCCTTTGGCGGCGCGCCCCGCTCCGACGTTATCAACGTCGTCCTTTGCCGACGGGCTTTTCCTTATCCAAACGCCGTTAGGCAAAGCATTTTGCGCCTGCAAAATGGCTCCCACCCTCGAATCCCTCCTCTAAACGTAATACCCATACAAACAAAAAAGACGGAAAACAATTCCGTCTTTTTGTTTGTGGCGCAGAGAGAGGGATTCGAACCCCCGGAAACTCTCGTTTCCACGGTTCTCAAGACCGCCGCAATCGACCACTCTACCATCTCTGCAAAAAACACTATTTCCTACAAGCATACATAATTATAGCCCACTTTTTGAAAAAAGTCAATGAATTTTACGCCAAAATAAAAAGAAGAAGGATAAAAGGGGAATACTTTATGCGTATTGACAAATATGCAATTTTTTGTTATACTATGTATATAGATATATTTTTTCACATATATTTCACGGTTTTTTGTTGTATTTGTAACCTTTTTGGGGTATAAATAATATGTACAACCAAATTTTACCTTTTTAGGAGTATCTACCTATATGAAAATTTTAATTGTGGATGATGAAGAAATGATTCGCGGCGTACTGCGCGAATACGTGGAGTTTGAAGGCAACGAAGCCTTCGAAGCGGCGGACGGCATGGAAGCCGTACGCATGTGCAAGGACGCCGATTACGATTTGATTTTAATGGACGTTATGATGCCGCACCTTGACGGATTTTCCGCCGTGAAGGAAATCAAGAAAACCAAAGACGTACCCGTGATTATGCTTTCCGCACGTGGGGAAGAATACGACAAGCTGTTCGCGTTCGAGCTTGGCGTAGACGATTACGTTACCAAGCCGTTTTCCCCCAAGGAAGTCATGGCGCGTATCAACGCCGTCACCAAACGCCGTACGCAAAAGCCGACGGGGAATGAAATTCTCAAATTCGAAGGCTTGGAAATCGACATGGCAGGCAGAAACGTATACGTCGACGGCGCAAAAGCCGAACTCACGCCCAAGGAATACGAACTTCTTTTCTATCTTGTGCGCAATAAAGGCATTGCCTTAACGCGTGAAAAGCTGTTATACGACGTGTGGGGTTTTGACTTCTACGGCGACGATAGAACGGTGGATACCCACGTCAAAATGTTAAGAAGCAATCTCAAAGAGTATCGCAAATTTATCGTTACGCTTAGGGGACTTGGATATAAATTCGAAGAATAACAGGAGCTGTTTTGCATGAGCAAAAACCAAGGCGAATGGAAAAACACAGGCGTGCAAGGCGCGCCTGAAAACAAGAAAAAACGTTACCGTCGAAAGCGAAAGAGCGCAAGCATTTACTTTTTGCTTTGGACGGTGTTTTCCGCTTTTGCTTTTCTCATGCTGCTTTTATTCGGTATCACGCAGTACGTCGTTACGGCGCAGGTATTCAAAGGCGAAGCCGCGCGCGACGTCGGGGAAAAGGGACAACACATTCAAAAGGAATTGTCCGCGCCCCTGCCGTCCACCGAAAATTTTAGTATTTACGTAGAACGCTTAGCCCACCGCTACGACGTGAGCGTCGTTTTATTCAACGCCGAAGGGGACGTTTTATTGCCTAAACCACAAGAAGGCGATAATGCGGCGATAACCAAGAAACAGGCGAATAAGCTGTTAAGAGAGCTTGCTAAGCGCGAAGAAAACAGCGTGGTTTACGAAGGGGACGGCGAATACGTTTACGGCGCGGAGCTCAAAGGGGTGGACGGGAGCGTTTCCTATCTCTACGTTGCCAAATCGTTAGAGCTTATCGAAGCGGCAAATGAAAGCATGGGCATACGGTTACTGCTTGCGTCCTTGTTCACGTTTGTGTTGGCGTTTGCCGTAGCCAGCGCCGTTTCGGGTTGGTTGACCCGTCCGATTGCCGAAATTACGCAAAAATCCCGTCGGCTTGCCGAAGGGGATTTCGACGTCGATTTCCACGGCAACGATTACGGGGAAGAGCTTGCGTCCCTTGCCGACGCGCTCAACTTTGCGCGCGACGAACTCTCTAAAACGGACGCCATGCAAAAGGAACTAATCGCCAACGTTTCGCACGATTTCAAAACGCCGTTGACCATGATTAAGGCATACGCGTCCATGATTAAGGAAATTTCGGGCGCAAACCCCGAAAAACGGGAAAAGCACGCGCAGGTGATTGTCGACGAAGCGGATAGATTGACGGCTTTGGTGACTGACGTGCTGGATTTATCCAAAATGCGTTCGGGTTTGGAAACGCTTCGCAAGGAAAGCGTGGATATATCGACGGCGGTGGAGGAAATCCTTTCGCGCTTTGAATATTTAGAAAGCGAACACGGCTATATTTTGGAAAGTCATATCGAACGGGAGCTTTACACCGTAGGCGACGGCGTGAAGCTGGAACAAGTGCTGTATAATTTAATCGGCAACGCCGTCAATTACACGGGCGCGGATAAAAAGGTATTTGTCAATCTTTGCAAAATAGACGATACGCTTTTCCGTTTTTCCGTCACCGATACGGGCGAAGGAATTGCCGAAGACGAGCTTTCTACCATTTGGGATAGATATTACCGTTCTTCCCAAGCGCACAAACGCCCCGTTAAGGGTACGGGCTTAGGGCTTTCTATCGTTAAAACCGTTTTACAAAAGCACGGCTTTGCCTTTGGCGTGGAAAGTAGGCAAGGGGAAGGAAGTACCTTCTACGTCGATTTCCCTATGGACGACGAAAACGCTTGACAGCGCAAAAATCTTACGATATAATAAAGACAATATCAATATTCTTTGGGGCGGGGTGAAAGTCCCCATCGGCAGTACAGTCTGCGAAGAACGCGTTTTGCGTTCCCGAATCGGCGCAATTCCGATACCGACGGTTACAGTCCGGATAGGAAAAGGATAAAATCGTGTGTGTTCACGCGGATTTTTTAACGCTCCGATATTCGGGGCGTTTATTTTTTGGTGGTGGAGCTATGCAACAAAACAAAAAGAAAAAAAGATTTTCTTCTAAGCGTATTGCGCTAATGGCGGTGTTTATCGCGCTTGCGTTTATCGTTAGCTTATACGATTTTCCCATATTCCCTGCCGTGGGGTTTTTGAAGCTTGATTTCGGCAACGTATTCATTTTACTCATTTCCTTTTTATTAGGCCCTGTGGAAGGGGTAATCGTTTGCGTGATTAAGGAGCTGTTCCGCGCTTTGGCAGGCAGTACAAACGGCGTGGGGGAAATTGCCAACGCTATCGTAACCAGCGCGTATATTTTGTTGCCGTCTATTGTCTATCAATACAAAAAGGGCTTGGCTGTCGTGATTCCCTGTCTTGTCGGGGCGTGTTTTATCGGCACGGGCGCTGCGCTTGTTACCAACCGTTTTATCACCTTTCCCATGTACTTAGGCGACACAGGCGTTACGGTGTTTTACGAAAGCTTTTGGTTTATCGTAGCTTTTAATCTCATCAAAACGGCGTCGATAGGTATTTTGACGATGCTCTTGTATAAAAGATTGTCTACTTTTTTGAAAAAATGGGAAACGTAAGCGAAACGATTGCAAAATCGGCAAATTCGTATTATAATAGAGACATGGCTGAATTTATATCACAATCAAGAGAAGAAACAGAAGCGTTTGCTTGCGCGTATGCGAAAACGTTAAAAAAAGGCGACGTCGTATTGTTAGACGGCGACATGGGCGCAGGCAAAACGGTTTTTGCCAAGGGCGTTGCCAAGGGCTTGGGGATAGACGAAGAAGTTACCAGCCCCACCTATGCCTATATGAACGATTACGACGGGAGATTATTCCATTACGATTGTTACCGCATTGAAAGCGTAGAACAAGCCGAGCAGCTTGGGCTTGCCGATTATTTTGATATGGGCGGCATTTGTTTAATCGAATGGTCGCAAAATATCGCACCGCTGCTGCCCCCCGTAGTCAAACGCGTGCGTATTCAAAAGCGCGGCGAAAACCAACGGGTGATTATCACCGAATAAAAGGAGCGCACATGGAAAATTATTTGGCTTTGGATACCTGCTCAGATTATCTTTGCGTGGTGGCAAAAAAGGGGGATAAACGCGTTTCCCGTCTATTGCCCGACGCAACCATGAAACATTCCGTGTTATGGTTACAAACGGTAAACGAAGCGTTACAAGAAGCAAACCTTACGCTGGAAGAATGTGATTTTTTCGCCGCCGTAGTGGGCGCAGGCTCGTTTACGGGAATCCGTATCGGCATATCGGCAATGAAGGGCTTTGCCTTGGCGCACGGAAAACAAACGCTGCCCGTAACTTCTTTTGACGTGGCGGCATATAATGCGTTAGAAAGCGGAAAAGCGCTGTGCCTAATCGACGCTTTGCACGGGGCGTACTACGCCTGCGGTTATGATGGCGGCGAAGTGGTTTTTCCGCCTGCGTATATTATGCAGGACGAAGTTTTGCGTTTGCAACAAGAAGGGTATACTTTATATTCCCTTGCGCCGCTTGCCATAGAGAGTATCGTAATCGACCCTGCGGCAGGGCTTGCCGCCGCCGTAGAGCGTAAGGCAAAACAGGGTGCGTTTGCGCCGCTTACCGCCGTTTACGTGCGCAAAAGCTCTGCGGAGATCAACTTATGCAAGTAACGCTTCGGGAATGGACGGCGGAAGATATCGATAACGTTGCCGCTTTGGAAAAGCAATGTTTTTCGGACGCTTGGACGGAAGAGCAGCTTTTTCTCACCTTTTCACGCAAGGAATTTTGCGGACTGCTTATCGAAACGGACGATAAACAGCTTGTCGGTTACGTTTGCGCGACAAGCGCGTTTGAAGACGCCGACCTTTTGATTATCGCCGTAGCGGAAGGTGCGCGCGGTCAGGGCTTGGGCGGCAAACTTATGGACGCGTTGTTTGCCAAAATGCGTTTGCAAAAGGTAGAACGTATCTTTTTGGAAGTGCGGCTTTCCAACGCCGCGGCTTTGGCGTTATACGAAAGACGGGGGTTTACCACTACCCGAATACGCAAAAAATATTACGCGGACGGAGAAGACGCCGCGGAAATGGTGAAAACGCTGTAAGCGAAAGGAGAACGCTTTTTGGATACGCATTTATCCGAAGTTGCGTTTATACAAAAGGGGACGGGGAAAGACCTGCTGCTTTTGCACGGTTATCTTTCGTCGAAAGAAGCGTTCGCCGCGCAAACGGCGTACTTTTCCCGATTTTTTCGGGTAACTGCAATCGATTTTTTGGGCTTTGGCAATTCCGCGCCCCTAAAAACGCCCTTTTCCGTGGGAGATTACGCGCTGTGGCTTAAAGAAGTTATGCACGTGCTTGGCGTGAAAAAACCGCACGTAATCGCCCATTCATTCGGGTGCAGAGTGGCGGTAAAATCGGCGGCAATGTTTCCCGAATTGTTCGATAAAATGGTGTTGACGGGTCCTGCGGGGATTATCCTGCGCAGGGGTTGGCGGTATAAAGCCAAGGTACGGCTGTACCGTATCGTCAAGACGTTTTTCCCAAAGTACGCGGAAAAGCATTTTGGCAGTAAAGAGTACCGCTCACTTTCACCGCTTATGAAAGAGAGCTATAAAAAAATTGTCAACGAAGATTTGCGCGCGTGCGCCAAACGGGTGGAAAACCGCGTACTGATCGTGCAAGGGAAAAAGGATAAAACGGTGCGTGAAGAAGAAGCGTTGACCTATCTTGACGCATTCCCTTGGGCAAAAATGAAAAAAATCGACGGCGGACATTTCGCGTTTGCCGAAAATCCCGTCGCGTTTAATTTGATAACGGAGAATTTTTTATATGGGTGACGTATTACCGAGAATAGCGGCAAGCCTTGTTTGCGCCACGCTCTTTTGCGTGGGGACGTGGCAATCGCTGGGCGCAATTCAGCAAAGCGGCTATCAAAACGGAAAATTTATGCGCTGGCTGGGGAACAAGGAAAACCTGACCTTTAACCGACTTTGGGTGTGGGCGTTATGCCTTGCGCTTACGTCGGCGGTTACCGCGCTTTGCTTTTCCTTTTTAGGGACGGTCGGCGCGCTTGCCGTATCCGCCGTACCTTTTTTAGGGTTGAGTCTTTTATTCGTATTTTCGGATAGAAAATTCGCCTTAAAAGTACCCGTAAAAAACACCGCGCGGTGCAAGCGTTTGTTTGTCGCGTATTACTTTGTAACCGCCGTATTTAGCTATCTCTTTATCGCGGTGCTTGCGTTCTTGGCAAAGTGGAACGGTTCGGCTTTTTACGCGACAATCGCGTACGTGCCCTTTGCCGTTATGCCGATATTGTTGCCCCTGCTACTTGTTCTTACAAACGCCGTTATGGGGATATTCGAACGGGCGCACAATGAAAAATTTATAAAACGGGCAGGGCATGTATTAGACGAAACGCAAATTACGCGCGTAGCAATCGTGGGCAGCTATGGAAAAACTTCGGTGAAGAATATCCTTGCCACCGTGCTTGCGGAAAGGTATACGGTTATCGCAACGCCCGCCTCGTACAATACGCCTATGGGGATTGCGTTGACGGTTACTTCCAAGGAATTTGCAAACAAGCAAGTCTTTATTGCGGAAATGGGCGCGCGAAAAGCAGGGGATATCCAAGAGCTTTGTCAAATGGTAAAACCCGATTTTGCCGTGTTCACGGGGATATGTGATCAGCACGTAGAAACGTTTGGTTCTTTGGATAACGTTTGGGAAGAAAAGAGTAAAATTTTGCATAGCGGCGCGAAGGTAGTTTGTGCGGAAAGCCTGCAAGAACGGGCGCAGGATAGCGACTGTATTTGGGCGCAAAGCGCCAACGTCAAAGACGTAGACCTGCAATCGACGAAAACGCGTTTTACCCTTACGCTTGGCGGAGAAGCTATCACCGTAGAAACGGCGTTGCTTGGCGAAACGGCGGTGGAAAATATGCTGCTTGCGGCAACCCTTGCGCTAAAAATGGGGCTCACGCCGCAGGAAATTCAAGCAGGGCTTGGCAAGGTGCAGCCTGTTGCTCACCGTTTACAGCTCATTCAAAGCGGCGGCGCGTATATTTTGGACGACGGGTATAACGCGAATATCCGCGGCGCGGAAGAAGCGTTAAAGGCGCTTTGCCGTTTCGACGGCAGAAAATGCGTGGTTACCCCCGGACTTGTGGAATGTGGCGTTTTGGAAGAACAGCTCAATGCCCGTCTTGGTGAAATGATAGCAAAAGCCAACTTAGATAAGGTGATTTTTGTGGGCGAAACGCTTGTCGGCGCGGTGAAAAACGGGTATACGGCGGCAGGCGGCGATATGGAAAAATGCGTTATGGTAAAGAATTTAGACGGCGCGCAAATCATTTTGCAGGGTTGGATAACGGCGAATGACGCGGTACTCTTTTTGAACGATTTACCCGACGTCTACTAAGCTATAAAGAAAAACGAAGGAAACACCAAAGCAAAGAAATCTTTTGCGGAGGTGTTTTTTTATATGCGGACGGTGGCGGTATTTTTCGGGGGAGAATCTTGTGAAAACGAGATATCTATTTTGACGGGCGTATTTGTGCTCAACGTGCTAAGCGAAGGGGAATACGCGATTGTTCCTATCTACGTACATACGGACGGGCTGACGTACTATTCGCCCAAAATGACTTCGCTGGAAACGTTCAAAAACGTGGACGTTACCCGTTTTAAACGGGTAATGATAGACGACGGCGTTCTATATACCATGGGGAAAAAGTATAAAAAGCTTGCCAAAATAGACGTCGTGCTCAATTGCTGTCACGGGGGGCTTGGGGAAGGCGGCGGCGTTTCCGCTATGGCGGAATGGAATCATTTGCCCTTGGCTTCGCCCGATACGGTTACTTCGGGGATTTTCTTAGATAAGGGGTTGACCAAACTCATTGCAAAATCGTTGAATATCCCCGTGCTTGATTATATCCGCGTCAATGAAAAGGACTATGAAAAACGGGGAGCATTTTTGCTTAAAAGCGTGCGCTCACGGCTTAAATACCCCGTCGTGGTGAAACCGTCGCACCTGGGCTCGTCCATAGGCATTTCAGTGGCGAAAAACGAAACGGAATTAAAAGCCGCGCTTGCTGCCGCATTTACGCTGGATAATCGGGTAATCGTTGAAAAATACTTGGAAAACAAACGGGACGTCAACTGCGCCGCATGTCTTATTAAAGGGGAAATTTGCGTTTCGGAAGCGGAAGAAGCGTTTGGCGACGGAATATATTCCTTTGAAGATAAATACGTCAAACGGACGGCGGATAGAGAAAAGGGCGGCGGTAAAACGCTTGGCGGCGAAGTGGGGAATAAAATACGCGCGTACACCAAAACGTTGTATAAGCGTACCGATTTAACGGGCGTGGTGCGCATGGATTATTTGGTTAGCGGCAATAAAGCGTATCTTTGCGAAGTCAACACCGTCCCCGGTTCGCTTGCCTATTATTTGTTTTGCGAACGGGTGTCGGACGCCAAGCAAATGTTTACCGATTTGCTCAGCGAAGCGATTACAAACCATTTGGAAAAGAAAGTCGTTTCTACGGGAATATTACAAACGGTGAAGAGAATAGGGAAATAAACGGAATACGCCGCTGTGAAGTGCATTCACGGCGGCGCTTTTACGGGAAATTTTTTGGTTGGGATAGCATTTTTTATTGATTTTTCTCTCACTTTATAGTATACTGTTAGGGAAAAATAATCAAAAAGGTTTTTTATTATGGCAAACGGTGAATTTACCGATAAAGTGAAAATTCTAATCAAAGCAGGAAACGGCGGCGACGGCATGAACTCTTTTAAGGCGTTCAAGGGTAAGCCTGCCTGCGGCCCTGACGGCGGCGACGGCGGTAAGGGCGGCGACGTATATTTCGTTGGGGACAAGGATATGAACGACTTGTTCTCTTTCCGCTTTACTTCCCGCTTTTTGGCGGAAGACGGCGAAATGGGCGGCACAAACCGCTGTTTTGGCAAGAGTGGGAAAAACGTATATATCAAAGTGCCCTTGGGTACGCTTGTCCGCGACGAAGAAAGCGGCAGGCTGATTTGCGACGTCTTTGAGGACGGACAGGAAGTGTTGGTTGCCAAAGGCGGCAACGGGGGAAAAGGCAACGTGCGCTTTACCACCGCCCGTCGGCATGCGCCCAACTTCGCGCAAAAGGGTGAAAAGGTGAAACAGCATTACGTTATCTTGGAAATGAAGGTGATTGCGGACGTGGGCTTTGTCGGCTTTCCCAACGTAGGGAAAAGCACGCTGCTTTCCAAAATTTCCGCCGCAAGGCCGAAAATTGCCAACTACCATTTCACGACGTTATCCCCCAACCTTGGCGTGGTGCGCTACTACGAAAAATCGTTTGTGGCGGCGGCTATCCCCGGACTTATCGAAGGGGCGGCGCAGGGCGCGGGCTTAGGCCATGACTTTTTACGCCATATCGAGCGTACGAGAATGCTTTGCCACGTCGTGGATATTTCGGGCTGCGAAGGGCGCGATCCTATCGAAGATTTCAAGAAAATCAACGAAGAGCTTAAAGAATACAGCGAAGTGCTTGCCGATTTGCCGCAAATTATCGTATGCAACAAATGCGACGTATACGGCGCGGAAGACAACTTAAAGGCGTTTAAGAAAAAGTACGGTAGAAAGTATAAAATTTATCCCATTACCGCCGTTACGGGCGAAGGCACGAGAGAACTGATTGAAGGGATTTTCGACGTGTTGGATACCCTGCCGCCCGTTGAGCCCGTTATGCCCGACGAAGAATTTACCTATATGGCAAACGAAGATTTGGGCTTTGAAATTTTCAAGGACGAAGACGGCGTGTACGTCGTGGTTGGGGGGCTTATCGACCTGCTGTGCAGAAACGTCGTACTCAACAATCCCGATTCCATGCAGTACTTCCAAAAGGTATTGCGGCTTCGCGGCGTTATCAAAGAGCTTTCCAAAATGGGTTGTAAGGAAGGGGATACCGTTTCCATCGGCGACGTGGAATTCGACTTTATCCCGTAATAGTAAAAAGGAGCAAAGAGCATGATTATCACAAGAGAAACGATTACAAGCAAACAAAGAAGTAAACTCAAATCGATTGCGGCGACGTTGTCGCCCGTAACGCAAATCGGCAAAGGCGGTATCACCGACAATTTATTAAAAACGCTGTCCGACGCGTTGGACGCGCATGAAATTATCAAAGTAAATATTTTGGAAACGGCGGACGACGACGCGAAAAACTTAGCGGAAAACGTAGCTGACCTTTTGGACGCCGTACCCGTAGCCGTTATCGGCAGGAAAGCAATCTTTTACCGCTATTCGCGCAGAGAAAAATTTGCGCATTTGGAAGTATAAGCGTTTAAGATGGCAAAAATTGCGGTATAAATAACCGTATCAAAAGATGGAGAAGAAGTATGGAAAACGAAGAATTGAAAGAAAACTTGCAGGAAAAAGCGGAAAAACCTGCAAAGAAAAACGCCAAAAAATGGCAGGAAGAAGTGGATAAGGCACTTGCCGAAGCGGAAGAAAGCAAACGCAAGTGGTACGCCGTTACGGCGGAATATGAAAACTCCCGCCGCCGTACGCAAAACCAAGCGGCGCAGCGCTACGCGGACGGCAGAAACGACGTCGTTGCGTCGTTGTTCCCTATCGGGGATAATTTGCAGCGCGCGTTGGACGCTTGCTCGGACGAAAACACCAAGCAGGGCTTAGACATGGTTATGAAAGCGTTTCAAAAGGTTTTGGAAGGGGAAGGCGTAGAAGAAATTAACCCCGTCGGTCAACCGTTTGACGCTACCTATTCCGAAGCGATTATGGCAATGCCTGCCGAAAACGGTGAAGAAAGCGGTATCGTAAAACAGGTATACGTGAAAGGATATAAAAAAGGCGAAAAGGTCTTGCGCTATGCGCAGGTTATCGTAACGCAGTAAAAGCAAACGGGTTGCATAAGGCAACCCGTTTTCATTATTCGTATTCTTCAAACGAACGCCTGTCGGACGGCGGACAGCAATCGGGTCTGTCGCCGTGTTTTTTCGGCGCGCCGACGTTGACTAAAATGACGTCGTCACCGATTTTGACGATTTGTTTAAGCTCGATAAAGAGTCCGTTTTTCTTCAAGCCGAACGCCCTGCCGTTAGGCGCGACGATGCCCAGCCATTTATTTTCGGGGTAGCAAAGCACCACGTCGCAAACCTTCCCCAGCTTTCTTCCGTCCTGTGTGTTGATAACTTCTTTTGCTCTAAGCTGTGAAAAGCTGATTTCCATGACTGCACCGCCTTAACGTTTGATGTACTATCAATATATGAAAGAAAAAAGAAAAACGTTCGTAAAATTTTTTTTGTTTTTTTGTTTAAGCGCGTTTTCGTATGGGTACATATAACTGTACAAGAAATTCAGGGCGAGCATTTCGCCCGACAAACAAAGGAGTGTATATTATTATGGCAGGTAAAGTTATCGGTATTGACCTTGGTACGACCAACTCTTGCGTAGCGGTTATGGAAGGCGGCGAACCCGTCGTTATCGCTAACGCGGAAGGCGGAAGAACGACCCCTTCGGTGGTTTCTTTCCAAAAGGACGGTTCTCGTGTAGTAGGGCAGGCGGCAAAGCGTCAAGCGGGTGCTAACCCCGACAAGACGGTTAACTCTATCAAACGTGATATGGGTTCCGATTATAAAATAAAAATTGACGATAAGGATTATTCGCCCCAAGAAATTTCGGCAATGACCCTTGCAAAATTAAAGGCGGATGCGGAAGCGTATCTTGGACAAAAGATTACCGAAGCGGTAATCTCCTGTCCTGCGTTCTTCTCCGACACCCAACGCCAAGCCACCAAATACGCAGGTAAAATTGCAGGGCTTAACGTTCTTCGTATTATCAACGAACCTACGGCGGCGGCGCTTGCGTACGGTTTGGATAAGGATAAGGGCGGCAAGGTTATGATTTACGACCTTGGCGGCGGTACGTTCGACGTTTCTATTTTGGAAATTTCCGACGGCGTATTCGAAGTGCTTGCAACCAACGGCGACACTAAGCTTGGCGGCGACGACTGGGATAACAAGATTATCTCTTATTTGGTAGACGAATTCAAAAAATCCCACGCAATCGATTTGTCCAAGGATAAAATGGCAATGCAACGCTTGAAGGAAGCGGCGGAAAAAGCGAAAATCGAACTTTCGGGCATGAGCTCTACCAACGTCAACCTGCCTTTCATTTCCATGAGCGCGGAAGGCCCTCAACACTTGGATATCACGCTTACCAAGCAAAAATTCGAAGCAATGACGGCTGATTTGTTGGATAGAACGGTTGCGCCTATGAAAGCGGCTATGAAGGACGCAGGGCTTTCGTATAACGATATCGACAAGGTTATCTTGGTCGGCGGTTCTACCCGTATGCCTGCCGTTGTAGCAAAGGTAAAGGAAGTAACGGGCAAAGAACCCTTCAAGGGCATTAACCCCGACGAATGCGTAGCGATCGGCGCGGCTGTACAAGGCGGCGTTTTGACGGGCGAAGTGAAAGACGTATTGCTTTTGGACGTTACTCCGCTTTCCTTGGGTATTGAAACGCTTGGCGGCGTATTCACCCGTATCATTGATAGAAACACCACCATTCCCGTTAAGAAGAGCCAAGTGTTCTCGACGGCGGCGGACAATCAAACAAGCGTAGATATTCACGTATTGCAAGGCGAAAGAGAATTCTGTAAGGACAACAAAACGCTTGGCAACTTCATGCTCACGGGTATTGCTCCCGCTCCCCGCGGTATACCGCAAATCGAAGTTACGTTTGATATCGACGCAAACGGTATCGTACACGTAACGGCGCAGGATAAGGGTACGGGCAAATCGACGGATATCACCATTACGTCGTCCACCAACCTTTCCGAAGAAGAAATCGACAAAGCGGTAAAAGAAGCGGAACAATTCGCCGAAGAAGACAAGAAGCGTAAGGAAAAAGTGGAAAACAAGAACAAGCTTGACGGCATGATTTTCTCTGTGGAACAAACCATGAAGGAAGCAGGCGATAAGCTTGACGAAAACGATAAATCCGTTTTGACGGCGGCAATCGACGCAGCGAAGAAAGAGCTTGAAAGCGAAGACGACGATAGAATTAAGGCGGCTTACGATAAGCTTATGCAAGACGTACAACCCGTATTTGCGAAGCTGTATCAAGCTGGCGGCGGTGCGGCTCAAGACGGCGGTGCGTCCACGGACGGAGATACCGAATTCCATCAATAATTTTTAAGAAAAAAAGCGCGTTTCGGGTTTGGCGATTTGCCAAGCCCGCAAATGCTATCAAGGATAAACTATGGCGGATAAAAAGAATTATTACGACGTTCTTGGCGTGGATAAAAAGGCTACGCCCGAAGAAATTAAGTCGGCGTATAGAAAGCTTGCAATGAAATATCACCCTGATAGAAATCAGGGGAATGCGGAAGCGGCGGAACGCTTTAAGGAAATTAACGAAGCCAACGAAACGCTGTCCGATCAGCAAAAACGCGCGGCGTACGATTACGAATTAGAACACCCCGGAATGGGTGGGTTCGGCGGCTTTGGCGGCGGCGCAGGCTTTGGCGGTTTTGAAGACCTTGGCGATATTTTCAGCAATATTTTCGGCGGCGGTTTTGGCGGCGGCGCGCGTTCGGCGCGTTCGGAAGTGGGCGAAGATATCCAACGGGAAATGAGCCTTTCGTTTATGGACGCAGCAAAGGGTTGCAAAAAGACCTTTTCGTATATGCGCAACGAACCCTGCGCGGCTTGTAAGAGTACGGGCGCGAAAAACGGTACGGAATACACTACCTGCTCCAAGTGTAACGGGCAAGGGGTGGTACAGCAAATCCAAAACACCATGTTTGGTAGAACCATTCGTCAATCCGTTTGTCCCGATTGCGGCGGCAGCGGTAGAACGATTAAAGAAAAATGCCCTGAATGTAAGGGAAAAGGCTCTCTTAGAAAGGAAACGACGGTTACTATCGATATCCCTGCAGGGGTGGACACGGGCAGCTACATGAAGAAGAAAGGCTTTGGGCAAGCCGCGCCTATGGGCGGCGTTCCCGGGGACTTGATTATCGTGTTCAAGGTAGAACCGCATAAGCTTTTCCAAAGAGAGAAATTCGATTTGCGGTTGGATTTGCCGATATCCTTTAAGACGGCGGCGCTTGGCGGTACGGTGAAAGTACCGTCCATTGACGATACGTTTGAGTTTACCATTCCCGAAGGCACGCAAAGCGGACAAATCTTTACTATACGCGGCAAGGGTATTCGCACCGCAACGCGCGGCACGGGCAATTTAATTCTCAGAGTGATTGTCGAAGTGCCTACCAAGCTTTCCAAAGACCAAAAGAAAGCGATTGAACAGCTGGATAAGGAATTTGAGCTGAAACAATGCGAACGCATGAAACGGTATTCGGACGGCGTAGAAGCCTTGTACGGCGAAAAACCGTTTAAGTAAAACAAAGACCGTTTGAGTAAAATAACACCCCACTTCGTTAGGAAGTGGGGTTGCTTTTTATTGTATATCCAACTCAGGCGGAACGTCTATTTCGTCCGAAACGTACTTGCCGTTTTTCTTACGTTGGCGCACACATTCGGAAAGCAGGTATTCAATTTGCCCGTTTATCGAACGGAAATCGTCCTCCGCCCACGCCGCTATGGCGTTGTACAGCTTAGGGGATAATCGCAAGGGGATTTGTTTCTTTTGATTGTCGTTCATGTTTTTACCTGCTTAACTTGGATTTTTTTGCGTTTGTAAACAAACGCTTGCGGCGTACGCCGCGAAGTACGTATTTATGGATTAGTATAAACTGCCCGTGTTGACGATGGGTTGCGCGTCGTGCTTACCGCAAAGCACCACCAAAAGATTGGAAACCATTGCCGCTTTGCGTTCTTCGTCCAAGGTAACCATTTGGTTTTGGTTAAGCCGTTCCAACGCCATTTCTACCATACCAACTGCGCCGTCTACAATCATTTTTCTTGCGTCGATAATTGCCGAAGCTTGTTGACGTTGCAGCATAACCGCCGCGATTTCGGGTGCATAAGCCAAATAAGTGATGCGCGCTTCGATAATTTCCAAACCGGCTTCGTCTACGCGCGCTTGAATTTCGTCGCGAATACGCGAAGCCACTACGTCGGAAGAACCGCGCAGACTGCCGTCGTCGTCCACGCCGTCACCCGTCGTATCCACGCCGGGGGCTACGTCATACGGATAAATACGCACGATATTTCTCAACGCGCTGTCGCATTGTAACGATAAGTATTCCTTATAGTTATCCACGTTGAATACGGCTTTTGCCGTGTCGACGATACGCCACATAACGGCGATACCGATTTCCACGGGGTTACCCAAACAATCGTTTACCTTTTGACGGTTATTATTCAGCGTCATAATCTTCAACGAAAGCTTTTTGTTGGGGATTTCAAACGAGATATTCAAATCGGCATTCACGCTGGGTTGCGCTTGCGAATGTTTGACGTCGCCGCTTTGATTAAGCTTGGTTTGCGCCGCAGGGTTTACCGCTACGCAGAAGGGATTAAGGGCGTAAAAGCCTTCGCCTTTTATCGTGCCTATGTATTTCCCGAATAAGGTTAAGGCAAGCGCTTCTTGCGGTTTCAAAATACGAAGTCCGACTAAGGGTATCCATACGATACACGCCGCAACGATACCAACGACAAGCAAGACAACGCCAAGCGTAAACATATCGGGCGTTTGTTCCATAAGAATGCCGCCGCAAACGATTACCGCAACGCAAATCATTTCCAACGCAATACACGCAAGCAGCGTTTGCATACCGTGTTTTTTATTCTTTAATAAAATTTCTTCCATAACCTACTGAACCTCCCGTATGGTTTTGATATCAAAATAATATCATATTTTTACGGAGTTGTCAAGGGGTTTAGGGAAAATATTTTGGATATTTTTTTAGTAATTGCCGATTAAATGAGTGTTTCGTATTCTTCGTAGAGCGAATCCAGCAGCGTTTTGATTTCTTCTAAGCGGTTGCATTTTTCTTGCAAGAGTGCAAAGTTTGTCATCACTTCGGGGGTAGACAGGGCGGCGTTGATATCCGTTTCTTCCTGTTCTAACGCGGCGATTTCGTCTTCTATCTTTTTCATACGCGTACGCCTGCGTGCGTCCGCGGCGCGGTCTTCCTTGCTGCGGTGATAGCTGTTTTTTGGTTCGGTAAAAGGGGAAACGACGGGGGCATGTATGCGTTCAACGCTTTGCTTTTGTTCGTTTTTATATGCTGTGTATTCGTCGTAGCTGCCCGTAAAAGAGTGGGCGCTGCCGTTTTCCAGCTCTACAATTTTTCCTGCCAAAGCCTTGATAAAATACCGATCGTGCGAAACGAATAAAAGTGTACCGTCAAACGCTTGCAGGGCGTTTTCTAAGCTTTCGCGTGCGGCAAGGTCAAGGTGGTTGGTGGGTTCGTCTAAGATAAGGACGTTGCCGTTTTCACATTCGAATACCGCCAAGGCAAGCTTAGCCCGTTCACCGCCCGAAAGCATACGCACCTTTTTATCCATATCTTCGGCAGGGAGTCCTGCCTGCGCCAAAATGCTGCGCACCTTGGTTTGTTCCCAACTCACGTGCCTTGCCCACAGCTCTTCCAAAACGGTATTGTTCGGGGAAAGGTTGGCGTTTTCCTGATCGTAGCAGGCAATTTTGACAAATCTACCAAAGCGAACGGCTTGGTTTTTATTTTCAACAAGTAATTTTACAAGGGTGGATTTGCCCGTGCCGTTATCTCCGACGATAGCGCATTTTTCACCCCGTCGTATGGAAAACGAAGCGTTAGAAAGCAATACCTTTTCGCCTGCTTTTAACTGCAAGCCGCTTACGTCCAACACGTTTTCGTACGGCTTTTCGGCATAGGTAAAGCAAAACCGCGGCGGCGTAGGGGGCAAGGACGGCTTTTCGATAAGCTCCATTTTTTCCAAGGCTTTTCTGCGCGATTGCGCCATTTTGGTGGTGGACGCACGGACAAGATTTCTATCCACGTAGTCCTGCATGTGCGCCCGTTCTTCCTGTTGCTTTTCGTATTCCTTCAAAAGATAGGCAACCTTTTCGGCTTTGAGCTGTTTATACTTCGTATAATTGCCCTTAAATACGGACAGCTTTTTATTTTCCAACTCGTAAATTTGCGTGACAAGCTTGTCTAAAAAATACCGATCGTGCGAAACGGTGAGTATCGCGCCCTTAAACGAAGAAAGGTATTCTTCTAGCCAAAACAGCGTTTTCATGTCCAAGTGGTTGGTCGGTTCGTCCAAAATCAACAGCTCAGGCTCTTCCAAAAGCAAGCGGCAAAGCTTTAAGCGCGTTTTCTCTCCGCCCGACATGGTGGAAATGATTTGCTCATAGGCATTTTCAAAGCCCATACCGCCAAGCACCGTACGGATTTTTACGTCGAAATGATAACTGTCCCGCGCGGCTATGCGCTTATTGAGATTTTCGTACTTAGCGCAAAGCGCGCGGTACTCCGCGGAGTGTTCGTCCGACAAAGCAATGGCGTTTTCGGTTTCGCGAAGCTGCTCTAACGCGCGGATATCTTCGGCAAACACTTCGCGCATTTCTTCGTATACGGTATTGTCCGAATCATACCCGCCGTTTTGCGCTAAATAGCCGATACGTATCCCATTTTTTTTGACAAGCGTACCGCTTTCCGTTTCCAACTCGCCAAGCATTAACCGAATGAGCGTCGTTTTGCCTTCGCCGTTGCCGCCGATTAGCCCCACGCGCTCGTTTTCGGATAGCGTAAACGTGACGTTCTCTAAAAGAGAACCGCCTTGAAATCCGAAAGCTACGTTGTTGGCTTGTACAAGCATAATCGCGCTCCTTTTTACGCAAAGTAAGGGTATGAAACAAGAAAAGGTATTATTAAAAATCAAACGCTTGGAAGGGGAGCTTTCCGCCGCAAACCCCAAGCGCGCCGCGTATTTGACGGGGGAAATCGTCCGCTTGAAGTCGGCTGTCCGTTAAAAATCCCACGACGGAATGTATTCCGTTTTGGCGGAAGTACGCTCTTGAATAAACAGGTTTTTTATGCCCAAGGCAAACGCCGTTTCTACTGCGGATTCGTATTCTCTTGCCGTGATTTTTCTTGAAAGTTCGGGAAAACCTTCTATCTTCCCGAACGGAGTGTACTGGCTCATCACACTCAAATACGTGTCTTTGGGCAGTTCTTTTGCAAACCATTTGAGTATACGCTTGCAATCCGCCGTGCATAACGGCATGACGAGATGCCGTACGATACAGCCCGACAGCATTTTGCCCTTTTCCGTCATGGAAAGGGGTTTTTGCGCCATAAAGGCTACCGCTTCGCTTGCCACGTCGAAATAGTTTTCCTTGCCTAAATACCGTTTGGAAAGGGCAGGGGAATAAAACTTGACGTCGGGCAAATAAATATCCACGTACTTATCGATTAGACGTAGCGTTTCCACCTTTTCATAACCGCCGCTGTTATACACCAAAGGGATTTTGGGCTTGTACAATTCCAACGCCTGCACAATCAGCGGTACGACGTGGGAAGGGGTTACCAAAGAGATATTATCCGCGCCCATATCTTCTAATTTACGGAAGATATCCGCAAGCTCTTTGGGGGAAACTTCCCTGCCGCGCATAGCGCGGGAAACTTCGTAATTTTGACAATACGCACAGCGAAGGTTGCAGCCGCAAAAAAAGATAGTGCCGCTACCCTTTTCAAAGGAAATGCACGGTTCTTCAAAGGGGTGGAGATAATATTTGGCTATCCGAAGTCCTTTCACGCCGCACGCACCCACGCCGCTAAGGCGGTTTGCGCCGCATTCCACGGGGCAAAGTATGCAATTTTCCTGCCACTTGTTATCCATACTTATTTATTATAACATAAGCAATTTTTTTTTGCAAGCGACTTTCGCCCTATGATAATAACTTGACAAGCACAATAAAAAAAGGTATAATAGATATTCCCGAAGAAGAATATTGCCAAAGACAAAGCTTTTTGTGGGAACTTGTCCGCAAATCCCAACCGCGGAGAAGAACTATCGTTAAAAAGAGGATTTTTTACATGAAAAAGTTTTTTACCAGCGAAAGCGTCACCGAAGGGCATCCCGATAAGGTTTGCGATAATATCTCCGACGGTATCTTAGACGCTATTTTATCCGTAGACCCCACCGCGCGCGCGGCTATCGAATGTGCGGCGGCGTTCGACACTTTGCTCATTATGGGCGAAGTTACCACTACGGCAAACGTCGATTACGAAAAGAAAGCCCGTGAAATCATTAAAGATATCGGCTACGATTTCGGTACGTTTGCGTATGACAAATGCAAAATCGTTACGGCAATCCACCAACAATCCCCCGATATCGCCATGGGCGTAAACGCGTCGTTAGAACGCAAGATAAGCGGCGACGACGAAGCCGATCAGCTTGGCGCAGGCGATCAGGGTATGATGTTCGGTTACGCTTGCCGTGAAACCAAAGAACTTATGCCCTTAACCCTTTCCCTTTCCCACCGTCTTGCCAAACGCTTGACGGACGTGAGAAAGCAAGGGCTTTTGACGTACTTGCGCCCCGACGGCAAAACGCAGGTTACCGTAGAATACGAGGACGGCGTTGCCAAGCGTGTGGATACCGTCGTCGTTTCCACGCAACACGATGGGGAAGTGGAACAAAAGCAAATCCACGAAGATATTAAAAAATACGTTATCGACGAAATTATTCCGTCCGCGCTTATGGACGAAAAAACCAAAATTTATATCAACCCTACGGGTCGTTTTGAAATCGGCGGACCGGAAGGGGACAGCGGCTTGACGGGTAGAAAGATTATCGTTGATACCTATGGCGGAAGATGCGCGCACGGCGGCGGCGCGTTTTCGGGAAAAGACCCGACGAAGGTGGACAGAAGTGCGGCGTATTATTGTAGATATATCGCCAAGAATATGGTTGCGGCAGGGCTTGCGGACGAGCTGGAAATTCAGGTGGCGTACGCTATCGGCGTTGCAAACCCCGTTTCGGTATTCGTAGACAGCCACGGCACGGGCAAGCTGGACGACGAACGCTTAGCGGAAATTGTTAAAAAGGAATTTGACCTGCGCCCGTACGCCATTATCCGTTCGTTGGATTTGAGAAAACCCGTATTCAAAAAGACGGCGGCTTACGGACACTTCGGCTATAAAGGCTTTACGTGGGAACACACGGACAAAGCGGAAGATTTGAAAAAATACGTATAAAAAACCCCCGAGCGGAATATGCCGCTCGGCGTCATTTTGCTATGGAAAAGAAGACGGAAAAACAACAAAACGGGCGGGACAGGTATGCGTTCACCGCAAAACGGGTGTGCTATGCCGCAGTGGCGGTAGCACTCATTAGCGTTTGCTCTTGGATTGCGATACCCTTTGGAAGCGTGCCGTATACGCTGCAAATATTCGCCCTGTGTTTGATTGCGCTCCTTTTGGGGGTGCGCCTATCCCTTGCCGCCGTAGCGGCGTACCTGCTTTTGGGGTTTTGCGGCGTGCCTGTGTTTGCGGGCTTTACGGGCGGCGCGGAAAAACTGCTTTTGCCTACGGGGGGATATTTGCTTGCTACGTTGCCGTTTGTCGCTATCGTGGGTACGTTTAGGGAAAGTCCGTTTTTAGGACAAGCGTTGGGCGGTTTGGTTGCGCTGGCGCTTACTTATCTTTTGGGTACGCTGTATTTTAGCGTTCTCGTAACGGGCTTTACGTTAAGCGGCATTTGGACGGCGATCGTCACTTGCGTATTGCCGTATATTCCTGCGGATATCGCAAAATTGTTGCTTGCAATATGGCTTTCGGATAGATTGAAAAAACGCATTAGCGTATAAGAAACGCCGCCGAGATTTGGCGGCGTTTTTCCTTTATAAAAGAACGATACCGTTTTCCTTGCATGCCCGTTTGGTTTCTTCGTCCCAAAGGGAAACCTGCACTTCTCCGATATGCGCTTTGCCCAAAAGCAGCATAGACAATCGCGATTGCCCGATACCGCCGCCCATGGTAAGCGGCAGCTGCCCTGTAAGCAAGGCTTTGTGGAAGGGGAGTGCTCTTCGTTCGTTGGCGTCGGCTTTTGTCAGCTGTTCGTCTAAGGACTTTTCGTCTACGCGGATACCCATAGACGAAATTTCCATGGCGCAGCCTAAAATATCGTCCCAAAACAAGATATCGCCGTTGAGCTGCCAGTCGTCGTAGTCGGGTGCGCGGTTATCGTGCGGCTTGCCCGATTGCAGCTTGTCGCCGATTTGCATAATAAACGCCGTTTTGTGTTCTTGCAAAAGGGCGTTTTCCCGTTCTTTGGAAGTCAAGTTAGGGTATAAATCTTCCAACTCCTGCGAAGTGATAAACTTGACTTCGCGTTTCAAAACCACGTTGAGCTGCGGATAGCGGCATTTGAGAAAGTCCAGCGTATCGCAAATTGCCCCGACAATGCCCTGCACCACCTTTTTCAAATAGTCGATTGTCCGCGTTTCGCGCGTAATGATTTTTTCCCAATCCCATTGATCGGTGTAGACGGAATGCAGGTTATCCATTTCTTCGTCGCGGCGAATGGCGTTCATGTCCGTATATAACCCTTCGCCTGCGGAAAAGCCGTACGCGGCAAGCGCCATACGTTTCCATTTGGCAAGCGAATGCACGACGACGGCGTCTTTGCCCGTTTCCTTTAAGGAAAAACGGACGGGGCGTTCGACGCCGCTTAAATCGTCGTTCAGCCCCGTGTTCGGGTCGACGAATAAGGGCGCGGAAACGCGCTTTAAGTTGAGCGCCAAACACAGGCGTTCTTCAAAAGTACGTTTAATCAAGCCGATTGCCGTTTGCGTGTCGTACATATTCAGCGCTGAACGGTAGCCTTTTGGAAGAATAATTTTGCTCATAATAGTATGCTCCTGTATACATAGTTTACCATACCGTGTACAATTTGTCAACAAAAAACAAATTAAAACGCAGTCATTTATCGAAAAAATAAATTACTAAATACGTTTGTTTTACTTCGTAAAACGTTTTTAAGGGGTGAAAAAAGGGTATAAAAGAGAGTGTGTAGGCGTTTTTTACAAAAACCGCGGGGATTTGACGGGATTTTCTCAAAAAAGGGTCGAAAACGCTTTGCATTTTAGCGGAAATATTGTAAAATAGAAGATAGTGGAAAATGGGTGTCTATGCGCAGGCGCGCGGAAAGCCCGTTTTTACGAAAAAGTACATTTGCCAAAAATAAGGTTCGGAGATTTATAATGGGACTTTTTAAGTATTTGTTAGGCGGCGACGGAAGAAACAGCCTGAAAAAACTCAATAAGATGGCGGACGCCGTCGAAGCTTTGGAAGAAAACTACAAGGTGATGGACGACGAAACGCTGAAAGCGCAAACGCAGGTTTTGAAAGACCGTCTTGCGGCAGGCGAAACGTTGGACGATATTTTGTACGACGCATTTGCCGTACTTAGAGAAGCGGCTCGCCGCGTTTTGGGTATGCGCCACTTCCGCGTGCAAATTATCGGCGGTATCTGTTTGCATCAGGGCCGTATCGCGGAAATGCGTACGGGTGAAGGGAAAACGCTTGTTTCTACTTTACCTGCTTATCTTAACGCGCTTACGGGAAAGAGCGTACACGTCGTTACGGTAAACGATTACCTTGCTAAGCGTGACGCGGAATGGATGGGGAAAGTCCATAAATTTATGGGACTTACCGTCGGCGTTGTCGTACCCGGTATGGACGACGAACAAAAACGCCAAGCGTATAAATGCGATATCGTATACGGTACGAATAACGAATTCGGTTTCGACTATTTGCGCGATAACTTAAAAACCGACCTTAGTAAAATGGTGCAGCGTGATTTGACGTTTGCCATCGTCGACGAAGTGGACTCCATTTTAATCGACGAAGCGAGAACGCCCCTTATCATTTCGGGCCAAGGCGAAAAGTCTTCCGATTTGTACGGACAGGTAGATAAGCTTGTGCGCACCCTTTCGGGCGGCTTTGACGACGAGCTCAAAGAAGCGGAAGACGCCGCGTATAACGCGCTCCGCACGCAAAAGAAGAATAAGAAAAAGGTAAAAACGGAAGACGTCGAAGAAGACGAAGAAGAGTATGTCGACTATACGCAAATGACCTTGGAGCAGCAGGCAAACTACGAAGCGGAGCAGGCGGAAAAACGCGCCGCCGCGCTTGCCGCAGCACCCGAAGGCAAGAAGTCTTTGGCTGCGTCTAAGGACTGGGATTATATTATCAACCGTAAGGAAAAGACGGTAGAGCTTACCGACAGCGGCGCAAGAAAAGCCGAACGGTTTTTCCATATCGATAACATTGCGGAAATTGAACACGCCGATTTGAACCACCACATCCAACAAGCGCTCAAAGCGCATAAGCTGTTCAAGCTGGACGAAGATTATATCGTCAGCGAAGGGGAAGTGGTTATCGTCGACGAATTTACCGGTCGTTTGATGATCGGCCGTCGTTATTCCGATGGGCTGCACCAAGCGATTGAAGCGAAGGAAGGCGTAGAAGTCAGAAGTGAAAACAAGACGTACGCAACCATTACCTTCCAAAACTATTTCCGTTTGTATTCCAAGCTGTCGGGTATGACGGGTACGGCAAAGACGGAAGAAGCGGAATTTAGTACGATTTATTCGTTGGACGTTGTGGAAATCCCCACCAACCGTCCCGTAAAACGTGTGGATTTGCCCGATATG
>JAZTWF010000068.1:0-3346 GCA_045635725.1 Candidatus Scatosoma sp. | reverse complement strand
ACGCCGTGCGCTTCGCTTCCGAATTGCTTTCCTTTGGGTTCAACGCACAGGCGAAAGCGGTGTTGGAAAATTGCAAAGACGGCGCGTTGAAATATTATTATTTGTCTTACGTAGCGGCTTTGCAGGGCGATAAAGCTTTGGCAAACGAATACAAACGCCGCGCCGACGAATGTCCTTGGGCGTGCGAATTCCCTGCGCAAACGGAAAATATTGCGATATTGCAGGCGGCGGATACGCCTATGGCGCATTATTATTTGGGCTGTATGTACTATCATTTCGAACGTTACGCCGATGCTTGCGCGGAATGGGAGAACACGGTAAATTCGTTGGAGTTCGCCCCTGCGTACAGAAATTTAGCACTTGGCTATTTCGACCATCTAGACAAGAAAGAACAAGCAAGAGCTTGCTTGGAAAAGGCGTTTGCGCTCTATCCCGAAAGCGATAGAATTTTCTACGAGCTTACGCAAATGTACAAGAGCTTGAACGTATCCTTAAAAGAACGCTTGGTATTTTTTGAAAGCAATGAAGAAATGGTATCTAAGCGCGACGATTGCACGCTGCAATATTCTATTTTGTTGACGGTTGCAGGCGATTATCAAAAGGCGCGCGCCGTGTTACAACAGCACCGCTTCCATACCTACGAAGGCGGCGAAGGTAACCTTACGGCGCATCACGCTTGGTTGCAGCTTTTAATAGGAAAAACCTTATACGAGCAAGGCGATTACGCTGCCGCGCTCGTAGAGATAGAAAACGGCTTAGTAATTCCCGAAAACTACGGAGAAGAAAAGACGTTCTTCGTTAACGACGCGCCGCTGTATTTCTACGCCGCGTTGTGCATGGAAAAGCTGGGTGATACGAAAAAAGCGCAAGAATATTTATCGCTTGCCGACGCTACCAAGGGCGGCGTTTCCTTACATAGCTATTTTCAATGCCTTGCCCGTGAAAAGGCAGGGAATACGCAAGCCGCGACAATGCTTGCTAAACAGCTTGTGGAAATGGGCAAACAGCGTATCGCAACTGCGGATATCAACGATTATTATGGGGTAGGCTCGCCGTCGTATCCCCCGTTTGGATACGATATCGTAAAAGCGCACGAGACGGCTGGCAGCGTGCTTTGCGCATATGGGTATTTAGCGCAAGGGGATAAGCAAACGGCGCAAACCTATATCAATGCAATCCTTGAAAACGACGGGGCGGATTTCTCCGCATTCCTGTTTGCACAAATCATTAAATAAGGAGAAGGATTATGAGAACAAAATGGACGAAAGAGCAGGCTTGGGAATGGTATAACAAACAGCCATGGATACGTGGATTTAACGGTTATCCGTCTAACTGCGTCAACCGTATTGCTATGTGGCAACAGTATAACCATAAGGAAGTTGCCGAACAAATCGACTATGAATTTTCGATAGCCGAAAGCATAGGGCTTAACGCCGTCCGCGCCATTATTCAGTTTGAAGTTTGGTGTTTTGAACACGATTCTTTCATGGCGAACTTGGAAGAATATCTCACCCTTGCCGATAAACACGGTATCAAAGTTATGATGTGCTTGGGTAACGATTGCGTTGTTCCTAAAAGCCGTTTCAAACCCGTTCAGTTCGGCGAACAGCCCGTGGACTGGGGCTATCATAGCGGTATCCGCAAAGGCCAACATTCCAACGACTTCAAAGAACCCGGCTATCAACTGATCGACGACCCCGAATATACGCAAAAGTACTACGACATGGTCGACGAACTCGCCAAGAAATACGGTAAGGACGATCGGGTACAAATTTGGGACGTATGGAACGAAATCGGCAACAGCAACCGCGGCGAAATGAGCGTGGTACACATGGAAAAATTCTTCCAAATCCTTTGGGATAACGACGTACAACAGCCCTGTACGGCGGATTGTTGGAGCTACTGGCACGAAGACAAACACCCCCGTCCTGCGGAAAAACGCGCGTTAGAGCTTTCCGACGTGATTACCTTCCATCAATACGGTTCGTATGAAGATATGTTGCTCATTATCGAACGTCTTGTCAAAGAATACGATAGACCGCTTATCAATAACGAATGGTTAAACCGTATCACAGGCAACACCGTACAGGCGATTTTCCCGCTGTTCTATTACTTAAAAATCGGTTCGTATCACTGGGGCTTAATGCAAGGATATTCGCAAACGTTTGAACCTTGGGACATGTACTATCAAAAACAGGATAAAGGGGCATGGTGGATAGACACCACCCGTTGGCAACACGATTTGTACCGCTTCAACGGCCGTCCGTACGATATTAAGGAAATCAACGTTATCAAGCGTTTTACTAAATTTGCCGATATCCGCGACGGGGTTACAAAGGAATAATCAATAAAAGAGTTAAAATATTCCATACAAAGGTTAATTTAATACATTCATATTTTTCAAAAAATATATTATCATAGGTATAGCTATATAAATGGCACGAATTTATATAAATAAAATTTTTTAGGAGGAAAAAATGATTAAATCTATTAAAAAAATTGGTTTGATCGCAAGCTCGTTGGCGCTGTCATGTAGCGTTGCGCTTGGCGTAATGCTCATGCCTGGCAATACGGCACTGCCTGACACTACGGCAACGACAACAACCGTAATGGTGAATACGGCAGATTTATTCAAGGGCGATTCGGCATCTACTATTGCACCGGCTACGCAGTTTGGGGATTTCACGGCTGTAGCGTTAGAGGCACCGTACTTGCGTGATGGGTCTAATAAGGTTGAGCCCGAAATTGAAAACGGCGCGGTTACTTTCAACGGCGTATTCTCAGGCAAAACGTCTATCGAATACGTTACAAGCGTTACTTGGAGCGGTTTTTCGTTTGACGTTTACAATGCCGACGGAACAGATTTAATTTTTAACTTTGTCAGAGTTTGGGCAAATTCAGGTGGTACCAATTATTACGGCGGCTTGGGTTACGTCGGGTATGACGACGGTAGCGACGCAAATACTGGTGACCGCGTTGACGGCGTAAAAAACTATGCGTCGGCATCCACCACTTGGGCGAGCCCTAAAGATAGTGATGGACGTCCGTGGGCAAATTATGTCGTTCCTAATATCAATCTTCCCAACACTAGTGGTGAATTTGTTATTAACGAAGTAGGCAACGACGATATTTTGAAAATCGAAGTTACTAAGGCGATATCGAAGGAGGTTGTAGAGTGTTCTTTGCAAGAACTTGTTTCTATTCAGCTCAGTGCCGAAGACGCGGACGCTTTACGCAAAGGATATACTATTAAATATCGCCATCTTTCTACCGAAACGGACGGTTCACAAATTAAACCGGATAATGTAACCAAAGTGGGTATCCTTTCGATTAACGGCGTATCGTT
>JAZTWF010000067.1:0-10875 GCA_045635725.1 Candidatus Scatosoma sp. | reverse complement strand
TTTGGCAAACAAAGCGGAAAACGCTACCGTGCTGATGAGTACGCACTTAATTTCCGAAATTGAAGAATATTTTGATTATATCGTATTCTTAAAACAGGGCAGCGTAGTGTTGCAAGGCGAGCCTAACGCCATTCGCGAGCGTGAAGGCAAGAGCATTGACGAACTGTTCAGGGAGATATTCAAATGGATGTAAACGTATACGAACCCGTAAATGAACCTACGGACGAAACGCAAGAATTTACCTTCCCGTTGCCTGCAAGCGATTACGACAAAAAAGGCAGAGTAAAACCTTTGCGCGGCAGAATGTTGAAAAAGCTGTTCAAATACGAATTTCGCGCTTTGTTGCCGCCGTTGTATTTGTGTATAGGCTTGCTTGTTGCCGTATCGGTGCTTGCTTGCGTGCTGTTCAATTTACCGCAGTATGACGAAGCGACGGGGACGGTTACGCTACTAATTACTATATTATATATCTATGCGCTGTTTGCTACGCCTATCGCACCGCTTTTCGTTGCGCTTGGCAGGTATCATAAGCATTTCTTTAAGGACGAAGGGTATCTCACGTTTAGTATTCCTGCGTCTATGGAAGAACATATTTTTGCCAAACACGTCAGCGGTATGGCGGCTACCCTTATCGGGTTGGTTGCGACCATCGTCAGCGGTATCGTGGTGTATCACTTTATCCCCGGTATGGATTTATTTGAAGGAATATTCATATCCGATACTCTAACCCTTTCGCCCTTGACGGTGGTGGAAGATTTACTCATTTCCTTAGAATGGTTTGTCGGTATTTTTTGCGTGGGCGGCGCGATTACCTGTCTTTGGCAGGGCTTCCGCAAAAGATGGCATGCGGTTGTCTTTGGCATAGGCGCTTACCTGCTGTTTATTGTTATCGAAGTTTTTGTGGCGTCTTTTGGGAATGATTTGTTTTACTTTTTCAACTACGACCCTGTCGGTATGCACGTCGGAACGTGGCTGTCCATTTTGTTATATGCGGCAATAATCATCCTTTGCGTTTGGTTTGAACTGCGCACATTAAAATATAAACTCAATTTGAAATAATTATGAAAATCGATATTTTAACCTTATTCCCCGATATGTTTTCGGCTATGCGCGAAAGTATTTTGGGCAGAGCCCAAAAGGACGGGAAAATACAAATCAACGTTGTCAATTTACGCGACTTTACGGAAGACAAGCACTTAAAATGCGACGATTATCCCTTCGGCGGCGGAGCGGGCATGGTTATGATGCCCCAGCCGATCGGCAGCGCGATTGAAGCGCTTGACCCCGAGCATAAGGCGCGCCGTATTTATATGTCGCCAAAAGGGGAAACCTTCCGCCAACAAAAGGTGTTTCAGCTTTTATCCTACGAACATCTTATCCTGCTTTGCGGACATTACGAAGGTGTAGACCAACGCGCGTTGGACTTGTTTATCGACGAAGAAATCTCTATCGGGGATTACGTTTTGACGGGCGGAGAGCTGCCTGCCATGGTTGTGGCGGATTGCGTTTCCCGTTACGTAGACGGGGTAATTAGTCCGTCGTCCTTGGTAGACGAAAGCTTTTCGGATAATCTTTTAGAATATCCGCATTACACCCGTCCGCAGGAATACCGCGGTATTCCCGTCCCCGAAATTTTGCGCAGCGGCGACCACGCTAAAATCGACAAGTGGCGCAGGGAAAGGGCTATGGAGATAACGCTTGCCCGTCGCCCCGACTTATTAAAAAACGACTGAAATACGGCGTAACTCGGCGTCAAAGGTGCGCTTTTCTTGCTCACGTACGCTAAGTACGCTCACGGCGAAAATGCTCCTTTTCCTTGATTTACTTGTATTTGAGCCGTTTTTCCCATTCCAAACGGGATTGCGTTAAATTCTACCGCACCTATTCACTATTACTTTTCAAAAAGGAACAATTATGAAAAATATTCAATGGTTTCCCGGGCACATGACGAAAGCCATGCGCGATATGGAAGCGAAACGCGATTTATGCGACGGCATTGTTTGCGTATTAGACGCGCGCGCGCCCATCGCCACGGTAAACAAAAACTTCAAAAAAATATTCGGTGAAAAACCCGTCTTATACGTACTCAACAAAGCGGACATGGCAGACCCTGCCAAAACGGACGGCTTTTTGAAATGGTTTGAACAGCAGGGCAAATATTGCGTAAAGTGCAATTCCACCAACCTTTCGTCCAAGCGTTTTATTTTACAAAAGCTGACGGCAATCACCCAAGAAAAGCGCGAACGCGCCCAAGCCAAAGGCTTAACGCGTACCTTCCGTTTCATGGTTGCAGGTATTCCAAACACGGGCAAAAGCACGCTAGTCAATCTCATTAGCGGACAAAAACGCGCCAAAACGGGGGATAAAGCAGGGGTTACCCGTGACGTGCGTTGGCTGCGTTGCGGCGAGTTTGACTTACTTGACACCCCCGGCACAATGCCGCCGTCCTTTGACGATCAGTACCATGCCCGTCATTTGGCGTATATCGGCAGTATCAACGACGACATTTTAGATATGGACGACGTCGCGTTAGAGCTGCTTGGCGAGCTTGCCGCCACCTATCCGCAGTATTTAACCCAGCGGTACGGTATCACCGATTACAGTGAAAAGCTGGGTATGTACGAAACGCTTTGCAAGCGCCGCGGCTTTATTTTACGCGGTGGGGAATTTGACTACGAACGGGGCGCAAAAGCCTTAATCGACGATTTTAGAAAGGGTAGAGTAGGTAAAATTTCCTTGGAAAGCGCCGACGATTACACGGAATATACTTGGTGATTTTTATGAAAAAAGTTTGGAACGCAGAAGAAAAATTACAATATGAAAGAGCGTTGCTTGCCAAAGGCTGCCGCTATATCGTCGGGGTAGACGAAGTGGGGCGCGGACCGCTTGCAGGCCCTGTCGTTTGCGCGGCGGTGATTATGCCCTTGGACGAAGATAGCCTTGTTATCGGTGTGGACGATAGCAAAAAGCTTTCGGCAAAAAAGCGCGAACAGCTTGCCGAGCAAATCAAAGAGCGTGCGCTTTGTTTCCATATCGTCGAAATCGATGAAAAAACGATTGACGAAATCAACATTTTGCAAGCCACGCGCTTGGGTATGAAAAAGGCGATAGAAGGGCTTTCCCTGCAAGGGGATACGGTGCTTACCGACGGTAATATGACGTTGGATATCGCTTTGCCGCAACGTAGCGTCGTGCACGGCGACGCCCTTTCCTATTCCATAGGCGCGGCAAGTATCGTTGCCAAAGTGCACAGAGACGCGCTTATGGACGAATATGCCAAGCAGTATCCTTATTACGGTTTCGAGAAAAATAAGGGCTACGGCACGGCGGAACATATCAAAGGCATTAAGGAGCAAGGGATATGCCCCATTCACCGCAAGACCTTCACAAAAAACTTTTAGGAAAAAAAGGGGAACGGCTTGTTGAGCAGTACTTAAAAAAACAGGGTATGCAAATTTTGCAAAAAAATTACCGTACCCCGTTTGGCGAAGCCGACCTAATCGCTAAGGACGGCGACGAAATTGCCTTCGTCGAAGTCAAGGCGCGCACCAACACCGCCTTCGGTTTACCGCGCGAAGCGGTTGTGAAAACCAAACAGCAACGCTATTATAAAATTGCGCAGTGCTTTTGGAAACAGGTAGGCAAAGAACCCAACGCCCGTTTCGACGTTGCCGAAGTGGACGAAAAGGGGGAAATAACGTATTACAAAAACGCTTTTTGAAAAGCGTGTGCATAAAAATCGACAATAAAAACGCCTATTTTACAAAAGGCGTTTTTTTCTTTTTGTAAACGTATGCTATAATAGGCGCAATCCCTTATCTCAGGCTTGTGGCATTTTTCATGACGGTATATATCGAGTACGCATTTGCGCAAAATTTTCTTTTGGACAGCGCGCTTTTGTGGCTGTCTTTTTATGCCGCAAGGCAAAAAACCAAACTGTATAAAATCGTGTTGGCAGGGCTTGTCGGCGCGATATTCGCCCTTGCTTTTCCCTTGCTGTATTTGCCCGAAATTCTTGTATACGTACTTAAATTTTTGGTAGGGGCATTGCTTTGCTTGATTGCCTACGGCAACGTAAAAACGAAAAAGGAATGGAAAAAATACGCCCTTGTTTGCGCGTTGTTTTTTATATGTACCTTTTGCGTTGGGGGCGCGCTTTTGGGTTTGTTTGGGGAAAATATAAGTTTGCCGTTCGTTGCGCCCATAGCCCTAATTGCCATTCTTTTTTTAACGGTAATTGTCCGAAAAATATATAAAAAACGCACCCTGCACCGTTTTATATACGATTGTATGATTACGCATAAGGGAAAGGATATTCCGCTTTTAGGCTTTTACGACAGCGGCAACCTTGCGACAAAAAACGGCTTGCCCGTTTGCTTTCTATCCCCCGACGTTTTTTACGATATCTTCGGGGACGAAATTTTTCAAAAAGGGACGGGGCAGGTATGTGATGAAGTCGCTTTTACCACCCTTTCGGGAGAGAAAAAATTACCCGTTATTTGCGCCGAGCTTGCCATAGAAAAAAACGGGCAAACATGCAAGGTATATTTTGCCCCGTCGGCGAATATGTTAAAACGAGAATACCCGTTACTTTTAAGTGGGAACGTAAACGTACAAGGAAGGTAAACGCCTATGAAATTCATTGACGTACTTAAAATTTTTCTGCAAAAAAGCAACCTGTTTCACGAAGACGCGAAAAATACGGTAGACTACGTTTGCGGCAGCGGCGAAGCGCTGCCCATGCCCCTGTCCGCCGAAGAAGAAAGCCAAACGCTTAGCGTTATGTTCGACGGGGAAAGTAAACAGCGCGAAAAGGCGAAGGCGGAGCTTATCCAAAGAAATTTACGCCTTGTGGTGTACATAGCCAAAAAATTTGATAATACGGGCGTGGATAACGACGATTTAATTTCTATCGGCACGATAGGGTTGATAAAGGCGATAAACTCTTTTAGAACGGATAAAAATATCAAGCTTGCCACATACGCATCAAGGTGTATCGAAAACGAAATTCTCATGTACCTTCGCCGTACTGCAAGGTTAAAAAGCGAAGTGTCCTTTGACGAACCCTTAAACACCGATTTTGAAGGCAACGAGCTGTTGCTTTCCGACGTGCTTGGCACTTCCGCTGAAAGCGTGTACGGCGACGTAGAAGCCAACGCCGAAAAGGAACAGTTAAAGGAAGCGTTGAAAAAACTCACCGATAGAGAACGCAAAATCATGTTTTTGCGGTTTGGCTTGGGCGGTGGGGAAGAAATGACGCAAAAGGACGTTGCCGATTTGTTGGGGATATCCCAAAGCTACATATCCCGATTAGAAAAGAAAATTATCCTGCGCTTGCGGAAAGAAATTGCCAAAATGGAATAAAAAAAGCGGCAAAAGCCGCTTTTCGTTTTTTGGTTTTAATTGTTTAGTAATAATATCCGCCAGCCATACTGCCGACAAATGCACCGATAAGAATGATATAGAACAGCCAAATTACAGCAGATACGATAACGCCGATCAATGCGCCTTTTCCTGCACTTTTAGCTTTCAACGGCGTTTCCGTTTTCCAAATCAAATATAAGATTAAACCGATTAAAGGAAAGAAAAAGCCCAAAACGGCAAACCCCGTATTTGGCGCGTCCTGCTTTAATACGCTACTGTTTTTCCCCGTTGCACAACCGCATTTGGGACATACAACCGCGTTTTCGTTAATCTCGTTTCCACAAGTGTTACAATACATAAAAAACCTCCGTATAATAAAATTGTTCAATAATGATTAATAAACTTAATCATATACCCCTATTATAGAACAAAAAACTTAATAAGTCAAGATTTTTGAATAGGTTTTTTGATATTTTATAGGAAAAGGAGTGGAAAATATGCGGTTATTAGAATTAAGGGCGGAAAAAGGATTATCGCAAAGGGAAACGGCGAAGCTATTGAAGATTAGCCAAGGCACGTACAATAACTGGGAAAACGGACGAACGCAGCCGTCGATTGAACAGTTGGTTACGCTAGCGGAGCTGTTTTCGGTGTCGGTGGATTATTTAATAGGGAACACGGACGAGTTTGGTACGGTTCGAGCTGGTAACTCGATAACGGAAAATGAAAGGGCGCTTTTGAAGTGTTTTCGTGCTTTGTCAAAGCAAACGCAAGAAGCATTGCTTTGTTTTTTACAAAAGAAGGAATAACTTTTTTTCAGCCAAATATTGACAATTAAAAAAAAATGTTGTATACTATTGACAAACGGAAAACCCGTTGAAATACAAACAAAAGGCAGGAATTTTTATGATAGACTTGAAAGGTAAAGTAGTCATTATCACAGGCGGCGGCAGGGGTATCGGCTTCGGGTTGAGCACGGCGTTCGCCAAATCGGGTGCAAAGCTCGTGATTACGGGTAGAACGGAAAGCACGCTGCTTTCGGCAAAGGAAAAGTTAGAAAGCGCGTACGGCTGCGAAGTGCTGACGGTAACGGCGGACGGCGCGGATGAGAACGCCATTCAAAACGTAATCGATAAAACGGTGGCAACGTACGGAAAAATCGACGCGGTTATCAATAACGCGCAAGCGTCCGCATCGGGCAAAATGCTGATTGACCACACCAAGGAAGATATCGACCTTGCTATTTATTCGGGTATTTACGCTACGTTCTTCTATATGCGCGCGGCGTATCCGTATTTGAAGCAAACCAAGGGCTGCGTTATCAACTTCGCGTCGGGCGCAGGGCTGTTTGGGCGTATTGCGCAATCGTCCTATGCGGCGGCGAAAGAAGGTATCCGCGGACTTTCGCGCGTAGCGGCTACCGAATGGGCACCCGATGGAATTCGCGTAAACGTCATTTGCCCGTTGGCAATGACCGAAGGCTTGCAAAAGTTTAAGGAAGAATATCCCGAACGCTACGAACAAACGATTAAAGGCGTACCCATGGGCCGTTTTGCCGACCCCGAAAAGGACGTTGGCGGCGTTTGCACCTACCTTTGCAGCGACGACGCGTCGTATATCACAGGGGAAACGATTACCCTGCAAGGCGGCAGCGGATTAAGACCGTAACAAAGCAGAAAAAACAAAAAAAGCTTGGATAAAACCAAGCTTTTTTCGTTTACGAAATATTTTTTCGGATATCGCTAATCGCGTTCTTTTCCAAACGGGATACTTGCGCTTGGGATATGCCCACTTCTTCGGAAATTTCCGTTTGCGTTTTCCCTTCGTAGTAGCGCAAAAACAAAATGCGCTTTTCTCTTTCCCCAAGCTTTTCCATGGCTTCGCCAAGCGCGACGTGCTCCGTCCAAATTTCGTCCGTGTTCTTTTCGTCGCAAAGCTGATCCATAAGCAGTAGGGTGTCGCCCGATTTATTATACACAGGCTCAAACAGCGAAACGGGGTCGGAAATGGCGTCAAGGGCATACACCACTTCCCGTTCGGCTACCTGCAAACGCTCGGCAATCTTTTGGGTAGTGGCTTCTTCGTCGCCGCTTTCAATGTCTTCCCGTGCCTTTAACACCTTATACGCCATATCGCGTATCGAACGCGAAACGCGCAGGGAATTGCCGTCGCGAAGATACCGCTTAATCTCACCGACAATCATGGGTACGGCATAGGTGGAGAACTTCACGCCCACGTTGATATCAAACCCGTCAATGGCTTTAATCAAGCCCACACAGCCTGCTTGAAAGACGTCGTCCGCGCCCAAATTTTTGATGCGGAAACGCTTGACAAGGGACAGCACCAAGCGCATATTCCCCACGATAAAGGTGTCCCGCGCTTGCTTATCGCCTGCCTTAATGCGTTTCATGAGCTCTTCGTTTTCCTTGTTGGAAAGCTTGGGTAGACCCGACGTATCCACGCCGCAAATTTCTACTTTTTGCATATACGTATCACTCCTTTTTTATCCGCCCGATTGTATCGGGGTGGAGAAAGTATGGGCAACGTTATCGGTTTTTATACGAAACGTTTTTTGCGAAAAAGCAAAAAGAAAATCGGCTAAAAAAATAAAACCGCTTGTCAAACCGTTTGGTATATGCTATAATAAGATTATGAAAATTTTAGTCAGCGCGTGTTTGCTTGGGGAGAACTGCAAGTATAACGGCAAAAACAATTTCAAACAAACCATAGTCGATTTTCTTATCGGTAAAGAGGTGATTCCCGTATGCCCCGAAGTATTGGCAGGCTTAGGAACGCCGCGTACGCCCGTGGAGATTGTAGACGGCGAAGTGAAAACCAAGGACGGCACAAGCGTGGATAAACCGCTTAAAGAAGCGGCGCAAAAGGTGGTTGCTTTGGCGCTTGCCGAAGGGGCGACGTGCGCTATTTTACAATCGCGCAGCCCTACCTGCGGCGTAAAGCAGGTCTACGACGGCAGCTTTTCGGGCGTTTTGGTAGACGGGCAAGGCGTGCTTGCCAGCGCGTTAAGCGCGGCGGGGATTACCCTTATCGACGCGGAGGACGTACAATAAAAAGGAGTACATTATGAAATACGTAGAATTGACGATACATACGACTTCGGAAGCGAGCGAAATCATTTCGGATATCATGTGGAATTACACCGATTACGGGGTAACCATTTGTGATAAAAACGATATTATCGCCCTGCAAACGGCAAAGGAAAGCACCTTTTGGGATTACATGGACGACGAGCTTTTGATAGACAAGGGCGGCGAAGCGCTGGTGAAATGCTACGTAGCCGAAGATATTGCTACGCAGGTGATTAGCTCTATCCTTTCGGATATCCAAAACGCCAAAGAGCTTAGCGGCGGCGCGATTGCGTTTGGTACGTTGGAAGACACCAAACGGCTTGTCGACGGGGACGACTGGATTGACGTTTGGAAAAAGCATTTCCGTCCCATTCATTTGGGGAATATCGTCGTCGTGCCCGAATGGATAGAATACACGCCAAAGGATAACGAACAGGTCGTTTTGCTGGATTCCAACATGGCGTTTGGCACGGGCGAGCATGAAACGACGTCCATGTGCGTAGAAGAAATGCAACCGTATATCACGCCCGATTGCGTGTGTATCGACGTGGGCTGCGGCAGCGGTATTTTGGGTATTTCGGCGTTAAAGCTTGGCGCGAAAAAGGCGTATCTTACGGATATCGACCCTATCGCAGTGGAAAGCTCTTTGCACAACTGTCAGTTGAATTTGGTGGATAAAAACGCCGTGGTTGCACATTCGAATTTGTTGGACGATACCGCCATTCAAGCGGACGTAATGATGGCGAATATCACGGGCGAAGTGTTAAAAATGTTGGCCCCGTCTATCCCCAAAAACTTAAAAACGGGTGGCATTTTGGTGCTCAGCGGTATCATTGAAAGCCGTTTGGAAATGGTAAAACAGGCTTATGAAAACGTAGGCATGGAAATAATCAAAGAGAGAAGAAAAGGCGAGTGGTTTGCGCTCGTTTGCAAGAGAAAATAATCAAAGGAGCATAGGCATGTCTGCGTTGAAACGCTTTTTCGTCGAAACAATACAGCCGCAAACGGAGCTTTGCGGAGAAGAATTCGAGCATGCGAAAAACGTCCTGCGTATCGGCGTGGGGGCGGAAGTGATTTTGCTGGACAACAGCGGAAAGGAATACACCGCTATCGTTGCGCAGGTAGAGAAAAAACGTATGCTACTCAATATCGTCCGTGAAGAAGTGGGCGAACGCGAAGCCAAAACGGATATCGCGCTGTATTTCGGGTATCTCAAAAACGCCGATAAAAACGAATTTATCGTGCAAAAGGCGGTAGAGCTTGGCGTGAAAGAAATCGGCGTGTTTTCTTCGGAATTTTCGTCGGCGTATATGAACGAAAATAAATTAGAGCGGTTGAATAAAATTTCCAAAGAAGCCGCCAAACAATGCCTGCGCGCGGTTGCGCCTACGGTGACCTATTATCCTACGCTTTCCGCCGCTTTAACGGCGGGAGAGAAGTATTCCAACAAGCTTTTCGCCTGTGAGTTTGCCAAAAAAAGCGACGTGGAATTGTCGTCTTTAAGCGGTTCAACCGCAATCGTTATTGGCAGCGAAGGGGGCTTTTCGGAAAACGAAGCGGCGCTTGCCAAAGAAAAGGGGTATGCCTTTATCACGCTTGGCAAACGCATTTTGCGTGCGGAAACGGCGGCGGTGAGCACGGTTGCCGTGGTGGCGTATTCGCTTGGAGAATGGCAATGAAAGCGGTTGTGTATACCTTGGGTTGCAAGGTAAACGACGTGGAAAGCGGTTCGATTATCCGCGGTTTAGAAGAGCTTGGCTATGACGTTTCACGTGAAATGGAATACGCCGATTTGTACGTGATCAACACCTGCGCGGTAACCGCCGAAGCGGAACGCAAAAGCCGTCAAACGGTGGGAAAGGCGTTGAAATGTAATCCACAAGCCAAGGTGATCGTGTGCGGCTGTGCGTCCGAAAAATCGGGACAGGCGTTTGCCGAAAAAATCGCAGGGGCGTACGTACTTGGTGCGAAGGGAAAAAACCGTGTTTTACAGCTTGTGCAAAACGGATTTGATATAGACGCGTTGCCTACTTTCGACGAAAAAACGTACGAAGAAATGGCTATGCCAAAATGCTTAAAAACGCGCAACTTCGTCAAAATTCAAGACGGCTGTAATCGGTTTTGTTCCTATTGCGTCATTCCCTATCTTCGTGGCAGAAGCCGTTCGCGGTTGTTAGAGAGTGCGGCGGCGGAAATTATGCAAAGCACGGCGCACGAAACGGTGGTGACGGGTATTGATATTTCCACCTATCAAGACGAAAACGGTAAGGACTTGGCGGAGTTACTGTACGCCGTCAAGGACGCGGATACGCGCATACGGCTTGGGTCTATGGAAGTGAGCATGATAACGCCAAGGCTGTTGCAAGCGTTACAGCAGGTTAAGCATTTTGCGCCGCAGTTCCATTTGTCCTTGCAAAGCGGT
>JAZTWF010000066.1:0-11961 GCA_045635725.1 Candidatus Scatosoma sp. | reverse complement strand
AAAAAGTCCTTGTCGTCGGGTCGGACGGTGAATAGGGCAGGGTATACGCCCGAAAGCACGCCGCTATAGCTTACCGATTTATTTCTGCCTAAATTCACGCGCACGGCTACGCGTTCAGCCGCGCAAGATTTTACCATTTGTTTGACGTCGGAAATTTTCTTTGTCGGTTTAATCATGGCTTAAGTATGCGCTTTTTGCGCAAAGATTATTCCTTGAAAAGAAAAAAATCGTTCTAATCCCCTTTTTTTGGGCATACGATAAACCGACGATATTATTCGAAAGGGAGCTTGAAAACATGGCAATTAAACCGCAATATGAAACCTACCGTTATACGGGCGAAAGCTGTCGCCTGCAAAGTCAATCTATCGTGGAATGTCGACTTCCGGGCAGCGAAATCGGCAGTATCTTGGCAATCCACGCCAAGGCAATCCCCACCGAATGCACCTGCATGGACGGGGAAGTGCGTTACAGCGGAAAGCTGCTCCTTTGCGTAACGTATGAAGACAGCAACCGCAAAATTTGCCGCGTCGAACGCGGCGCGGAGTTTTTCCATAACGCCAAAAACGCCGAAGTGACGCCTGCTTGCTTTGCCAAAGCCGCGTTCACCGCGCAAAATATTACTCATAGACGGGAAGGGTCGGGCTTGTACGTTTCCGTTATCGTAGACGCCGATCTCAACGTGTACGGCGCGAAACAAACGGAATATCTTGTCGGCGGCGAAGGGCTGATTGGCAAAAAGAAAGATATTACTTTAACGCACACCCTTTGCGTTTCGGGAGAAACGGAAGGGGAAGACGAATTTGAAACGCAAACGGTGGGGGATATCCTGTTGCACAGCGAAACGGCGCTTGTCAACGCCGTGCGTATCAGCGCAGGGCAATTAGATATCGACGGGGAATTGTGCCTGCATATTTGCGTACTGCAAGCGGACGAAAGCGTTTGCTCATACGAACGGTTAATCCCTTTCCATATGCAAATCCCCTGCGAAGAAACGCTTGGCGCGGTTTCGGCAAGCGCGCGCGTTTGCGTGAAGTCCGCCACCTTAACGGCAGGGGTGGACGAAGAAAAAAATATCACCAAAACCGTACTCTCCTATTGTCTTTCTGCCGACTGTTTCCTGCATACGGGCGAAGCGCTTACCGTGGTGGACGACGTATTCTCCCCTGCGGCGCACCTTGTCTGTACGCAGGAAAACGGTGGGGGCATGTATTTAACCAAGCTTACTACCTGCACCCAACGCTTAGGCGGAACGGCGCACGAAACGGGTGCTTTGGTCGAAGGCTACACCCTGCAAGCGGCGGTACTTCCCCGCGGGGAAATCGCCTGTAAAAAGACGGGCAATACTTGGGAAGCCGAAGGGGTGGTGCTTGCCGAGCTTATCTTAAAGGACGGTGAAAACGGCTATAAATCGACGGCGCTTTCCCTGCCGTTCGTTTTCCCCGTCAACGTCGACGGCGAAAGGGTAGACGCCGATTGTATCGTGTGCGGTCTTAACGTCCGTAAAACGTCCGTCGGTATGGAAGCGGAAGCGACGGTGAAAGTGAGCCTGCGCGCGTACGATAAACGGGAATGGCGCTATGTTTCTCAGGTCAAGGAAGGGGAAAAACGGGCGGTATCCAACGCGGCGGTATCGGTGTTTTTACCGCGCGCAGGGGAAGATTTGTGGCAGGTGGCTAAGCGCCTTGCCTGCGACCCTGACGAACTGCAAAAAAGCAATCCCGAATTGACCTTCCCTGTAAAGGAAGGGGAACGCATTTTCGTCTATCGGCAAATTCCTTGATAATTCGGTAATTTTTTTATCGTAATGTCTTGAAATTTTCCCAAAAGTATGATACAATAAAATAACGGAAGCCCTGCGGCGGAGCAGTTCCGCCGCAGTTTTCTTTTTTCTTGGGTTAAAACGGTATGAATACGGTAAAGATAAAAGCGTACGCAAAACTCAATTTGACGTTGGAAATCGTGGGGACAAGCGGTGGATATCACCTTTTGGATTCGCTTGTGACAAGCATTGACCTTTTCGATTATATCGTCTTAAAAAAACGCAAGGACGCTCTTTCGTCCGTCACTATGCACGGTATGGGCAGGGAAAGTATTCCCCCCGAAAAGAACAACGCCTTAAAAGCGGCGGAAGCCTTTTCCAAAGCGTTTGGCGTAACGGGCGCGAATATCACCGTCTATAAAAATATCCCCATAGGCGCAGGGCTTGGCGGTTCGTCCGCGGATATCAGCGGCGTTCTTAAAGGTATGGCAAAGCTGTATAATATTACCGACGAAGCCGCGCTTGCGCGGCTTGCCGACGAGCTTGGCAGCGATACGCGGTTTATGCTTAAAGGCGGTTTTGCCCGTATGCAGGGCAGGGGCGAACGGGTTACCCCCATACACGGTATGCCCAAATTACATTTTTTGCTCATTTATCCCCAAACGGGCGTTTCGGCAGGGGCTTGTTATCAAAAATACGACGAATTGTCGGCGCAAAACCCGTCAATTCCCCAAAATTTCACCGAAAAATGCCTTGCCGCTTTGCGTGAAAAAGACGTAAACGCAGGGGGTATGTATTTGATGAACGATTTATACGCGCCTGCAAAAGCGCTTTGCGGCGACGTGGGACAGGCTATGGCTGAAGCTCTTTCCTTTTCCCCGATTAACGCGGTGATGACGGGTTCGGGCAGCTGTGTGGCGGCGTTGTTTGAAACGCCTGAGCTTTGTGAGTGGGCAAAGAGCCGATACTACGGCAAGTATAAAACTATGGTTGTTAAGACGGTAGAGCCGTCTTTGATAAAGGCTTGGAGAAATCCGTTTGCGCTTAGCGTAGACGGCGAAGAATAGTAAAGGGAGAAAGCACATGGAAGAAAGAATTATCGACGACGAATACGGCAGGGGCGTAAAGCTGCGTAAAACCAAAGACGGCTACGTGGACGTCACGGACGAGCTTGCGGAAGATACGCAAGAGTACAGCGAAGAAGAAGTGGACGAAATCGCCTTTGAATTCCCCGTAACCGATTTAGACGAAGACGACGAAGATTTGGTAGGGTTATCCCCCGAAGAAGCGGCGGCGTTGAGAAAGAAAAAGGCGGAAGAAGAAGCCAAACGCAAGGCAGAGTACGAACGCACCTGCGCCGAAGGCGACGAGCTTTTGGAAACGGGCAGCTATAAATCCGCCGAGCTTAAATTTGAAAGAGCGCTCCTTTTGGACGTCGAAGCCACCGACGCTTCGGTGGGGTACTGGCGCGCCAAGACCGCCGATTTTACCCAACCCGACGTGCTTATGGACGAATACGTGGAAGCAGGCGTGGAAAATATGGAATACGACCTTGGCTATAAGGCGGTGGAAAAAATCGCGGAAAAATACCAACACGTATTTAAGGCGCGCTTGGACGAACTCAACGCCGAAGAAGAACCGCTTGTGAAGGAAGTAGAAGAAAAACAAACGCGAAGAAGAGAGATTTTGAAAGGCAGATTAAAGCGTTCGGGTTTGGTGTTCGGTATCGTGGCGTTGATTACTTTGACGTTGGCGGTGCTTACCGCAATTTTCGGTTCGCAAATCTTATCCACCAAAGAAAACGTGCATCTTGTGCCCACCGTTGTTTTGGGTGCGGCGGCGTTTATTTCGTTGCTTGTATCGGTGTTCACCACCAACCGTTTTCTCAACGATTTGCGTATGCGCGCGGCGAATGAACGGCTGTCCTCCACCGAAGAAGGCGAACGGTTGATTGAAATCCGTGCGTATAAAGAACTGTACGAATATTTCGTGCGTTCGACGGCGGAAAAAGAATAAAAAAGGCAAAAAATCAAGGAAAAGGAGCGAAAACTCCTTTTCTTTTTGCTTTGTAGGTAAAAATTTTGTTGCTTTTGGCGTTCGTTCGTGTTATAATGTAAAAAACAAAAGATAAAAACATAGTTTTTAAGGACGAAAAATGAAAGGGATTTTACGGTATTTCAAAGGGTATAAATGGCGGAGCTTGTTAGGTCCGCTGTTCAAGCTGCTCGAAGCTACCTTTGAACTGCTTGTTCCCATTGTCGTGGGCTTGATTGTCGATAGGGGTATCGCCCAAAACGATACGGCGTATATCGCATGGATGTGCGGCTTGCTTGCTCTGTTTGGGCTTTTGGGCTTGTTCTTTTCAGTGATTGCGCAATACTTCGCTGCAAGGACGGCGACGGGCGTTGCCGCCGATATCCGCAAAGACCTGTTCAAAAAAATGCAATCCCTTTCGTATAAAGATATCGATAGAATGGGCTTTTCCACCATGCTCACCCGTATGACAAGCGACGTAGACAGGCTGCAATCGGGCATTAACCTTGCCCTGCGCTTGTTTCTCCGTTCGCCCTTTATCGTATTCGGCGCGGCGGTGACGGCGTGGTTTGTCGACCCGTCTTCCGTTTGGGTATTCTTCGTCGCGATTGCGGCGCTTGCCGTCGTGGTGTACGCCGTCATGTTTATTTGCATGCCCTTGTATCGCTCCGCGCAAGAGAAGCTGGATAAGGTACTGCTTTCCACCCGTGAAAATTTAACGGGCGCAAGAGTGCTGCGCGCGTTTTGCCGCGAAGACGAAGAACGCAGGCTGTTCGATACGCGCAACGAAGAACTCAATAAAAGCCGTAAGTTTGTGGGCGGAATTGCCGCTATCACCAACCCGTTGACGTACGTGCTTATCAACGGCGCGATTATTTTACTTATCTACGTGGGCGCGATTCGCGTGGACGGCGGCGCGCTTTCCCAAGGTAGCGTGCTTGCCCTGTATAACCTTATGGGACAAATTTTGGTGGAACTTATTAAGCTTGCCAACCTGATTGTCACCGTCACCAAAGCGGCGGCTTGTGGCGGAAGAATTTCCGCTGTGCTTGCCATGCAACCGTCTATTTGTTTAACGCAAGCGCAAAAAGAACAAACGCAGGACTTCGTGCGCTTTGAAAACGTTACGGTAGAATATTCCCAAGGCGCGGACGCCGCGCTTAGCGATATTTCCTTTGCCGTCCGTAAGGGCGAAACGGTAGGGATTATTGGTGGTACGGGCAGCGGAAAAAGTACGCTTGTCAATCTTATTCCCCATTTTTACGACGTTAAAAGCGGCAAGGTTACGGTGGACGGCGTGGACGTAACGGCCAAGGACGAACAAACGCGTTTGCGCAGCCGTATCGGTATCGTACCCCAAAAAGCCGTTTTGTTCAAAGGCACGGTACGGGAAAATCTTTTGTGGGGCAAACAGGACGCTACGGACGAAGAGCTTATGCGCGCGCTTGCGATTGCGCAGGCGACGGACTTCGTTATGGAAAAGGGCGGTCTTGACGCGCCCGTTTTGCAGGGCGGTAAAAACTTTTCGGGCGGACAAAAGCAGCGCTTGACCATTGCAAGGGCGGTGGTGAAAAATCCCGATATACTTATTTTGGACGATTCGTCGTCGGCGCTCGATTACGCAACGGACGCACAGCTTAGAAAGGACTTGAAAACGCTGGATACCACCACGTTTATCGTGGCGCAGCGCGCGTCTTCCGTCCGTGACACGGATAAAATTATCGTACTTGACGACGGCAAAGCGGTGGGCGTGGGCAAACACGAAGACCTGTTAAAAACGTGTGACGTTTACCGTGAAATCTACTGTTCGCAATATCCCGAAGAAGGGGGTAACGCGGTATGAAAAAGCAAAGCACTTTAAGAAGAATTTTGCGTTACGTGTTGCGCTATCCCGTTTCCGCCGTAGCGGCGGTGGCGTTTGCGCTCCTTTCCGTGGCGGCGACGTTGCTTGTTCCCGTTTACTTTGGCGACGCTATCGATTGTATCGTGCAATACGCTACGCGCTTTGACGAACTGTATTTGATTTTTATCAAGCTTGGAATATGCGTAGTCGTCGCGGCGATTGCGCAATGGCTGTTAAGCCTGTGTAACAACCGTATTTCCTGTAACGTGGTGCGCGATTTGCGCAAGGACGCGTTTGCCAAGCTTGGCAAATTGCCCTTGAAGTATATCGACAACAATTCCCACGGGGATACGGTAAGCCGTATCGTTGCCGACGCCGATCAATTTTCCGAAGGCTTGCTTATGGGCTTTACGCAATTTTTGACGGGCATTACCACCATTTTAGGCACGATAGGGCTAATGCTGTTTACCAACTGGAAAATCGGTATCGTCGTCGTTTGCTTAACCCCTGCGTCTATTTTCGTGGCAAAATTCGTCGCAACGCATACCCATCAATTCTTCGTCGAACAAACCAAAGCCCGCGGCGAACAAACGGCGTTCGTTGAAGAAGCGTTAAGCGGATTAAAAACCACCCAAGCGTTTTTACACGAAGAAGAAAACGAAAAGAAGTTCAACGAAATCAACGCACGCTTGGAAAAGGCGGCGTTAAACGCTACCTTTTATTCGTCGCTCACCAACCCGTCGACGCGGTTTATCAACAATTTGGTGTACGCCGCAGTTGCGCTCATCGGCGCGTTGGACGTAGCGGCAGGCGCGTTTACCGTCGGGGGCTTGACGAAATTTTTATCGTATGCCAATCAATACACCAAACCGTTTAATGAAATTTCGGGCGTGATTACCGAACTCAAAAGCGCGTTTGCCTGCGCGGCGCGTATATTCGAGCTTATCGACGCAACCGAAGAAGAAAGCGACGAAGATAAGCCTGCTTTGCAATCGGCAAGCGGAAACGTCGAGCTTTGCGAAGTGGACTTTTCGTATACCAAAGAAAGAAAGCTTATTCAAGGACTTTCCCTGTCCGTTTCCAAGGGTCAGCGCGTAGCCATCGTCGGCAGGACGGGCAGCGGTAAGACGACGCTTATCAACCTTTTAATGCGCTTTTACGACGTGGACGGGGGTGGCGTTTTGGTGGACGGCACGGACATTCGTAGCGTTACGCGCAGTTCGCTGCGCACGCAGTACGGTATGGTGTTGCAGGAAACGTGGCTTAAATGCGGCACGGTGCGTGAAAATATCAAAATGGGCAAACCGCAAGCCACCGACGAAGAAATGATTGCCGCCGCCAAAGCGGCGCACGCGCACAGCTTTATCAAGCGCATGGAAAAGGGGTACGATACTCTTCTTTCCGAAGACGGCGGTAATTTGTCCGAAGGACAAAAACAGCTGCTTTGTATCACCCGTATTATGTTGGCTTTGCCGCCTATGCTCATTTTGGACGAAGCGACGTCGTCTATCGATACCCGTACGGAGCGCAAAATCGGCGACGCGTTTGAAAAACTCATGCAGGGCAGGACGACGTTTATCGTCGCACACCGCCTTTCGACGATTGTCAACGCCGACAGTATACTTGTTATGCAGTCGGGCAGAGTAGTAGAACAAGGCACGCATAAACAGCTTTTGCAAAAGGGCGGCGCTTATGCTAAGCTTTATAACGGGCAATTTGCTTAAATAGCATATCCCAACGCTCCTTTTCATATACTATGAAAGCGGAAAATAAGGAGCGGACTATGCGGTTATACGACGAGATATTCAAAGGCGAACAGGGCGTTTATCCAAGGGCGGTTTGGCTGCTGGGCAGCGGCGCGTACTTCCAAGGCGTCAAAGCCGTAGGGGAATTTTCTCAAACACAGCTAACGCTGTTCTTTGCCAAAGGTCAAGCCGAAGTTATCGGAAACGAGCTTTCCATTCGTAAATACTGCGACGGCGATTTGTCGTTGGACGGCAAAATCCATAGCGTACAATGGATAGACGGGCACGCCAAGGGGGATACGCCGTGAGTGTGTTCAAGGAAAAACTTGCCGTAGACGGCATAATGCCCCAAAGGGCATTGTTGCGCTTAAAGCGCGCGGGGATTGCCGTATACCGCGTAGAAAAACCGCAAAAAAGCCGTATCGTCTTTTGCGTGAAGAAAAAAGACGTGGAAAAAGTTTTTGCAATTTATCCCAAGGTGTGCTATAATAGAGCCGTATACAGCCCGTTCACCGTAACGGAGCTTGGCGCGGTGGGGCTTGGAAAAACGTGGAAAACGCTGAAAAGCCGTATCGGGCTTTGGATAGGCGTACTGCTCTTTTGCGCCGTCGGATTGCTTGCCAACCAAACGGTGCTTGGGGTGGAGTTTGTCGGCTCAAGTGCGTATAAACGTGAAACGCTTGCCCTGCTTGCCGAAAACGGCATACGCGCGTTTGCGCCCTATCAAACGGGGAAGGAAGACGTGGTTTGTTCTAAGCTCCTTTCCCTGCCAAGCGTGGAATTTTGTTCGGTGAAAAAGACGGGGCTTTGGTTGCGCGTGGAAACGCGGCTTGGGAATTTTTCCAAGCCCAAGTACAAAAAGGGCGATATGGTATCGTCGCGGAGCGGTAAAATCCTGTCTATGGCAACCCTTTCGGGTACGCCGTTAAAAGCGGTGGGAGACGAAGTACAAAAGGGGCAAACGCTTGTGGGGGCGTGGTTTGTAACGCCAAGCGGTGAGAGCGAACAGCGGACGAAAACGGACGCTATCGCGCGCGTGCGGCTTGCCTGCCGATACGAAGGCTTAGTGGACGCGGAAGACGAACAAAGCGCGTTTGCCAACGTATATCTTTCGTTGGGACTTTTAGACGGGGATTGTATTACGCAAAAGCAAATCGAAAAAAAAGACGGCGCATACCGCGTGTACGTGGAGTACGAAGCAGTGCAGTCGTGGAATATATAAACGTAAAATCAAATGGCGGTCAATTTACCGCAAAGGAGAACGGTTTTGGTAAAAGCAAAGCTGGTAGTAGACGCAAGATCGGTGGACAACCTTGTTCGCGTGCTGGGCACGTTTGACGAAAATATCAACTTTTTAAGCGAAGAGCTTGGTGTTTTTTGTTACGTAGAAGGGGTGAAAATCCGTATCGAAGGCGAACAAAAAGGGGTAGAGCTTGCCGAAAAAGCGCTTAACGCGCTGGTAGGGCTTGCCGCAAAAGGGGACGAAATTGATAAAACGCGGACGGCGTATTGCTTGGAGCTAGCAAGGGACGGGCGTGCGCAAGAGATAGAAAATCTTTCGTCGGGGATTGTCGCGGTTACGGCGCGCGGAAAGCAAATCAAGTGTAAAACGGTCGGGCAAAAAACGTACGTCGACGCCATTAAAAATAACACGGTGGTCTTTGGCGTAGGCCCTGCGGGTACGGGGAAAACGTATCTTGCCGTTTGTATGGCGGTGGCGGCGTTCAAGAGCAAAAAGGTAGAAAAAATCCTGCTTACCCGTCCTGCGGTAGAAGCAGGCGAAAAGCTTGGGTTTCTTCCCGGGGATTTACAGGAAAAGGTAGACCCGTATCTTCGTCCGTTGTACGACGCGTTGCAGGAAATGCTTGGCGTGGAAACGTATGCAAAGCTCATGGAACGGGGCGTTATCGAAGTTGCGCCCTTAGCCTATATGCGCGGTAGAACGCTGTCGAATGCGTTTATCATTTTAGACGAAGCGCAAAACACCACCAAGGAACAAATGAAAATGTTTTTAACCCGTATGGGGGAAGGCAGTAAAATGGTGGTGACGGGGGATATCACGCAAATTGATTTGGACGGCAAGCAAAGCGGACTTGTGCACGCCACCAAGATATTAGACGGCGTAGAAGGGATAGCCGTTTGTAAATTAACGGCGCAGGACGTCGTGCGCCATCCGTTGGTTATGCGCATTATCCGCGCGTATGAAACAAGCGACGAACCTAAAACGAAACGCACCAAAGACCGCGTAAAGGACGCGGAAGGAGAGTAACCAAACATGGCTGTAAAACAATTCGGAAAGGAGTGGACCAAACGCAATACCTTGAAAAGTATATTGCTGTTTTTGGCGCATTGCCTTATCTATTTGCTCATTGCCGCAGGCTTGCTGCTTGGAGATAAGCTGGGAACCATCGTGGAATTTTTATCCGCACAGGGCAGGAATTATCTCTATGCGCTCTTCTGCGCCATTTTGCTGTTCGTTATTCTGTATTTTTATTTCTTCTTTGAAAACAGGGACATGCTGTATAGCGGTAAAAATATCGCCCTGCTGTTTACCATACTTGATTTAAACTTGATTTTATCCTGTTTAATCGGCTATAAATTCGCGGTATACGCGCGCCCCGTTGCGCTTGTGGCGTTGCTTTCGTTTATGCTTATCGGCAGGAAAGACGCTATCTTTATGAACGTTATTTCCGCGCTGCTCATTTTCGTTATCGACACGTACGCCGTTTTGGAAGTATCCAATCAAGAATGTTATTCGTCCTTGATTATCGCCTTTTCGGCTGGCATGATCGCCATTTACTGCGCGTCAAAAGCGCGCACCCGTATGAGCGTTATTTTGATAGGCTTGTTTATCGTACTGCCTATCGACAGCGTTATTTTACTGTTGGAAATCCCCACCCTTATCGGGGAAAATGCCGCCGTTGGAGAGCTTGCGGGGTTAGAACGTATCGTCACGCAAATGGGCTACGGCTTATTCGGCGGCGTTATGTCGACGGTGCTGTTTATCGCGATACTGCCCGTGTTTGAATATTTCTTTAACTGTCTAACGGCGTTCCGTTTGAGAGAGCTTACCAGTTCGGACGCAAAAATACTCAAAAAGCTGAAAGAAGAAGCCCCCGGTACGTACAACCATTCCATGGTCGTGGCGCAGCTTGCCGAAGCAGGGGCGGCGGCAATCGGCGAAAGCGTGGATATGGCAAGGGCGGCGGCAATGTATCACGACGTTGGGAAGCTGCACTATCCCGAACACTTCACCGAAAACCAAGGGGATTATAATTTACACGACGAGCTCACGCCCGAGCTTTCCGCGGACATTATCCGTTCGCATGCAAAGGACGGGTATACGCTTATTCGCAACCACCATTTGCCTGAATTTTTGGCGGATATCGCCTTAGAACACCACGGCACGTTGCCCATTCGGTATTTCTACGCCAAGGCGTTAAAGCTCACGGACGGGGAATTGAATATCGAAGATTATTCGTATATGGGGCCTAAGCCCCAAACCAAGCTTGCGGCGATTATCATGATTTGCGACGCGTCCGAAGCGGCGGTTCGCGCCGTAGGCGCGCGTACGCCCGAAGCGGCGGAAAAAGCCATTCGCGCCGTTATCGAAGAGCGTATGGATTTGGAGCAATTCTCCGAATGCGACGTTACCATGGCGGACTTGACGAAAATCCGTCAAGCGCTTGTCAATGCGCTCACAGGGGTATATCATCACCGTATTCAATATCCGTCCATTAAATACCGCCGCACGGAAAACGGTACGAAAGGAGAAAACGAATAATGGCGTTTTATATCGATTGCGACGAAGAAGTATTTGCGGAAACGGACATAGCCGCGTTCAAAGCGGCAATGGATACCTTTCTTGTTTCCGACGTGGATACGGCGATAGAGCTTTTATTCGTTTCGGATACGGAAATTAAGCAGCTCAATAACGATACGCGCGGTGTGGACAAAGTCACGGACGTTTTGAGCTATCCCACCTTGGACGGCATTTGCGGTAAGCCGCTTTCTAAAAAGGATTTCCCGTACGATTTAGACGAAGAAAATAGACTTTTAATCGGTTCGGTCGTCGTTTGCCGCGAACGCGCGAAGGAGCAAGCGGAAGAATACGGACACAGCTACAAAAGAGAATTGCATTATTTGTTTGTTCACGGTATTATGCATTGTTTGGGCTACGACCATATCGAAGAAGCGGACAAAATAATCATGCGCCAAGCGGAAGAAAAGGTGCTTTCCGCTATGGGGATTACAAGATAAAGAATACATTTAGAAGAAGGAAGAGAAGTATGAAAAGCGGTTATATCGCAGTTATCGGCAGAGCAAATGCCGGCAAAAGTACGCTAATCAACGTGATGGTCGGGGAGAAGGTTTCTATCGTTTCGCCCAAACCCCAAACCACACGTGATAGAATATTAGGGGTATTGACGGAAGAGAACTATCAAATCGTTTTCGTGGATACTCCGGGAATCTATAAGGCGCGTAACGCCTTGACGGATATGATGATGCGCACGACGGAAACCAGCGCGCGCTCGGTAGATTTTATCCTGTACGTCGTAGACGGACACGACGGCTTGACG
>JAZTWF010000065.1:0-9648 GCA_045635725.1 Candidatus Scatosoma sp. | reverse complement strand
CATAGCCATAGTACGCGATACCGTCGTTGCCTTCGTGTTGGAACTTATCGTTATATTCGTAGGAGTTGCCACCCTTGCCAACCATTAAGTTGCCGCCTACGGGCTTGCCGTATGCTTGCAGGTTTGCGTAATATACGTCGTCTGCTACGTTTGCGCCCGTAGCGTCTTTCCATGCCTTGTTGACAAGGTATAAGCCGTTGCTTTGACGCTTGAACGCGATTGCCGTATCGTCGAAGTTCTTTTCCGAAGGGTCGGACGCGCATACGTTGCCGTCGTCGTCATACCAGTAGGTGAGCTTGCCCGAAACGGACAAGGTATTCTTCAAAGACGTATCGTCGGTATCAATGAGATAGATATACGCTTTCGCGCCTGCGCTTGCTTTCACACGGAGCGATACCGCCGCGTAGGTGTTTGCCGCAATCGTTTGGGTTGCGCCGACAAAGCCGTAGGACTTGGTTGCAAACGGAACGGTATTCCCTTGCGAAGAATGGTAGGGGTTATAGATAACAAGCGGTTGATTTGCCGTGCCGAGAAGTCCGCCGCCGAATACCTGTTCCCACTTATCCTGCGCCGTCGTAGGCTTAGTTTCCGCAGGGAACGCTTTCACAAGCTTATCTATAATGCCGTTTTCGTCGTATGCTTCGGCGTATTTTTGATTGAGCAAGCCTGCGGTGGGGTGTTCCTTATCCGTCATTTCAAACGGGCCGCCAACGGGTTTGGAAAGGCTGGTTGCGCCTTTGTAGTTTTTCGGGTTGCCGTAACCCGTTTCAATGTTCTTTTCAGGGGACGAAACAGCCGCAACCGAATCGAACGAATCGGTGTTTTCCGTTTCTTCTTCGGCGATCGTAACGATTTTCGCATACGTACCCGAAGCCGCACATTCAAATTCTTGTTCGCTCATTTCGTGGGACTTAAAGCCTGCAAACGCCGCAAAGCCTGCTTGATAAGCGTCCTTCGTCGTACCGATAACCGTCGTCGGGCCGAAGTTGAAGTTGAAGGTAAGGTTGCAATCTCTTTCCGCGGAAATGAAGAAGAAGCATTGTTGCCAACCGCCGTAAATATCCTTTTCTTCACCGATATCTACCGTACCCGTCGTGGTGGTGTCGATATTCGAAAGGATAGACGTGCTAATCTTATTGCCTGCTTTCAGCTCGTTCAGCGTTACCGTAGCGCCTGCTTTACCGCTCATAGCGGAAGTCTTTACAAAGAAGGAGAACGCAAGATAGTCACCTTTCTCCAATCCAATAACATAGTCGTTTTCCGCGGTGATTGCCGCGCCGTTTGCCGACATCATTAAGAAAACGGCTTTGTTGGTAAGAGCAATATCGCCCGTGCCAAATAATTTGTTATCTTTAAGGTAGTTGGTATATACGGCGTTGAGCTTACGGTTGACAAGGTTACCGTCCGCGTCCTTTTGTTCCGCCGCAGCCTTCAAATTATCGATAGACGCATACGTTGCAACGACGTCGCCCGTGCCGTCAATCCCCAAGTTGGTGTACGTCGTACCCGTCTTGTCGATGCCCGTGCCTGCCGTGGATACCGCCGTGTACTTCTCACCAAGCTTGTTGCTTTCGGTTGTGTAGGAGTACGTCCAGTAATCGTCGTTTTCCTCTTCGGTAGTTTCGTCCTTCGCCGTGATATAATCGGTGTCGGAGAATTCGCTGCCGTAGAAATCCATTGCATACGCTTTTTGCGTGGTTGCTTTTACCGTCTTGTTATCGGTATCGGCAAGCGTGAACAAATAGCCGTTGTCCTTCAAATCAGCGGTGTAGGTTGCGAAGTTCTTGGACGTAATCGTTTCGCATTCGATATCGTCGAAGAACGCATAACCGTTGACGTAATCGAGCATATCGTCGCCGCCGCCTTCGCCTAAACCAAGCACCAACGTGAACGTGGTGTCCGCAAACGAAGAACCGCGAAGATAGAAGGTGTATTGCGCCCAACCGTTGGTCGCTTCCAAGCCCGTCATGTTTTCGGTGTTGATATTCTTGACAATCAACGGGTCAAGCTCGTTACCGCCAACCGAATGGGTCAAACGGATATACGCACCCTTGTCCACAGCCTTTTGACCGCCTTCTTGACCGTCGGAAGTGGAACACGTTAAATCCGTCGTCTTTACCCACAGGGAAAGCTGTACCGCCGTGCCTGCCGCTACCGTAACGGTGGACTGCGACGTATATTTTTGCGCAGTACCCTGCTTGGGATAGCTGGTCGTGGAATATTCGTTGTGAATCATTAACACACGGCTTTCGTAATCTTCGGGAAGGTTCTCCGCCGAATAGTCGTGCGTCAAGGGGTTTTTGTCCTTGATGTCGGTAGGAAGGTCTTCCGAATCGATAGAGAAGTCTGCGTCTTCCAAACCAAGTTCGGAGAAGCTTCTCTTGTCGTTGTCGTCGTTGTCGTTCCAAGCTTTGTAGTAAGCAAGCTTGTCCTTGAGCGACATGTTCTTCCACTTGCTCTTAGCCTGTGCTTCGGTGAGCTTTGCCGCGTCAACGCCGTCAAGGTAAGACTTAGTCATGGAATCCCATGCGTCCTTAGACGTATCGATAACGCCGCTGGAAGCTTTCGAGCTTTGCGCCGTGCCGGTAGACGCACTGTTTGCGGCACGCGTCCAAGAAGAAACGGACGTGGTGAACAGTTTCCCGTTCTTGTTATCCGTAACCTTGTTGAAATCGCCGTTGGTAATCAACGCGTCCGTTTTTTCCGTTTCCTGCTCCGCAGAAGACGAAGATCTGCTGCTTGAAGAGGACGAATCGTCGCCCGAACAAGCGGTAAGCGCGGTAAGCGAAGACGCCATAAACGCCGATAAGAGTAATGCAAGAAGTCTGTTCTTGCGAGAGCTGTTGTTCTTTCTCATACAACCACCTTTGGTATTTTTTGCTTAAATGTTTTCTTTTTTCTTCGCGCGGTATACCTTATATAAAATACCACGCTATACTATTTTAATACAAAATGCGTTTCTTGGCAAGCGTTTACGACAGGGAAAGAGAGAAAAAGTTTGATAAAACGGAAAAAATTACGCAAAATACGGGTGAGAGTAAACGCAAAAAGGAGAAAAGTATGCGCAAAGATTTTTTACAGAACGCAAAACGCGCCGCCGTAGGGCTTGCGGTGGGCGGAGCAAACGGCTTATTCGGCGGTGGTGGTGGCATGCTTGCCGTGCCCCTGCTCGGCGCGACGGGGTATAAAGAAAAGCAGGCGCACGCAACGGCTATTCTTGTTATTTTGCCCGTGTCCGCGTTTTCCTTTTTGCTGTATGCGCTATACGGTTTTTGTGATTTTTCGGTGGTAATCCCCACCGCGCTCGGCGTGACGGCGGGGGGCGTACTTGGCGCGTGGTTACTCAATAAATTGCCTGTGAAATGGGTGGGCGTATGCTTTGCGGCGTTGCAGGCTTTAGCGGGCGTATTTCTATTTTTTTCATAGTTCTTTTGGGTAAATTGCCCAACAAAAAACGTTTTTTCTTTTTACGAAAAAATAACGAATAAGGAGCAAAAAAATATGTCTTTTTATCTATATCTTTTACTTGGTTTTATCGGCGGTATTCCTGCGGGAATGGGTATGGGCGGCGGAACGGTTACTATACCGCTTTTGACGCTTATCGGCGGCGTTCCGCAAAAGATAGCGCAATGTGCGAATCTCTTTTCTTTCCTGCCTATGAGCGGCTTTGCGCTGCGCAATCACGCGGAAAACGGACTGCTAAAAACCAAGGGGATTGCATGGGTAATTTTTCCTGCGCTTTTGCTGGGTGCGGCAGGGGCATTTTCGGCGGCGTATTTACAGGCGGCTACCCTAAAAAAGCTATTCGGCGCGTTTTTGATAGGGCTTTCGGTGCACGGGGTAAAAACGGCGATGCAGTCGGAAGAGAAGGCTTAAAACGTTGTACAAATTGCACAAAGAGAAAGACGGGGGAGATATAATCCCCCGTTCTTTATTTATAAAGAAGAGAAACAGGGGACGAATTGCACAAAAAACGGGGCGGAAATTATCGAAAATGAAAAAAAATGCCAAAAAAACAAAAAATTTTCAAAAAGGGTATTTACAAAACGGGTTTTATGTGGTAAACTATGGGAAAAATCAAAATGGGTATATAAAGTATACCCGATTAACCCTAAAAAAATATTACAAAAACTTCAAGAAGAAGTTGCTATTATGCAAAGGTAGGTTCAAGTGGAAAAGGTCGGCATTATCGATTTAGGCTCTAATACTGCTCGTTTGGTCATTGTGGAAATGTTCACGGACGGGCATTATATGGTGGTGGACGAACTCAAGGAAACCGTCCGTTTGGGACAGGATATGGACCGCGACGGGTTCTTAAAACCCCAACGTATCGCGGAAACCATTAAGACGTTGAAAATGTTCAAAAAACTTTGCGACGCAAGCGGCGTCGATAGAATTATCGCGGTGGGGACGGCGGCGGTACGCCGTGCGAAAAACCAACGCTCGTTCTTGGACGAAATTCAGGTTTCCTGCAATATCACCATTCGCGTGTTGTCCGAAGAAGAAGAGGCGGTGCTCGTTTACCGCGGCGTAATCAACTCCATGGATATCCCCAAGGGCTTGATTTTGGAAATCGGCGGCGGCAGCACGAAAATTATTTACTACAACCGTAGAAATCTCTTAAACTATGCAAATTTACCCTTTGGCGCGGTTACCTTAACCGACCTGTTTGCGGCGGACGCTACTCCCCAAGAAGCGGCTTTACACGTAGAAGAATTCTTCACCGAACAGCTCAAAAAGCTGCCTTGGCTTAGCGAAGTTGACCCCGAAGCGCAAATGATCGGCGTGGGCGGTTCGTTTAGAAACCTGTTCAAAATCACCAAGCTCGTACGTAAATATCCCATGGATATCGCGCACAACTACCGTATGGACGCGGAAGACTTTACGGGCGTTTACGACATGATGAAAGCGCTTGACGTGGACAAGCGTAAGAAGATTAAAGGGCTTTCGCCCAACCGTGCGGACATTATGCCGGCGGCGATGGCTATCGTGAAATCGTTTGTTTCGTATATGAATATTCAAAACTTCATTATCGGCGGCAACGGACTTCGCGAAGGCTTAATGGTCAATCAAGCTTTGCCTATCACCACGGAAAAACCCATTTCCGACGTGCTTGGGTACAGCTTGGAAACGCTTGTCAAATATTACGGCTGCGACACCAAACACGTAGAACACGTGGTACAGCTTTCCGTGCAGCTGTTCAAACAGCTTCGCGTATTGCATAAGTTCCCCAGACAGTACTTAAAGGTGTTGAAGATTGCCGCAAGCTTACACGATTGCGGACGCAGGGTGAAGTATTACAATCATGCGGCAAACAGTAGATATATGATTTTGAACGCCACCATTTTCGGCGCAACGCATAGAGAAATTGTGTTGGCGGCGTTTGTGGCAGGCTGTCATAACCGCGAAGAAGTACCCCTTCTTGAATGGCAAAAATATAAGGACCTTGTCTTGGAAGAAGACCTTGACGCAGTGAAGAAGTTGGGCGTACTGCTTCGTATCGCGGAAAGCTTGGACAGAACGCAATGCGGCGTCATAACGGGCGTGAATTGCGACGTTTTGGGCGATTCCGTTATCATGAAAACGGAAGTTACGGGTGACGCGGCGTTGGAAATCCGTGACGCGGAAAATGCGAATCCCGAATTCAAACGGGCGTTTAGAAAAAATCTCGAAATACTGTAAAAGGAAAAAAGACACCGCTCTTTCGCACGGGTAAGCGGAGAGCGGTTTTCTTTTTGGGAAGGATATATGGAATGGATACTGGCAAGCGCTTCTCCGCGCCGTAAAGAATTGTTGCGCGGACTCATTGCCGAATTTGAAATTATCCCTGCTAAGGGCGAAGAAAACGCGCAGGGGGCGGCTACGCCTAAGGAGCTTGTTTGTATGCTTGCCAAGCAAAAAGCAGGGGAAGTGGCGGCTTTGCCGCAGGCGAAGGGCAAAGCGGTTTTAGGCGCGGATACGGTGGTGGCTTTTCAAGGCGAAGTGCTTGGAAAACCCGTCGATAAGCAGGACGCCGCGCGTATGCTCACCGCCCTTTCGGGTAATACCCACGAAGTATATACGGGGGTGTGTATCGTACTGCCTTCGGGGGAAACGTATACGCAAGCCGATTGCACCAAAGTCGTTTTTGAAAGCTTGACGGCTAAGCAAATACAAGACTATATCCAAACGGGTTCGCCTATGGATAAGGCAGGGGCGTACGGCATACAGGACGGCGGCTTAGTCAAGAGAATTGACGGCAGCTTTTCCAACGTAGTGGGCTTGCCCGTGGAATTGTGCGAAACAATGTTAAAAGAGTGTGGTTTATTGTAAAACTGCCTACCATGTATGCGTTGAAATGGTAAAATAAGGGAAAATAGGAGTGCCGATTATGTGGAAACTTGCAATCGATTTAGGGTCGTCTATGACGAAGATATACCGCGCGGATACAAGCAGCGGTATCGTTTTAGCAGAGCCTTCCTGCGTGGCGGTGGCAGGGATAGACAGGGAAATCAAGGCAATCGGTAAAGACGCGAAAAATCTTATAGGCAAAACGGCGGAATACACCAGCATTATCTATCCCGTTTACGAAGGGGAGATTGTCGACCTTACCTTGGCGGCAGCTATGCTCAAGGAATTTCTCGCCCGCGTCGGCGTGAAACCGTCCGCGCTCCGTCGCGCGCAGGTGCTTATCGGTATCCCCTGCGGCGCGTCCGAATTTGCGCGTAGAGAGTATGCCATGCTCGCCGAAGAATGTGGCTTGCATAAGGTATTCTTTGTCGAACAGCCCTATTTGGAAGTACTTGGCAGCGGCGCAATGCTCAGCGATTCCGAACCTGTTTTTTGTATCGATATCGGCGGCGGCGTTACCAACGTAGCGGTGGTGTCGGGCGACGGGATTATCGCAGGAATATCCATGAACGTCGGCGGCAATAATATGGACGCCAACATTATGGAAAAGGTAGCCAAAACGTATAATTTGAAAATCGGCGCGTTGACGGCGGAACGCATCAAAAACGCCGTTTGCTCTTTGGCGGATGCACGCGGGGCAATCGTTGCGGAAGGGAGCTCGGTGGAAACCTGCCGTCCGGCGGCGGTGTCCGTGCATGCGGCGGAGCTCACCGGTTGCGTACGCGCCTACGTGGATAAAATATTAGAATACGCAGGGGCGGTGCTTCGTAAATTGCCTGCCGAAGTGGCGGCTACCGTCAATCGGAACGGCGTATTCCTTTCGGGTGGCGTTATGAAGCTGCCGGGGCTTGCGCAATATATCGGCAGGTCGTTGGAAATGCGACCTTATCTTTGCGAAGAACCGCAGTTTGCGACGGTGCGCGGCGGCGGCGCGATTATCCGCGATAAGGTGCTTTTGACCAGCTTTGGACGTGAAAACGATTAAAAAATAAAAAAATTTAGTTTGCGGAATGCCTTTGAAATAAAGGGATTCCGCTATTTTTTTAACACACGCACAAAAAAATTTCAAAAAAATTTTCAAAAACCCCTTGACAAATCGAATTTTTGTGCTATAATAAAGGTACAAAAAGAAAGAAACAAACAAAAAATGTTTGAAACTTTCAAAAAAATAAGAAAAGGAAATGACTCCGATGAAATGATTAGGGCAGCCGAAATGGTTCGGCAGGGCGCCGTAGGGATACGGCAAAAAAATCCAAATAAGGGAGGGTACGAAAAGCGATGATTCCTACCCACGTTAGGGCGATAGCCTAAAAAAGAGAATAGAAAAATCGATATCGATAGAGTGAGTGGCAAGGCGCAAACAAGAACAACCAAGGACGAAAGAGAGCTCAGCGCCGACGAAGTTTGACGAAACTTCCAAACCTACTCCAAAAGCGCAGCCCGTGGAGCGATAGAAACGGGGAAATAAGGAAGGAGAAAAACGTTATGACGTCAACTGCTTCAAAAGGGGATACTCCGACGATTTAGAGTAAACCGACGGAAAAGTCGGTGTGGCAAAATATAGGTTAAAGGAGGTACGCTAAGATGGTAAAAATCTTTGTGGGAAAACGGTACTTTAACAAAGAAGAGAAAGGAAGGGAATAGTCCAATGAACGACGTTATTCAAGGCGTTGTAAAATAAAAAAGTAGCTTATAAATAGCGGCAAATTTAAGTCGGCATGCAGCGTATGGCTTGCGATAAGCGAACAAAAAACACCGCAACGCCCTACAACTGAATAAGAAAATAGCGCCCCTGTTGCAAAACAGGGGCTTGTGTTTTTTTGCGGCGCGATAAAAGGCATATAAACGATAACCGCCTCAAAGTCTTGCGACTTCAAGGCGGCTACCTATATGATAAGGGGGAAATGATGAGCAATTTTTATCGTTGAGCAGTACTCAACTTATTTACAAATATATTATACCATTCTTTTTGAGAAAAGGAAAGAAAAAGAAGAAAAAAATCGAAAAAAGTTTTTTCTGTTACAAACCGAACATTTTTTGTGAAATACAACAATTCGCAAAAAATATCCCCGATTTTTTGAATATGTATCTTGACAACCTTGCACGTATATGATATAATATGCATACAAATAACTATGGAGGACTTGTTATGAAAAAGTTACTTTGCGTATTGTTGGCTGTATGTGCGGTATTCTGTTTTGCTGGCTGTGAAGACGGTAAATGCGACCTTTGCGAAAAGAAGACGGAAAATTGTAAAGTCTATGAAGAACTCGATAACAGAGAACTTTGCCCTTCCTGTGCTACCAAAGAAGCGCTTAAAGAAGGTATCGACAATATTTTCGGCTAATTAAAAAATCATTTGAAAAACCGCTCGGTTCAATCCGAGCGGTTTTTATTATAGTTCGTCCTTGTTTTCTTGGGGCGAGAAAAAATCAGGTGTAGGATTTTCTTCCCGTTCTTTTTCTTCCATTTTCCGCTTGCAAAATAACATTAAACAGGCGAAAATGACGGCGGCGACGACAAGCCCAACCGCCCAAATCCAATGCAAAAGCGTACCCACGGGGAATACTGCCGCAACGCAAAGCGCTGCAATCACGGTAAAGACGATACGTAACGTTTTCAACATAAAAAATGCTCCCTATATATAATATATAATATTGTATCACGCGCGCGCGAGAAAGTCAATGAAAACAGGCGCGTATATTTGACAAACCATTTGAAATAGAGTATAATAAGTGGCGAATCAAAAGGAGATACGGTCATGCAAAAGAAATCGGGAATGCTTGCGATCGATATGCACACGCATTCCAGCGGCGTTAGCCGTTGCAGTAGGGTTACGCCAAAGGAACTTATCGATCAAAAAATGGCGCAGGGCTACGACGGTATGGTGCTCACCAACCATTGTCAGCCTTGGTATTATGCCGCCGAAGAGCATAAACAATACGTGGAAAGCTGTATTGCGGAATACCGCGTAGCCAAAGCATACGGGGATAAGGTGGGCTTTCGCGTATTACTTGGCATTGAAGTAACCATTCTCAATCCCGCGGCGTACGATATGCTCATTTACGGGGTCACGGAAGACATGCTGCGCGCATCGTCTTGCTTGTATCAAATGACGCAACGGCAGTTGTTTGATTTTTGTAATGAATACGGAGCGTTGCTCATTCACGCGCATCCTTTACGTTCGTCCTTCGAAGGGAAGAAGGTTGGGCTTGCGAATCCTGCATATATTCACGGCACGGAGATTAACTGTACGCC
>JAZTWF010000064.1:0-15908 GCA_045635725.1 Candidatus Scatosoma sp. | reverse complement strand
TTTATCACGGGAATGCGTTCCGCGCAAATAACCGCAGGATTCTTCAAAACCGAACACGTAGGTGTGTTTATTATCCGTTTCCCATTGTTTGATTTTTTCGCCGATAAACTTAAAGCCGACGGGCGTTTCGTATAACGTTACGCCATATTCGTCGCAAAGCGCCTTCGCCATACCCGTCGTAACGAACGATTTAACCACCGCTGCATTTTTGGGCATAACGTTATCTTCCGACAAACGGGTAAGGATATAATCCAGCAGTAATATCCCCACTTGGTTACCCGTGAGCGCAACAAATTCCCCTTTTTCGTCTTTCAACGCAACGCCAAGTCTATCCGAATCGGGGTCGGTGCCGAATACGACGTCCGCATTGATTTGATTGGCAAGGGCAATACCCATAGACAGCGTTTCTTTATATTCGGGGTTGGGTACTTTTACCGTGGAAAATTCGGTGTCTTCTTTCGTTTGTTCTTCAACGACGGTAACGTTGATTCCCAGCTTTTTCAAGATAGCCATAACGGGAACGTAGCCGCTACCGTGAACGGGCGTATAGACAAGCTTTAAGTCCGCGCCGCATTTTTCCACCGCTTGTTTGGAAAGGCTGAGCTTGGAAAGCTCGTCGATATACGCTTTATCGAGCGTTTCGGGAACGGGGGTGATAAGCGGGCTATTTTCGTCGTATTCTACGGAGAGATAATCGGTGATTTTTTCGATATACGAAACGACTTTTTCGGTGTCTTCGGGGGACATTTGCGCGCCGTCCGCGCCGTATACTTTATAGCCGTTATACTCCTTGGGGTTATGGCTGGCGGTAATCATAACTCCTGCCAACGTACCAAGATAACGTACGGCAAAGGACAGCATGGGTACGGGGTGTACGCTGTCAAACAAGTACGCTTTGATTCCGTTTTTCGCAAGCACACCTGCCGCCGCCTTGGCAAATACCTTGGAATTTCTTCTTGTATCGTAAGAGATAACGACGCCCTTTTCCATTTGCGCCTTACCAAGAGAGCATATCCACGTTGCAAGCCCCTGCGTTGCACGACGTACGGTGTACACGTTCATCATGTTTGTACCGTAACCGATAATCCCGCGCATACCTGCCGTACCGAAGGCAAGCTCTCCACCAAAGCGGTATTCTTTTTCCTTTTCATTATCCGCAATTGCGGCAAGCTCCGTTTTGCCTTCTTCGTTTAATAAAGGCGAATGTAACCATTTTTCATATTCTCTTTGATATTGCATAATTCTCTCCACACATGAATTATTTTAATAGTATTTTCTCTTCAAATCGGCGCGCGGAATGTTTTCACGGTCGAAATACGCCACTTCCATACGTACGCAATAAATCATTAAAAGTACCGTATACAGCACCGTCGTGATTGCCGTGAACGAAACGGGTTCAAGAGAGATAACCGCTAAAAATTCGATTACCCCTTCTACGGCGAATAAGAGTACCGCCTGTACGCCCAAAATCCCCCATCTTACGGGTGCCATTAAATGATAGGAATACTGAAAAGCTTCGCCTGCGCGGAAACCCGTAATTTGCATACAGGGCAACCATAAATAGATAAGCCCTAAAAGGTAGATAAGCGATAAGTGCATAGAAACAAAGAATATCGCCGCAAGGGTATACGCAAGCCACGTAAAAGGAATTTGCGCCGCAATCAAAACGAGTACCGCCGTCAAAAGCGACCATATTTCATAGATGACAAGCATAATAAAGGTGTACCCTGCCGTGGGGATAAGGTTATCGTTGAGCTTGGAAAAGATACCAAAAAACGTACGTTTACCGATACGCATGTGCTTTTCCAAAAGCGCCATCATAAGCGATACGCAAACGACGAGCACGACGATACCGATAAGCCCGTAAATAATCGATTCCCAAGACGCAAAATTGAGCACGGATATTGCGCTGAACAAATGATAAAAATGCAGCTCGTTGATATTGCCCGACATCAACGTCGTAACGACGCAGTTGATTTCTTCCGGTGCAAGCGACATCGAAAGGAAAAATGCGGGCAAAGCCGCAAACGGGAATAAATACCAAAAGTTTTTGGCAATGTATTTTGCCGAACGTAACGTGTAATTTCTCATGCGTGTTCCTTCTTTACGTATGCTATACGTACGGATATATTATAACACAAAAAAATTGCCCTGTAAAGTGTTTTCATAAAAAAACTCCCCTGTGTAACGGTTTACACGGAGAGTTTTTGTTGGTTTAGTGGAGTTTGGCAAGCGTTTGCATGACGTAATCGCCAAATTCTTCGCAGGTCGCGCCCGTAGCCCGTCCCGTAATCACGTACTCCTTTTCTTCAAAGGAGCAAATATCCAACGCGCGTTCCAACTTATCCGCACGCTGTTGCAAGCCGATATGCGAAAGCAGCATAACGCAAGCGCGGAGCATAGAGCACGGGTCGGCGTACTTGCCACGGCCTTCGCTAATCATTCTCGGCGCGCTGCCGTGAATGGCTTCGAACATGGCGTACTTTTTACCGATATTCGCGCAGCCTGCCGTGCCGACGCCGCCTTGGAATTCCGCCGCTTCGTCCGAAATGATATCCCCGTACAGGTTGGGCAAAAGCAGCACTTGAAAATCGCGACGGCGTTTTTTATCGACAAGCTTTGCCGTCATGATATCGGCGTACCATTCGTCGGTGGTGATATCGGGATATAAATCCCCTACCTTATGACAATCTTCCAAAAAGTTACCGTCCGTCGTTTTGATAACGTTGGCTTTGGTGACAAGGGATACGCGGTTAAAACCGTTTTTATGCGCGTAATCGTACGCCAAACGGGCAATTCTATCCGAGCCTTGCTTGGTGGTTACGGTAAAGTCTACCGCCAAGTCGTCCGTAATATTAAACCCCGACGAACCGATAGCGTAGCCACCTTCGGTGTTTTCGCGGAAAATCGTCCAGTTTATCCCTTCTTCGGGAACCTTGACAGGGCGAATGTTGGCGAACAAATCAAGCGCCTTTCGCATAGCGACGTTTGCCGATTCGATATTCGGCATTCCGCTGCCCTTTTGCGGCGTCGTCGTCGGACCTTTGAGAATGATATGGCATGCCTTTAACTCTGCCATAACGTCGTCGGGAATGGCTTTGCCTTTGGCAATTCTATTTTCAATAGTCAGCCCTTCGATATCGTGAAACTCCACCCTGCCTGCTTTTATCAAATCGTCCAAAATATACTCCAAAACCCGTCTTGCCTGCGCGGAGATAATCGGGCCGATTCCGTCGCCGCCGCATACGCCGATTTTGATAACGTCAAGCTTGGTATAGTCGACAAAATCCCCCTGCGCTTTCATATTTTCTACGCGCGTGAGCTGTTCCGACATAAGCTTTCTAAATTTTTCGCAAGCCAAATCAAGCTGTGCTTTATATTCTTGTTTTTCCATATTATTCCTTTCCTTGTTTGGTGTAATTCAGTCTACCGCCGGCAAGCAAAATTTCCCGTTGACGGGCGGAAAAATCCAAACGCAATTTTGCCGTTTTACCGTTGGTTTTATTGACAAGCGTCGCTTGCGTTTCCCCTGCTACCGCCGCGGCAAAGCCTTGGATTTCCAAGCAATCGCCTTGGGCAAAATTATCGTAATCGTCGGGGTTTTCCAAAGTCATGGGCACAATGCCGAAGTTGATTAAATTCGCCACGTGAATACGCGCAAAGCTTTTGGCGATAACTGCCTTAACGCCCAAATACAACGGTACGAGCGCCGCGTGTTCACGCGAAGAGCCTTGTCCGTAGTTTGCGCCGCCTAAAATCACGCCGCCGCCCTTGGCTTTGGCGCGAACGGGAAAATCCTTATCGCAAACGGTGAAACAAAATTCCGAAAGCTTGGGAACGTTAGAACGGTACGGCAACACCTTCGTACCTGCCGGCATGATATGGTCGGTGGTGATATCGTCGCCCACCTTCAAAATGAGCTCGCACAAAAGGTCTTTATCGGGCGCTTTCCCTACGGGAATGGGTTTGATATTCGGACCGCGTTCGACGCAAATCGTATCCGACAATTCCGCCGCAACGGGCAGTTCGATTAAGTTATCGTTGATTTTGAACATCGTCGGCATTTCCACGTGAACTGCGCCGCCAAGCGTCGTCGGGTCGGTAAATACGCCCGTGAGCGCGGACGCCGCCGCCGTTTCGGGGGAAACAAGATACACCTGCGCATCCGCCGTGCCGCTACGCGCAAGGAAGTTTCTATTAAACGTACGCAAGCTCACCCCAGCGGACTGCGGAGAAAAGCCCATGCCGATACAAGGGCCGCAAGCGCATTCTAAAATTCTTGCCCCTGCGTTAATTAAATCGGCAAGCGCACCGCATTCGGCAAGCATGGAATATACCTGCTTTGAACCGGGGGAAATGGACAAACTAACGTTAGGGTGCACCGTTTTGCCTTTGAGTATTGCCGCCACCGTCAACATATCCTGCATAGACGAATTGGTGCAAGACCCGATACAAACTTGGTTAATCGCCATACCCGAAAGCACCGACACGGGCTTTACGTTATCGGGGCTATGCGGACAGGCGGCAAGCGGTTGCAGCTGACTGAGATTGACGGTATACGTCGCGTCGTATTCCGCGTCTACATCGGGCGAAAGTTCGATAAAATCTTCTTCTCTGCCTTCGGCTTTTAAGAATGCCTTCGTCACTTCGTCGGCAGGGAAGATAGAGCTGGTTGCGCCAAGCTCCGCGCCCATATTCGTAATGGTAGCGCGTTGCGGTACGGACAGGGTTTTTACCCCTTCTCCGCCGTATTCGACAATCGCCCCGACACCGCCTTTGACGCCAAGAATACGCAAGACTTCTAAGATAACGTCCTTTGCGCCGACGTACGGATTGAGCCTTCCTACAAGCTCTATTTTTATCATTTTAGGCATGGTTATGTAGTACGTGCCGCCGCCCATAGCAACCGCTACGTCCAAACCGCCTGCGCCCATACCAAGCATGCCGATACCGCCTGCCGTGGGGGTGTGGGAGTCCGAACCGATTAGCGTTTTGCCCGGTTTAGAAAAGCGTTCTAAATGCACCTGATGACAAATGCCGTTGCCGGGGCGCGAAAAACGAATGCCATGTTTTTTCGCCACCGTTTGGATATAACGGTGGTCGTCGGCGTTTTCAAAGCCTGCCTGCAAGGTGTTATGGTCGATATATGCAACGGAAAGTTCGGTTTTTACCCGCTCTATTCCCATGGCTTCAAACTGCAAATACGCCATTGTGCCCGTGGCGTCCTGCGTTAAGGTTTGATCGATTTTCAAACCGATTTCCTTGCCCTTGACCATTTCCCCGCAAACAAGGTGTTCTTTTATAATTTTTTGCGCTATGGTATAACCCATTGTTACTCCTTTATTGTCCGTTATTGACCTGCGTAAACAACGTTTCAAGCTCATCTTCGCCCATAACCGTCGTTCTGCCGTCGGCATATAAACAATCGATACGCGTTTTCATTTCTTGTACGATAAACGATTGCTTATTTACCTGTTTATCTTCGGGTAAAGCATAATGCTTATTAATCCAGTATGCAATACCTGCAAGCCCTGAAGTGTTGGATATCGATACTTCCGCAGGGCGTTTTAATATCTTTTCCGTATCGAAAATATTATAAATTTCCGCGTCCTTCATCATACCGTCGGCGTGTACGCCTGCGCGGGTAAGGTTGAACGCACTACCCACAAACGGCGTCATGGGCGGTATGTCGTATTTGAGCTCCGTGCGGAAATAGTCGGCAATATCCGTAATCACCGTCGTATCCATGCCGTCCAGCGTTCCGCGCAAGGACGCGTATTGCATAACCATGGCTTCCAAAGGCACGTTACCCGTTCTTTCTCCTATACCAAGGAGCGAACAGTTGACGCCCGACGCCCCGAACAGCCATGCGCTAACGGCGTGGGCTACGCCCATGTAGAAGTCGTTATGACCGTGCCATTCTAACATTTCCGACGTAACGTCCGAATAGTGATGCAAGCCGTAAACGACGCCCGGAACGCTCCGCGGGGGCGCTGCGCCCGTGAACGGTACGCCGTAGCCCATAGTGTCGCACATACGGATTTTAACGGGAATATTTGCTTCATGCGAAAGCTCGATTATCGCGTTTACGAACGGAACGACAAAGCCGTAGAAATCCGCGCGCGTGATATCTTCCAAATGACAACGGGGAGAAATCCCCGCCTCAAACGCCTGCCTTACGACGGAAAGATAATGGTCGAACGCCTGTTTTCTCGTCATGTTGAGTTTCTTGAAAATATGATAATCTGAACAGCTGACCAAAATACCCGTTTCTTTTACGCCGATATCGTGTACCAACTCAAAGTCTTCTTTTTTAGCGCGAATCCACGTCGTTACTTCGGGGAATTTATAGCCTAGCGCCATACAGCTTTCTAAGGCTTCTCTATCCTTTTTCGTATAGACGAAAAATTCGCTTTGGCGAATCAGCCCCTTCGGCCCGCCAAGCTTGGCAAGCATTTTATACAAATCGACAATCTGTTTCGCCGTGTACGGCGCGCGCGATTGCTGCCCGTCACGGAACGTCGTATCCGTAATCCAAATATCCTTGGGCATATTCATAGGCACACGGCGATGGTTGAACGCCGTTTTGGGGATTTCGTCGTACGGATAAATATCCCGAAATAACGCAGGCTTTACTACGTCTTGCAGTTCGTATTTATATTGTTCTTGTTCGAGCAAATTGCTAATGGGGTTCAATTCAATCATAAAAACGCCCTCCTGCTTTTTGTTTTTTCGATTAAATTATTGTTTATCATTCGTTAAATCGATTATACAAAAAATAGTGGGCGTTTGTCAAGGGTTTTAAGGTGATTTTTTTCACTTCTCGTAAAAATATACGTATTTTTTCACGAAAATATCACTCTTAAAAGGCGTCTTTGCTGATTTTGCTCCAACGTTTGGCGATAAAATGCAGTTTCCAAGAGAGCGGTATCCATGCGGTAAAGACGCGCATTACTTTATTCCAACCGCCGGGGATAACCTTGCGTTTGTTTTTGCGCACCGCTTTCAAGGCGTAAGCCGCTACCCACTTGGGTGATTTTGCAGCAAGCTTACCCCAAAGACCTTGCCCTTCAATTTGTTTTTTCACGTCTTCCCTTGTCGGCATTGCGCCGGGGAGTACCGCCGTTACGCAAACGCCCTTGCCTTTCATTTCTTGGCGAAGGGATATGGAAAAGGACGTTAGAGCCGCTTTGGTTGCGCTGTATATGGCAAAATACGGCATGGGATATATTCCTGAAACGCTGGATATATTGATAATCTCCAAGCGCTTAGCTTTGCGGTCAATGGCATAGCGGCACATGCTTACCGCCGCTTCAAAGTTAGCGCGGCATTGAAAGGATATCTTTTCCTGCGAATACTTGTCAAAGCCTTTTTGAATATCCGCCCCCACCGCATTGACAAGCAGGTGCAAGCGTTTATCGCCCAAGCTTTGGTTGAGCGCCGCCCTATCCGTTTTATGGGTTAAATCGGCGGCAAAAATTTGCACGTCTATCCCAAATTTTTCGGTAAGCTCTTGTTTAAGTGTAATGAGCTTTTCTCTATTTCTACCCGTTAAAAACAAAGCGTCGCCGCGCTCCGCAAGAAGATAGGCAAACGCCTTGCCCAAGCCCCCCGTTGCGCCTGTAATGAGCGCATACGTCTTTTCCGATTGCATATTTTCTCTCCTTATTTTGCCGTATAGTCTCTTGCGCCGAACAGCGTAGAGCCAAGCCGTATCATGTTGCTGCCTTCTTCTACGCAAAGCATATAATCTCCGCTCATACCCATAGAAAGATATTCTACGTGGGAAGATTGCGTTTTTGCCCATTCAAACAGGGTGCGCATTTTTTTTGTGAGCGCGCGAAGATAGCGTTCGTCAGACAAATCGGGGAGCATAGCCATAAAGCCTTTTACGCGCAAGCCCTGCACGATAGAAAGTCTTTGAAACGCTTCTTTTGCGTTTTCGTAAGCGTAACCGCCTTTGGTGCACTCTTCACCGATATTGATTTGAATGAGTACGTTGGAAGTTATCCCCTTTTTTATCGACTGTTTGGCGATTTCTTCCGCAAGTTCGTCCCTATCGCAGGAATGAAAAAGCTCTACGTTGCCAACCAAATACTTGACCTTATTCGTTTGCAAATGTCCGATAAAATGTCTGGGGCACGGGTCGATAAGCGCGTTTTTATCGCGGAAGTCTTGCGGTTTGTTTTCCGCAACGGCGTCTACGCCTGCCGCGATTGCGGCGTTGACCGCTTGAACGGATTGCGTTTTAATTGCCGCGACAAGATACACTTTTTCTTGAAAAGCGTTGCCCTGTGCGATTTTTTCGCGGACGGCGTTTACGTTTTGTATGATATCCTTTTGCATCATATGGTATTCCCTTTCGCTTTTTTTCTAAGTATACTCTATTTCTTGTTTTTTGTCAAATGCCAAGCATACAAAAACCTTTTGTAAATTATTTTTCCTTTTTTATAAAAGGGCGGTTTTTCGCTTGCTTTTTTCTTCTAAAGGCGTTATAATGTATACGATAGATAAAACCGATAAGGATAATCAATTTTTTCTATGAATACAGAAGAATTAAAAACATTTATATTTTTATCAAAAGTAAAGAACTTCACGCTTGCAGCGGAAAAGCTGTTTGTGGCGCAATCTACCGTTACCAACCGTATCAGTGAGTTAGAAAAGGAAGTTGGCAAAAAGCTCTTTTCCCGTGGCTCAAAGACGGTAACGTTGACGGAAGCAGGTGAAATTTTCTTGCGCTATGCGGAACGTATTTTAGAGTTACAGGATACGTCCATAGAAGAAATGAACGCTCTTTCTTCCCACAGCCGTAAATTCTCCGTCGGGGCGATTAACGCTACCTATGAAATTTACGTAAAGCCTTTGATTGACGAATGCTTGAAGGATAACGATATCACGTCCGTAAAGGTGATGCTTGGACACTCGTTAGACGTTATTCAACAGTTACAGGATAATATGCTGGATATGGTATTCTCCGCCGTACCTTTGAAACGCTTAGGATACGTGTGCGACGTTTACGACGTCGACCGCGTTGTGCTTGTTTGCGGCAAAGGCAAAAACGAATATCCCGACGGGGTAACCAAAGCGCAATTGACGCGTATCCCCTATTTAATGTGCGACTTCACTTTAAGTGAAACGGGTGTGTTTATCCGTTCGCTCTTCCCCAAAAACCACGTATCCCGTTTGGACGTGGATAACAGCTCGAAAATACTCTCCTATTTGGAAGGCGGGTTGGGGTATTCCTTCTTACCCTACAAGCTGGTTAAAAAGCAAATTGAAGACGGAACGTTGGAAGAAGTTTCGTTAAAGGACTTCACCGCGCCTAAGGTTACTACATATCTTATCTACCGTCAAGGCTATGACGTCAAACAGTTTTTGGAAAACCGTTTCGATACCGTTAAACAATAATTATAAAAAAATCCGGGAGCAACAAGCTCCCGTTTTTTTATGTATCTTGCTTTTTTGCAAGCGACTTTTCTTTGAGTAAGGTAACACAAGGCAACAATACGCCGCCGACGATATTTCCAAAAATACCGAGAAGTATGTACCCCACTACGCGCCATGAACATTCGCCTAAATAATAAAAGTACATCATATTCGCCACCGAATGGTCGAATCCGCAAAAGGCAAAGACGATAATGGGTAAAACAACGCCAAGCGTTGCGCTAAGCCCTTTTTGCGGAGCAAACTTTACCGACTTAACCGAAACGGTAATCAGCGCGCCGCAAAGGATTGCTGAACAAAACGCCTTCAACGCCCAGTTGTCCGCTTCAAGCTTGCCTAAAATCAGCGCTGAGCCTTGGACGGACACCGTTTCCCCTAAATAGGAAAAGTACACGACGACGGACGCCAACGCCACGCCAAGAATATTGCCGATAAAGCACACGGGCAAGCGCCACGTGTTTTTCAGCCCAAGCGTGGGGATATCGGCAATCATGCCCGTGAATAAGCGCATTTCAAACGCTACGATAGCGAAAATTCCCAAAGAGAATAACGCCGCGCCGATTAGCTTTCCTTCTACGCCAAGCAAGGCGTTTGCCAGCAAGGACGCCGCGCCGCCGATGCCGATAATTGCACCTGCGCAAATTGCCATTAGGAAAAATATAGCAAACTCCCAACCGCTCATTTTCTCAAACTTCTTCATTTGTAAAGACTTCCTTAAACACTTTACTTTTAGACGCCTTCATTACGCCGCATATCAGCGCAGGGCCTTTTACGGGCATAAGCTTTGCCGCAAACGTCATACATTTCGCGTCCCAGCCCAAAACGGCGCGTTTTTTCTTTTTAAGAATTTTTTTAGCAATCTTCTTCGCCATTTTATCGGCACGCATTGCCACCAAATCCAGCGCGCTGTTTTTGGTGTTTTCATCCCCTGAAAACAGGTCGGTTGCCGTTGTTCCCGGACAAATCAGTCCTACGTACGTCTTGCCCTTTTGTTCTAATTGCAATGCTTCGGTATAGCCTTTGAGCGCGGCTTTGCTTGCCGAATATACGCCTGTACCTACCACCGTGCAAAGCGCGGCGCAAGACGAAACGTTGACTACGGCAGGTTTATCCTTTTTATCCCCTTTGAGCAAGGGCAAAATCGCTTCTACACCGTACACGGCGGAAAAATAGTTGACTTGCATAATGCGTTCCGCCACTTCCGACGGCGTATCTTTAAGCTTGCGGAAGGTGGGAAACGCGCCTGCGTTATTGATAAGCAAGGACGGATAAAGGTCTTTTTCCTGCAATTCTTTCGCAAACGCTTGCCAGTTTTCCTTTACGCTGACGTCAAAAAGCTTATACGTAAATCGGTGTGCGTTTTCGCCAAGCTCCGCTTGCAAGGAACGCATTTTTTCTTCGTTTCTACCTACGCCGATAACGTTTGCGCCGTATTTGATAACCAACAGCTTGCAAAGCTCTCTGCCGATACCGCCCGACGCGCCCGTTAAGACGACGTATTTATCTTTTATCCAGTTTCGCATAATAACCTACCTTTTATTTCCGCCAAGTGGACGGGGTAAATAGAATGAGCATGGGGAAAATTTCTAATCTTCCTGCTAACATATCGAATATAAACACAAGCTTAGACCAGTCCGTAAAGAAGGCAAAATTGCCCGTCGGACCGACAAGCTCTAACCCAGGGCCGATATTGTTTATCGTCGTAACCACCGCCGTGAAGTTGGTGGTCATGTCGTACCCTTCCAAGGAAATAAGCAACCACGAAACCACAAAAATGAGTACGTACGCGATAACGTACGCGTTGAGTGAACGCACTACTTCATGCTCCACTACCTTTTTGTCTAGGGTAATCTTTTTCACCTGTTTGGGGTGCAGGATACGGCGCACTTCGTGCGTTGCGCCTTTGGAAAGCATAATCCAACGGGAAACCTTCATTCCGCCGCCCGTACTACCCGCGCACGCGCCTACGAACATTAAAATGACAAGTATCGATTGAGAAAATGCAGGCCATACATTAAAATCTTCGGTGGTAAAGCCCGTCGTGGAAATGACGGACGCTACGGCAAACGGTGCGTGCAATAGCGCTTCCCAAAGCGTGTATTGCTCGGTAATGCAAAGGTTTGCCACAATCAATGCGATTGCGCCGAACACGATACATAAAAAGACTTTTATTTCGGTGTTTAAGATTTCTTTCCAACGCCCCCTACCAAGTAAATAGTATGCGTTGAAGTTGATAGAAAAGAGCAACATAAAGACGATAACGACGATTTGCAGATACACCGAATAGCCTGCCATGCCGTCCGCTTTAATAGCAAACCCGCCCGTACCTGCCGTCGCAAACGCCGTATTGATGGCGTCGAACAGTGGCATTCCGCCGCACAGCATTAAGATAAGCTGTAAAAGGGTAAGCGCGGAATAAATTAAATATAATATTTTTGCCGTTTGGCGGACTTTAGGGACAAGCTTGCTTACCTGCGGCCCCGGACTTTCCGCCTTCATCATGTGCATATTTTTCGCGCCGCTCAGCGGTAAAAATGCCATTAAAAAGACAAGCACGCCCATACCGCCGATCCAGTGGGTAAAGCTACGCCACATGAGCACGGATTTGGGCAGCGCTTCTATTGCTGCGCCGCTGGGCATAATCGTCGCGCCCGTTGTCGTAAAGCCCGACACCGTTTCAAACAAAGCGTCGATATACGACGGGATTGAACCGGAAATCCAAAACGGCAACGCGCCGAATAAACTCATTACAATCCAACCCAAAGAAACGATTATAAAACCTTCTTTGGCGTATACTTCTCCGTCGTTGCGTTTGCCGATTAGGCAAAGTCCGCCTACGGCTAAGCACGCCGCAATGCTGATAAGGAAAGCAAAAAACGCCCCTTCCCAGCAGATTACCGCCGTAATCAGCGGCAACAGGAAGAAGATTGCTTCGAATATGAGCATATTTCCAAGCGTGCGTTTGATTGCCGAAACGTTCATACAATCACCTCAAAACGTCCGTTACGTCCTGCAAGCCTAAATGCTTGGTAACGATAACGACGGCATCCCCTGCACATAACACGTCGTTACCGTGGGGAATGATTACCTTGCCGCCGCGTAAAATGGACGCGACAAGTACGTTGTCTTTGAATTGTAATTGCGACAAGGGTACGCCTGCGATAGGTGAATTTTCTTTTACGATAAATTCCGACGCTTCCACCTTGTCTTCGATAATATTATACATGGTTTCTACGTTGCTGCCATGCGCGTTACGCGTAGCGCGGACAAAACGTAAAATGATATCCGCCGTAATGCTCTTGGGGCAAATAATGGTGTCTAAATCCAAACGGGAAATGACGTTACCGTAGTCGGTACGCTTGATACGCGTGATGATTTTTCCACAGCCTGTTTCCTTTGCAAACAGCGACAGCAGGATATTTTCTTCGTCAAGGTTTGCAAGAGATACAAACGCATCCGCAGCACCGACGCCTTCTTCCAGCAATAATTCTTTATTAGACGCGTCGCCGTGAATGACGACGTTTTTATCCCATTGTGCGGAAAGCTCTTCACACGTTTTTAAGTCCTTTTCGATAATCTTTAAGGATATCCCCGTGCGTTCAAGAATGTCGCAAAGATAATGGGTGATTGTGCCGCCGCCGACCACGATAGCGTTTTTGATAGAGTTGCCTTTATAATGAATTTTCTTGAAAAATTCGTTGGCGTTTTTCGGCGTTGCAACGATAGAAACAACGTCCTTTTCACGGAATATAAAATCACCGTTGGCAATATACGCTTCGTCGTCGCGTTCAATGGTGCAAACAAGAATATCACAGCGGTACTTCATTGCCACTTCTTTAACGGACATATCGGCAATTTCGCTATCCTTTTGCAAACGGAACTTGATAAGCTCTACTTTGCCTTTTGCAAACGGTTCAATTTTGATTGCCGAAGGGAAACGCAATACGCGCGCAATTTCTTCCGCCGCCGCATATTCGGGGTTGATGACCATAGCCAGCCCAAGCTCTTCCTTCAAATACGGCGCAATTTCGCTGTATTCGGGATTTTTCAAGCGTGCAATCGTAGCGCAATTCCCTTCCTTTTTGGCAATTACGCAGCATAAAAGATTAAGCTCGTCAGAGTTGGTTACGGCAATAAATAAATCCGCTTGATCGATACCGGCGTCTCTTTGCACGGTATGCGTCGCGCCGTTGCCGATAACGCCCATAACGTCGCACCTACCCGTGATTTCGTTGACTTTCGCCGCCGAAAGGTCAATAACGGTGACGTCGTTTCCGTCGCCGTTCAATTTTTCCGCAAGCGTCTGCCCGACTCTTCCGCAGCCTACGATAATGACTTTCATTACTGTCTCCTTACTTTTTCCGTATTCTATATTATAGCAAACCACGAAAGATATTTCAAGCACTTTCGGGGTGATTTTAATGCTTTTTCGTACGTTTATTCGGCTATAATTGCCAAATATCATTGACGAACATACACATTTTTGGTATAATAAGTGAAAATCTTACTCCTTATAGGTGTTATTATGAAAAGTGAAAAATCGAAAAAAGGTGGATTCACCAGCGGACTTGGCTTTATTTTAGCAGCCGCAGGTTCGGCAATCGGGTTAGGGAATTTATGGGCATTCCCGTATAAAACGGCAAAAAACGGCGGCGCAATTTTCGTGCTTATCTATATCGCCTGCGTACTCTTTATCGGCGCGATTACTATGATTTGCGAAATTTTTATCGGCAGACGTGCGCAAGCCAACCCCATTACTGCGTTTAAGAAGGTGCATAAAAATCTTGGTTGGATCGGCTTGATTGCTATCGCCGTACCCACGATTATCGTATGTTATTATTCGGTGCTCGGCGGTTATACCGTCAAATTCGCAACAAACTCCTTTTTCGGAAATACCGACGGGTTACAGGCGTTTGCCGGAGATAGCTGGCAGGTTATTTTATTTACCGCTATCTTTATGCTGTTGGCGCTTGTCGTCGTTATGGCAGGCGTAAAAGGCGGTATTGAAAAAGCGTCTAAGGTGTTAATGCCCGCCCTGTTTATTTTGCTTGTCGCCGTCGTAGTCTTTGTTTTATGTTTAGGCGAAGGCGTTGCCGAAGGGCTTGCGTATTATCTTATCCCCGATTTTTCTAAGCTCTCGTTTAGTACCGTTTTGGCGGCTATGGGGCAAGCGTTTTATTCCCTTTCGTTGGGTATGGGGGCTATGATTGTGTACGGCTCGTATACGGGAAAAGAAATCCATATTGTTAAATCGACGGGCATGATTTGTATTTTCGATACGTTGGTTGCGCTTTTGTCGGGGTTGGCTATCTTCCCTGCCGTATTCCACTTTTCAGCGATTGCAGGGGTGGATACAAGTACGCTGAATCTCAACGGCATTATGCTTATGTTTGAAACGTTACCCAAAGTATTTGAAAGTATCGGATTTTTTGGGAATATTATCGAATTTTTCTTCTTTACTATGGTAGTTATCGCGGCTATTACGTCTGTGATTTCTATTATGGAAGTCGCTTCTCAATTCGTTATCCAAAAGTTTGGAATTGCCCGTAAAATCGCTACGGCGGCAATCGCTTTGATTACCTTTGCCGTAGCCGTCCCCGTTAGCATTTCTCTTGGGCATTTGTTAAACGGCAGCACGCAAATGACGGTTTTGGGTATGGACTGGCTATCTTTCTTGGATACCGTTACCAACACCGTATTCATGCCCATTTGCGCCCTGCTTTCCTGTGTGACGGTTGGTTGGTTTATCGGTTCAAAGCAAGCGCTTGCGGAGCTCAAAGCCGACGGCAATTCGTTTGGAAAGCTTGGAACGTTTGTCGGAGTAATGATTAAATACGTCGTCCCTGCTTTGATTTTGCTTATCGAAATTTTCGGGATTATCGACCTTATCTTCCCCCAAGGCGCGTTTAGTTTGAACGGCTTGGGCGTTGTGTTGATTGCTTACGGGCTGTTTACTCTTTTGATTGGCGCGTATTTCCTGTTTTTTAGGAAAGGCGAGACGGGCACAAACGCCGACGAAGCCGCTTAACGTTATAGCTTTAATAGCGCCGCCCCCGTACACTGACTTGTGTACGGGGGCGACTTGTTTTTTGGAACATAATTATAAAAAAAGTTAAAAATTGAATTTTATAATTTCAATCAATCTCACTATTTGATTTGGTCTTCTTTTAATCGTAAAGTATAATTGCCTTTTTTCGTTTGAAAAACTACTCATATATTACGCAATGATTACATACCAAGCCTTTCGCCTTGGATAAAAACGACCTAAACCGAAGTAGTTCGTTTTAGTTCGTTTTTGGTGGAGCTAAGCGGATTCGAACCATTGAGATCGAAGCGCAAAGCCTTATAAATAAAGGCTTTCAGCGTTTGTTCACCAAATGTTCACCACAGATTATACGTATTGTCGCCACAGATCTTTGCTTGTTTTGGAGAGAGTTTCTCTCCTTTTTTTACGCACGCAAAAG
>JAZTWF010000063.1:0-2028 GCA_045635725.1 Candidatus Scatosoma sp. | reverse complement strand
TCCGTCCGAAAACGTCCCTGCGCCCCCTTCGCCAAATTGCACGTTGCTTTCCACGTCCAACACACGCGTATCGCAAAAGGCGCGTATACGGCGTTCACGCTCGTCCACGGGCGCACCGCGTTCAATGAGCACGGGCGTAATACCGCGCTGTAATAAACGCAGGGCGCAAAACAACCCTGCAGGTCCGCTGCCCACGATAAGCACCGTTTGTTTGGGCGCACAATGCACAGGCAAGCTTTCCAGCGTTTCTTGTTCCTTGACAACAGGCGTAGCGGAACACTCTATCGTGTATACGAAACGGATATTTTCCTTATCCCGTGCGTCCAACGATTTTTTGCGGATTTTCAAATACGCAGGCTTTGCGCCCAAGCGTTTTGCCGCAATGGCATAAAGCGCGCTTTCGTCCTTTCCTAAGGGCAATTTAATGTCCGATATAGTCAGTAAACGCATACATGCCCCCGTCATTTCTCTATTTTTTTAAGTAACGCGTCCACGACAATCCGCGCCGAAGTATACGCCCATTGCAGGTTATACCCACCGCAAGCGCCGTCGATATCCAGCGTTTCCCCTGCAAAATACAAGCCTTTGACAAGCGTACTTTGCAGGGTATCGTCCGTTTCGTCAAGCGGTATACCGCCCTTGGTTACTTGCGCGTAATCAAACCCAAGCGTGCCCGTCACCGTCAAGGGAAACGCCTTCACCGCTTTCGCCGCCGCAAGGATATCCCCTTCCTTGACCGTCTTCAAAACCGCCCTGCCTACTTGATTGTTGAGCGTTCCGCCAAGCAGCTCCAAAAACCCAAGTTCGGGAAAACGTTCTCTTTTATTGCGCATAGCGCTAACAAGCTCTTCTTCCGTGTAACGCGGCAACAAATCCAAAGAAAGCGTAACGTCCTTGTCGATTTGGTCGGCGATATACGCGGAAATACGGAAAATTGCGTCGCCCGAAACGCCGTAGTCAGTGAAGATAATATCCCCTTGCAGGGTAGCTTTCTTTTCGCCGTTTACCTGCGCCGTCACACCGCCGTCCGCCACACGAATACCTTTTAACGTGCGGATAGCTTTCACGTCCGTTTTTAACTGTACCAAAGACGGGCAAAGCGCCGTACGGCTATGCCCAAGCCCTTCCGCCAAAGCGTACGCCGTACCGTCCGTTCCAAAATTTTTCGCCGCTTTACCGCCCGTACAAAGCAGGACGTAATCGGCATAAAACGTGCAAACGCCGTTTGACGTTTCCGCCGTAAGCGTAAACCCGTTTGCCTGTTTTTTAAGCTCCGTTACTTTCGTTTGCAAATGCACGTCCACGTTCTTTCCCAAAGAAAAGCGCAGGGCGTCGGTAACGGCGGACGCTTGACGGCCCGAAGGGTATACCCTGCCTTTCGTATCGGTATCCGTCAAAACGCCAAGCGTTTGGAAAAACGCGCAAACGCTGTCGTCGTCATATACGGACAGCATACGCGCCACTTTGCTCTTGGGTAACGCGCTTTGCGCGAAATACGCGTCAACGGAAAGGGCGCGGTGGGTGATATTCCCCTGCCCGTTGCCCGTTGCGGATAATTTTTTTCCCAAACGGTCGTTGCGTTCGAATAACAAAACGCGGCAATTTTTATATTCCGTTAATAATGCGGACGCGACAAGCCCTGCCGCTCCGCCGCCGATTACGGCAATCGTTAAAGGTTTCATACGTATATTGTATATCATTTGCAACAAAATGTCAATTTTTTTAGAAAATACCGACAAAAAAAACTGCCATCTGCCTTGACTTTTTTTGAAAATTGTATTACAATATTAATACACGAATTTTTTGCATACGTTATTGCATAACGTATAAAGCCATAAATATTTTTATAAGGAGATTTGTCGTCATGGAATTTATTGAAAAATGTATCGCGTACGCCACCGCACATCCTGAGCTTGTCGCTATTTTAGCACTTGCCGCGGTGTTTATCGTATTCGTACTCATCATTATCATTTCCCTTTCGGTAAAACGCTCAAAAGCCCAAAAGCGCATTGCCGCGGAAGAACAGGC
>JAZTWF010000062.1:0-6577 GCA_045635725.1 Candidatus Scatosoma sp. | reverse complement strand
CGACGGCAAAGGCATTGTCGCAGGGTTGAATATGTTGAAAATGCAGGTCCGCGTAAAATCGGACGACGGCGCAGGCGGACTTGTGTTTAGGGATTATCCCGTAGAACAGTTAAAATTCCGTAAACCCGTCCAACAAAACACTCGCGACGATGACGACGAAGAATAAAAAGTTATCCCCGAACCATAGCGGTTCGGGGATAGTGTTTTATTGCACCTTATTTGCTTCGGCGGTGATTTTGGCGTTGATTGCCGCCATGGTTTCGACAGGGATTTTGATTACCTTTCTATCATACGTCACAAGCCCGTTGATTTCTTCTTCGACGTCGGATACCTGCGTATAGATACAGCCGCAAAGCCCTTTGGAAATTAAGGGGAGCAGCTTTTCCAAATACAGCTTTTCAAGTGCCGCAACCAAGGTTTCCTGCGTTTGGAAGGTTTTATATCCAAATTCCTTCTCCGTATCAAACACGTGATTTTCCGTTTTCATGGAATATCCGCCAAACTCACTTAACACCACGGGTCGTTCGTCCTTAGGAACTCTAAGCGGCGTATAGTAGGTGTGCAGGCTCTTCAAATCCGTCTTGCCTACGTCCTGATCGTGCCAACCGCTAACGCTGTCGATAATGCGTGTAGGGTCTTGCGCGCGAACGTACTGAGTCCATTTTGCCGAATCGAATTGCCCCCAGCCTTCATTGAAGGGAACCCAAACCCCGATACACGTACAATTATAAAGCTGTGTAAGCGTTTCGTCCACCGCTTTGGCAAATTCCGCTCTGCCGTATTCGTTTTCACGGGCAAAATATTTATAATCGTTATCCTTGTGGTGGAAACCCAAAAACGGGAATGCCGCAACGTGCGTGAACTTATATTCTCCGCCGCCGTTGACGAAGTCCTGCCAAACGACGATCCCAAGCCTATCGCAATGGTAATACCAACGCATAGGCTCTATTTTTATATGCTTGCGAAGCGTATTAAAGCCCATGTTTTTGATGAGCGTCAATTCGTCGATAATCGCCTGTTCGCAAGGGTAAGTGAGCATGCCGTCCGACCAGTAGCCTTGGTCAAGCACACCGTTGAAAAAGTAAGGTTTTCCATTCAGCGTCAAGCGCGCAACGCCCTTTTCGTCCTTGGCTTGCCCAAACGAACGCACGCCGAAATAGCTATGCAACGTATCGCCGCTTGCCGACGAAAGCGCGCAATCGTACAGCTTAGGATTTTCAGGCGACCAAAGCTCGAAATCCAAAGACAGCGTTACGCTGCCCGTAAACGTTACTTTGGCAAGCGACTTTTCCCCGTCAAGCACGGCAAGGGTAAGCTCTTCCCCGAAACAATCGGCGCAAACGGTTACCGAGCGTTCTTCGGCGTTTGTCGTAATCCGCAAATCGCGGATATGTTTTTTGGGCATACTCTCTATCCACACCGTTTGCCAAATACCGCTTTGGGGGGTGTACCAAATGCCGCCGCGTTTGTCGTTTTGTTTACCGCGCGCGCCGTGGTTTCTTGTGCCTTCGTCCGTGCAAATCACGGTAATTTCATTTTCGCCAGGTGTAAAAAACGGTGTACCGTCTACGCAAAATGCGGTAAATCCGCCTTGATGAGAGCCTGCCTTTTGTCCGTTGATAAACACTTCGCAGCTATGATCTACCGCGCCGAAACGGAGCAGCGTTTTCCCAAGCAACAGGCTTTCGTCAAGCGTTACTTTACGCGTATACACAAGCTGTTCGCCTGCGTGCAAAACAAACGCGTTTTCTTCGTCCTTGGTAACGCCCGAAAGCAGCGTTTCAGGGGAAAAAGGAACGATAATTTTGCCTTGGTTGTACTTACTTTCGCCGTGGAGCTTATAAAAATCCCATTCGCCGTTTAAGCAAAGCCAGCTATCCCTGCGTTCTTGGGGCAGGGGGTGTTCGCCGTGGGGGATTTCTCCGATAGAATAGTTCGTTCTCAATAGCATGATTTTACTCCTTGTCTTTGTTTTCCTTCGCCTGTGTCGCCGCTTTGGTTAAAAGGGGAATGAGCGCGAACATGAGCGCGGCGACGATAGCGCCAGCCAAGAAAATTTCAGGCGCAGGAATATACTGCGTCGTCATAGCGTCCGCGCCTGCGTTTTCCAAAGGAATATTGCGCATACGGTTAATGGCGTTGCCAAGCATAGGTCCAACCAGCATAGGGATTAAAACGCTGAAAATCATACGCACCCCTTGCAGCTTGCCTGCGTCTTTTTCGGGGGTGTAGTCACGCACCAACGCACCGCAAAGCGCGGAAACGAAGATATAGCCCGTAATCATGACAAACCCTGCTACGCCGAAGGTGATAAGGGTAGTGGTTTTGTCTTCAAAGTGCATGAAATACATACCCAAAAGCCCGATAGCCATAATGCCTGCGGCTATGTATAAAACCTTGGTTTTATCCAGCTTATCGCAAACGCCGCCAAGGATAATGTTAATCACCGCGCCGACGACGATAGCCAGCCCGAACACGATACTGTATTCAATCACGCTAAACGATAAAAACGTCTTCATGTAAATGATAAGATAGGGCATGAAAATTTGACAAGCCACGCCGTAAATACCCATGATACAAAGGGAGAGATACAGCGGTTTGTTTTGCTTAACAACAGACGGCTTAAAGCCGTAGAAAATATCCTTCAGCGTGCCTTTCTTTTCCAAAGCAGGGCTGTCTTGAATGCAAAAAATCCCCACCGCGCCGCACACGGAAATGACGATACCTAAGCCCAAAAACAGCCATTGATAGCTGATAAGCTCTACCAAAATCCCAAAGCCGCCTGCTACGATAAGCATAGCGAACAAGGGGAGTACGGAAAGTACGCCTTCCACCTTACCGCGATAGCTTTCTTCGGTGTTGTCCGTCACCCAAGCGTTAAACGCCGCGTCGTTCGCCGTCGAACCGAACACCGTCATAATACAATCGCCCACGATAACGGCAACCAGCGTTAAAGTAATCGCCGTCGTCGTATCGGTAGAGAAAATAGCTTTGGCGGTATCCACCGACAAAAACCCGAACAGCCCCACGGTAAAGCCCCAAATGAGATAGCCGTACGAAATAAACCGTTTTCTATTTCCCAGCTTATCCGAGAGAGTTCCTGCCACCAAAGTGGTTACCGTGGCGGTAATGCCCGAAAGCTGTACCATTAAAGTAATGGCGTCCAAATCGGGCGCAATCGTGTCGAACACGAACAAATTGAAATACATATTTTCCACTGACCACGCGATTTGTCCGATTAAGCCGAATAAAACGAGTATCGCCCAGTTTTGTTTGGAAAAAACCTTTTGCATACCAAAAAACTCCTTATCGTTGATAAAAGTATTATACCACAAAATTTACCGCTTGTATAGTGAAAATAAAAATTTCCCGTTGAAAATAACGGGAAATTTCATAAAGATAGGTAATTTATCTTAGAATTCTAACTTTTCTTCGATATACTTGATGGCGTCTTCAACGGAAACGCGGATTTGTTCCATGCTGTCTCTATCGCGTATCGTAACCGTACCGTCTTCTAACGTTTGGAAATCGACGGTCAAGCAGAACGGCGTACCGATTTCGTCTTGACGGCGATAGCGTTTGCCGATAGAACCCGTAATATCGTAAGTGGAAGAGAATTTCTTCGCCATTTTCGCGTAAATTTCGTCCGCCTTTTCGGAAAGGTTCTTTTGCAGGGGAAGAACGGCGCACTTATACGGCGCAAGCGCAGGGTGCAATCTAAGCACCGTACGGATATCGTTCTTTTCCGCGTCTACCACTTCTTCGTCGTACGCGTCGGTAAGGAACGCAAGCACTACGCGGTCCGCGCCAAGCGACGGCACTACTACGTAGGGCACGTATCTTTCGTTGGTAACAGGGTCAAGATAATCGATAGGCTTACCGCATTCCTTGGCGTGTTGGGTCAAGTCGTAATCCGTTCTGTCGGCAATACCCCAAAGCTCACCCCAACCGAATGCGAAGTTGTATTCAAAGTCGGTGGTCGCCTTGGAATAGAAACAAAGTTCTTCGGGGGAATGGTCGCGAAGGTGTAAGTTTTCTTCCTTCATGCCCAAAGAGAGCAACCAGTTTTTGCAGAAGTCTTTCCAGTAGGCAAACCATTCCAAATCGGTGCCGGGCTTGCAGAAGAATTCCAGCTCCATTTGTTCAAATTCACGGGTACGGAAGGTGAAGTTGCCGGGGGTGATTTCGTTACGGAAGGATTTCCCCACCTGCGCAATACCAAACGGAACGCGCATACGCGTAGAACGCTGTACGTTGGCGAAGTTGACGAAAATCCCTTGCGCCGTTTCAGGACGAAGATATACCGTGTTCGCGCTGTCTTCCGTAACCCCTTGGAAGGTTTTGAACATTAAGTTGAACTTACGGATAGACGTGAAGTCGGAGTTTCCGCAAACGGGACAAACGATTTTATGTTCGGTGATAAACGCTTCCAAAGCGTCGTTATCCATGCTTTCCACCTTAACGTCCATGCCTTTTTTGGCTACGTACGCTTCGACGAGATTATCCGCGCGGTGTCTTGCTTTACAGCTCTTGCAGTCCATAAGGGGGTCGGAAAAGCCGCCAAGGTGACCCGACGCTTTCCACGTACGGGTATTCATTAAAATAGCGCAATCCACGCCCGTGTTGTACGGATTTTCCTGTACGAATTTTTTCCACCAAGCTTTCTTTACGTTGTTTTTAAGCTCTACGCCCAAAGGACCGTAATCCCACGTGTTGGCAAGACCGCCGTAAATTTCGCTGCCGGGGAAGATAAAGCCCCTGTTTTTGCAAAGGGAAACCAACTTTTCCATGGTTACCGCTCTTTTTTCTGCCATAAAAGTAACTCCTTGTGATTAACGTTTTGCATTTTGAATATTATACAATGTTTTTCTGTGATAAGTCAAATCATTGCGCCCGATTTTTGCAAATTTTCCGTAAAATACGGCGAATTTTATTTTTAATAAAAAAAATTTTACACTTTTTTGCAAAAATAGAGATTTTCTTATTTTCATTTACGAAAATATGTGCTATAATAAAATGAACGATAATTTATACGCGGAGAGAATTATATGCTTTCAGATATCGAAATTGCGGAAAGCGCACAGCTTTCAGACATTAGAGAAGTAGCTAAAACGCTTGGTTTAACCGAAAATGAGTTGGAATTGTACGGCAAGTACAAAGCCAAAATCGCCCTGCCTAAAAATGCGCAGCGCAAAGCCAAATTGATTTTGGTAACGGCGATTAACCCCACTTCTTCGGGGGAAGGGAAAACCACCGTGTCTATCGGGCTTGCCGACGGACTTTCCAAAATCGGCAAAAAAGCCTGTCTTGCCTTACGTGAACCGTCCTTAGGCCCTGTCTTTGGTATCAAAGGCGGCGCGGCGGGCGGCGGTTATGCCCAAGTCGTGCCCATGGCGGATATCAACTTACATTTCACGGGCGATTTGCACGCCATTACGGCGGCGAACAACCTGCTTTGCGCGCTTATGGATAACCATATTTTCCGCGGCAATGCCTTAAATATCGACGTGAACAATATCTATTTCCACCGTTGCATGGATATGAACGAACGCCAGCTGATCAACGTCACCATCGGCGGTAAGGGGCGCGGCGTGGAAAGAGAAGACCACTTCGACATTACGGCGGCAAGCGAGATTATGGCGGTGCTGTGCTTGGCTACCGATATCGACGATTTGAAAAAGCGTTTGGGCAACATTATCGTCGGCTTGAATACGGACGGGGATTCCGTCCGCGCGAAGGATATTCCCGGCGCGGTAGGCTCTATGGCGGTGCTCTTAAAGGACGCCATGAAACCCAACCTTGTGCAAACGTTAGAGCATACGCCTGCCATTATCCACGGCGGCCCGTTCGCCAACATTGCCCACGGCTGCAACAGCGTTCAAGCGACCTATGCGGCTATGAGCCTTGCCGATTACGCGGTAACCGAAGCGGGCTTTGGCGCGGATCTTGGCGCGGAAAAATTCTTGGATACCAAGTGCCGTGCGGCGAATATCGAACCCGACTGCGTAGTAATCGTCGCCACCGTTAAGGCGTTAAAGCTCCACGGCGGTGCGTCGAAAGAAAATCTTTCCACGGAAGATTTGACGGCGCTTGAAAAGGGTATGCCGAACTTGTTAAAGCATATCGAAAATATCAAAAACGTATACAAAAAACCCGTTGTCGTGGCTATGAACCGCTTTTTCACCGATACGCAAGCGGAAACGGACTTGGTTATCGACACCGTACAAAAAGCAGGGTCGGTTGCGGTATTCACCGACGTATTCTTAAAGGGCGGCGAAGGCGGCAAAGAGCTTGCCATGGAAGTTGTCAAGGCTTGCGATATCCCGTCCAAATTACAACACCCGTATGCTTTGGAAGAAGGCGTTTGCCAAAAGATTGAAAACGTAGCGACGAAAATTTACGGCGCGGACGGCGTGGATTTCACGGAAGAAGCGCTTGCAAAAATCCAAATTATCGAAGAAAAAGGCTGCGGTAACTTGCCCGTGATTATTGCAAAAACGCAATATTCCCTTTCGGACAACGCCGAACTTTTAGGCCGTCCCCAAGGATTTAGAATTTGCGTGCGCGATATCGTCTT
>JAZTWF010000061.1:0-6481 GCA_045635725.1 Candidatus Scatosoma sp. | reverse complement strand
ATAAAACGGGGATTTTTGCTTATATATCGCCTTTATTGTCCGTCAACTTCCGCACATATATCAGCTCTAAAGAAGAAAAATAGTCGAAAGCGGACGCGCGAACCTGCGCTTAAACCGCTTTCGACGTTTATTTTTATATTGTTCTATTTCATTCCCCTACTTGACAAACTTCCTTCCCCTGTGTTGCGCAGGAAAACAAAAATAAGGAGGTTAGCCACTATGCGTGCCGAAGAAATACTCATAGTCGTAAAAATTATTTATTACATAATTTTAATTCTTAAAGAATTAGGCTAACCACCTTACGGTTAAACAGTATAACACAGGAGTCGTCGCTTGTCAAGTCCATGGACCACTTTTTTTGAAAAAAGCCACCCCTAACCATATCAAGCGTATTCAATATCCGCTATACGCTCAATAAACGGTTTTCCATCTATCTTAAAATTAAGAAACAAATCGTCAATCGTATCATATTTTGCTATACATTTTTCAAAACGCCAAATTTCCGCGCCGCCACAGCACGGGTCCACATGAAAACTATATCCTTTGCACTCTAAGGTCAACGGAATTTGCGATATTGCAAAAAGCTCATATAATTCTTCTAAAAACGATAAATTTTCTTCGTCAGTTATATATTTCTTAAAATCAATCATCTTTCCAAAATCTCCTTTTTTCTTTTGCTCGGCAAACTTTCCGTCTTTATTATGCTTTACTTTGCTCTCATCAAAGTTTGCCAAAATTATATCACGCTCCGTTCTATTTGTCAAGCCCCCTAAATAAAATCCCCAACGACTTAGAGTACACAGGGAATTTCGTTTTATAAAGTCGCGATAATGAGTTCTTCGTACTTCCCTTCGCCCGCACCACGAAGGGACTTGCGCCTTTAGCGGCGCGCCCCGCTCGGCAATTATCAATTGCCGACTTTGCCAACAATCTATCTTTTATCCAACTGCCGTAAGGCAAAGCGTTTTGCTCTCGCAAAACGGCTCCCACCCTCAAGTCCCTTCGTTTTCGTGCGTATCGAAAAATAGGCGATACCCAAATAGGGTATCGCCTATTTTTTGGTGCGGACGAAGGGACTTGAACCCATACGGTTGCCCACAGGAACCTGAAACCTGCGCGTCTGCCAATTTCGCCACGTCCGCTTATTCTGTTTTTAGCGTTGGAATTTCCGTTTTTTCAAGCGTTCCGTCCACCGTTTTAAGCGTCCACGCTTTTCCGCCGCTGGTGATACTTCCGACGATTTCGCCGTCTTCTATCACTATCGCCGCATTATCTTCAATCCCATACGCGCATGCATTATTGTAGCATACAATTTTATCAAAGTCAAGCATTCTTGCATTATAATGCGGAGAAATTTTTCCATTTATCCAACTTAACCCTGTAAACATAGCGTACTGTTCGTCGCCGCGTACCGCCGCCGAATCGGTGTAAATATCCGAAAACCAACAAATAGCGCCTGCCGAAAGCCCTGCCAAAATAACGCCGCGTTTATACGCGTCTTCAATCAGCGGCAAAAGCCCCGTTTTCTTCCAGCTTTCTATCATGAAAACGGTATCGCCGCCGCCCACGTAAATAACGTCCGCCTTTTCAAACTTTGCCTGCATACGCTGTAAATCCACTTCCTTAAACACCGAAAGTGCAACGTCCGTTTTGATATCGAAAACCCCTGTATATACCTTATGAAAGGTATTATAATAGGGCATAAAATCATGGCTGGCGGTGGGGATAAACAGCGCGTTTGCGCGGCGTTCGCCTGCGCGCGCCTTGGCAAGACCTGCGATATATTCGTCAATTTTTAGCGTGGTTTTTTCGCGGAGCTCTCCCCCGCCGATCGCAATAATCTTGCCCATAGTGCGCTCCTTAATTACTTAGAATATTTTTCTTCGATTGCCTTGATTTTGGCAACACGGCGTTCGTGGCGTTCGCCGCCTTCAAACTCCGTCGTTAAAAAGATAGAAACAAGCTCTTCCATTAATCCTTCGCCAACGACCTTTTCGCCAAACGCAATCATGTTCGCGTCGTTATGCAAACGGGTATACTTCGCGCAATAGGTATCGTGACAATGCGCACAGCGCACCCCGGGAACTTTGTTAGCGACGATAGATACCCCTATCCCCGACGAACAAACCAAAATCCCCCGTTCACACGAACCGTTTGCAACCGCTTCGGCGGCTTGCACCGCAAAGTCGGGATAGTCGCAAGAATCGGTGGTATACGTACCGAAATCTACGTATTCGTGACCAAGTTTTTTCACGTATGCGATAACCGCATTTTTGAGTTTGAGACCGCCATGGTCGCAAGCAACAGCAATTTTCATAATAAATAACTCCTTATATCTCTTTTTCTTGTTTAGGTTTCCGCGGTTTGGGAATGTATTTCCCCCAAATTTCTTTGGGTAGTATTTTATCTATCACGGCAGGAACACCGCCTGCAATGAGTTCGTACACGTAGCGATAACAGTCGATATCCTTGCCGTAGGGGTCGATAATTTGATAACCCGTAATATCCGAAAAGGCGTACACGTTATTTTCGATATCTTCTTCCCCTGCCGCGCGGAGCACCTGCCAACGCATTTCCATTAAGGTGTCCCGTTGCGCGTCCGTCATGCAAATGACCGCAAGCGAATCCGTCAGCGTTTTTTCGTCGATTTGCTTTGCCTTGAACGCACGGGGGCGAATACCCTTATCCGCAAGAATTTGCGCCGTTTTTTCGTTCATTTTATCCCCTGCGTGGGCATGCGTACCTGCGGAAACGATTTTGAGCTTCGTCAGCCCCAAGTCCGTAATCCTTTGCCGAAAAACGTATTCTGCCATAGGGGAACGGCAGGTATTTCCCGTACAGACGAACACGACGGTTTTTTTGGTGGTTTTTCTTTTCATCTTATACATGCCCCTTAGTTTTTGGGTTTTTCATGCGCGATATCTTCCGAACAGCACGCCTTGCGCAAGCGGTTTAATACCCCTATCATAACGCCGTCTTTTGCTCTCGGTTCTATGGCAATCAACACGTCGCAAACGCCTTCGGCTGTGCGGAGCAGCTTATACAAATTCGCCGCCATTTCTTCTTGATTGTTGCCAAGCGGCAAACACTTTGCGCCCGTCTTTTCAAATTCGTTTACCCTATCCGTTTCGCAAAGCACCGCAACCCGTTGACGGTTTCGCAATTCTTGCTCTATCGCCAAACGGGCGTTTTCGCCGTCTTCGCAGGCAAACAGTTTCGTTTGACAACGGGGGGAATAGTGCTTGTACAACACCCCCGGACTTTTGACCTTTTCGCCCTTTTTCAAATCGGGCACGTACGTTTCGCAAGCCCCGACGATTTGGGCAATCATTTCCCTTGTAATCAGCCCCGGGCGCAGGATTACGGGGATTTCCCCCGTGCAATCGCACACCGTACTTTCAATGCCGCCGACGCACTCTCCGCCGTCTAAAATGAGTGGGATTTTCTCGTTAAAATCGTCGTAAACGTGCCCTGCCGACGTCGGGGAAACGTGCCTGGAAAGGTTGGCGCTGGGCGCGACGATGGGAATCCCCACTTCCTTCAAAAACGCTTGCGCGCCTTCGTGCGACGGAACGCGCACCGCCAAGGTATCCAAGCCGCAGGAAACGTATTTGCTCACCTTATTTTTAGACGGATAGACAAGCGTCAACGGTCCGGGCAAAAACGCCTGTTGTAATTGCAAGGCATACGCAGGAATTTCGTCTACGATTTGGGATAAATCGTACTCCTTGTGCACGTGCGCAATCAGCGGATTGTCGTTAGGGCGGCCCTTGATTTCGAAAATTTTGCGAACGGCATTATCGTCAAAGGCATTTGCGCCTAACCCGCACACCGCCTCGGTGGGAATGGCAACCACTCCACCCGAAAATATAATATTTTTCGCTTCCGTCAAGCTGTCTTTATCGACGGGCAAGATTTTCGTTTGCATAGTTTATAATTCGTCTACGTGTAATTTAACCCCTGCTTTACGCAAGTTTTCTTGCAAAATGCGGATATCCAAAGCGTGGATATCGTCCGTTAATGCCGCGGCTAAGCCTGCCGCCTCTCCCGTTACGGCGCACACGGGAATGACCCTTGTAATATCCCACATATCGTCCGTCACGGAAATACACCTGCCGCAAGTAAGCAGGTTTTTCAAATCCCCGTATAAGCAACGGAAGGGAATTTCATATACAGGACCTTTCTTTCGCCAGTCGGAAATCATACCCACGCTGTCATCAAAATAGGTACGCACTTCTTCATCGCATAACGTATACTTTCCGTCCAAACGACGGGTCATACGCACCTGCGGAATGGTAGCCACCGTACAAAGCGCATGGTCTTTCCCAACACCACCTTTGGAAAGGAAATCTCTTAAAATCTCTCCGTGCGAAAAGCAGGTAAGCTCCGTCAGCTCTTTTCCGTCCAAACCGCCGTAGCGTTTACGCGTGTCCTTTGCTTTGCGTTCGGGCGTTTTATATTTATCGGGAATATCGGCAAACCCAAGCTGGCGCAAAGCGTATTCCTTTTGAAAATATTCGTAATACCAGTACGCCGCTACGTTGCCTTGCTCAAATTTTTTCGTGCTTGCGTCTGCAAGGTGACACACGTCCGCGTCCCCCGTAGCGTCGATAAACGATTTTGCCGTATACGCTTCTCTACCGCTTTTATTTTCGGTGATTAACGCTTTGATAGCGTTATCTTCGACAACCGCCGAACAAACGGAAGTACCGTATAAAATTTCTACGCCTTCCTTTAAGAGCAGCTGTTCATACGCAATCGCGCAAACGTTGGCGTTAAACTGCGTTTGAAAACGGGTGCTTTTACGGACTTCTCTATCCCCGTTTTCGTCCAACCAAGCCGTTGCGTCCATATCTTCATGCCCGTGCGCAACCGATACGCGCAATAGCTCTTCGGCGATACCGAAGCTGACCTGTCTCCCCATACCGTCGCAAAGGGGCAAGTAAATGGTAACTAATCCCGACGTAGCAAGACCACCAACTAAGTAGGATTTTTCTATAAGTAACACGCGCGCGCCTACGCGACGGGCGGACAACGCCGCCGCTACGCCCGCAACGCCGCCACCTGCGACGATGACGTCGTATTCCCCGCGAACGGGGATTTTTTTACTTGTTTCTTGAATGAACATCTTTTACACCTCTTAATCAAAAGGAATTTCGTCGTCGGTGATTTTCAACTCACCCTTACGCAAAGGCGGCTCGGGCGGAGCGTAATCGTCTTCGGGAGCGACGTATTCTTCGTCGTCCGCATCTTCATACGGCGCAGGCGCGCCAAATTGCGGCGGTTCTTCGTCGCGGTTTTGTTCGTCCACGTCCACGAATTTGGTACATTCGCCGATGAATTTCAGCGCAACGCGCCCCTGTTCACCGTTTCTGTGCTTTGCCAAAATCAATTCCGCCGCGCCTTTAACCACCTGACCGCTTTCGATTTCTTCTTTGGTGGCAATCGCTTCGGGACGGTTGATAAACATAACGATATCGGCGTCTTGCTCGATTGCGCCCGATTCACGAAGGTCGGAAAGCTGCGGTTCTTTAGACTGAATACGTCTAAGCTGCGAAAGCGCGATAACGGGAACGTTGAGTTCCTTTGCCATAATCTTCAAATCACGGGTAATGGACGCGATTTCCTGTTGTCTGTTTTCGCCGCCGGCTATGGTAGAGCTACCGCCCGACATAAGCTGGATATAGTCGATCATAACAAGGTCGACACCGCCAGCCGTCGTCTTTAAGCGGCGGCATTTGGATAAAATTTCCGCAGGCGTTACACGCGTAGAATCGTCTACGTATATCTTACTCTTTTTCAGCTGATCGCTGGCAAGCATAAGCTTTTTCCATTCCTTTGCCGTCAACTGACCTTTGAGCGCCTTAGCCATGCTCACGTTTGCATACGAGCATAACAATCTTTGCACGATTTGTTCGCGCGGCATTTCCAAGGAAAATACGGCGCACGTTTTACCTGCGCGGAGCGCGGCGTTTTCGACAAGATTCATGGCAAGCGAAGTTTTCCCCATACCGGGGCGCGCCGCAAGTACCAACAAATCGGAACGTTGCAAGCCGATGGTCATTTGGTCAAGCCGCTTAAAGCCCGTAGGAATCCCCTTAAATGCGTTGGAATCCGCCTGTAACTGTTCGAATTTATCGAGTACCTTTTCGACGATACCGCCTTCGCCCATACCCAAAAGCGCGGAACGTTCGGTTTGCTTAGAAATATCGTAAATGGTCTTTTCCGCAAACGCAAGCGACGTTTGCCCGTCGGGCGCGGACATGGACGTTTCGATAATTTTTCTCGATGCGCGAATGAGTTTTCTATTCACGCTATCGCGCGTTACGATATCGTAATAGGACTTGTAGTTTGCCGCCGACGGCGTAATTTGCGCCAGCTCGGTAAGATAGGCGATACCGCCTGCCTTTTCCAAGCTGCCTTCGCCGTCAAGCTCGTCGGAAACAGTGACGATATCGACGGGCTTACGGTCGGAAAATAC
>JAZTWF010000060.1:0-9891 GCA_045635725.1 Candidatus Scatosoma sp. | reverse complement strand
ACGGTGGCTTCCTTCAAAAGTATGCGTCAAAAAGTCGGTGCGAAGCCCATAGCACAACACGGGAATATCCAGCTTATCCACGATACGGCGCAGCTCGTCAATTTGTTTGGAAGTGAAGAATTGACATTCGTCCGCGATAATAACGTCGAAACGGGGTTGCGATAAAAAGGTTTCGTAAATATCCTTATCGGGGGTGATCACCGTCGCTTCGGCGCAAAGCCCTATGCGCGAACGCACAGCGTCCGCCCCGTCGCGTACGTCGATAGACGGCTTAATCAGCCATACCTTCATGCCACGTTCTTCATAATTGAATTTGGTGATTAGCGCGTTCGCCGTTTTAGACGAACCCATTGCCCCATACTTAAAATATAATTTTGCCATAGTGCGTATTCCTTTATATATTCTAACACTTTTGTCCGCTTTTGCAAAGAAAACACGTTGCATATATGCGTTTTTGTTACATTTGGTCTTTATTCGTCTTGCGTTTATCCAAATATTTTATAAAGAATACAAACCCCACGAATAACGCCAAAGCCACCGCCCACATGATAAGACAGCTGACAACGCTACCCAAGCCGACGCACGCACCTGCAATCAAATACGCGACAACGGCAATCACCGCCACGACAGTAGCATACGGAAGTTGAGTGTTGACGTGTTCTACGTGGTTGCATTGCGCCCCTGCCGAAGCCAAAATGGTGGTATCGGAAATAGGCGAAATGTGATCGCCGAATACCGCGCCGCCAAGCGTAGCCGAAACGGTGAGAATGGTAAGCGTTCCGCTTCCGCCCAAAATGGTTACCGCAATGGGTACAAGCACGCCGAACGTGCCCCACGACGTTCCCGTCGCAAACGCAATCGCACCAGCCAAAACAAAGAAAATAGCAGGGAATAAGAACTGCGGGAACGCGCTTCCTGCAAGGTTATTTTTGACAAACGCTTGTGCGTCAAGATAGCCGCCCTTTGCGCCCATGATACCCGAAAGCGACCAAGCAAAGGTCAAAATAAGTATGGCAGGCACCATAGCTTTGAAACCCGAAGTAAAGCTACCCGTAATTTCCTTAAAAGAAACGACGCCCGAAATCATATAATACAGCGCGATAGCAAACAACGCCACCGTCGAACCGATTGCCAGCGACATACCTGCGTCGCAGTTGGAAAACGCTTCGATTACGTTTTGCGATTGCAGCTGAGTACCGATGGTGTGCGTATCCCAGTTATAGAAAAAGCCCGTGTACAACATACCGCCGATACAGCAAACAATCAACATGATTACGGGAATGAGTAAGTGGCGAACCTTGCCTTTGGGGTTGCTTTGCACTTCTTCGGACGTTTCGTCGTCGCTTTCTACGCCTGCATGAACGTCGCCCGTCGTTTCCGCGATTACGTCATTCTTTTTCATTTTACCAAAATCAAAACGGAAATAGCACAGCGCAAACACCATGACGATTGTCAAAATGGCGTATACGTTGAAGGGAATGGTGCTCATAAACACCATTAATCCGTCCCCTTCCAGCTCTCCTGCTACCGCCGCTGCCCAGCTGGAAATGGGCGCGATAATACAAATAGGAGCAGCCGTTGCGTCAATGATATACGCAAGCTTCGAACGGGCTATTTTGAACTTGTCCGTAACGGGGCGCATAACCGAACCCACGGTAAGACAGTTAAAATAATCGTCGACGAAAATCAAGCAGCCAAGCCCTGCGGTTGCCGCCAAAGCGCCGCCCTTAGAACGGATTTTCCTGCTTGCCCATTCGCCGTACGCTTTCGCGCCGCCCGATTTTTGCATTAACACGACAAGTATTCCCAAAACGACAAGGAATACGATAATGGGCGTATTATCGCCCACCTTTTCACTCATAACTTGATACAGCGTAAACATTGCTTTTAACGGATCGCCGCCGGCATACATCAACGCGCCGACGAAAATTCCGAAAAACAGCGAAATATAAACCTGCTTGGTAAGTAATGCCAACACAATGGCAATCAACGCAGGCAAAAACGCCCATAACGTACCTTCCATATTCTTCCCCCTTTGTAAACGGTTATAAAAAGTATAGCATATATGCACATTTGTTGTCAAATATATTTGCAAGTGTAAAAAAAGCTTTTGGAAATGCGCTCCAAAAGCTTTTTTATTCTAATGAGAATATTCTCCCCTTAAAACACGCACAACGGCGCAGGGAGATTTATTTTTCCATATATACCGTTCTCGCCTATGCGCAAGATGGTTACCGTATTGCTTTTTTCATTCGTGCAAAGTATATATTCCCCGAAAATATTAAAATCTCTCGGACTATCGCCGCCGCAATCCACCGTTTGCAAAAGTTCGATATTTTCTCCGTTCAACGCATACCTGCCTATCACATTTTCTTCGCGTAAGGAAACATACAGATACTTCCCGTCTTTGGAAATTCGAATTGCCGCGCCGTTCGCCTTTTCGTTTTTACAAGCGATTTCCACGGTATTGACAAGTTCCGCTTTTCCATTTTTATACGCAAAAACACTGATCGACGGCACAAGTTCGCTGATGGCATAAATATACTTTCCGTCCTTGGAAAATACCAAATGACGAATCCCGTAACCGCTCGGCACTTTGCTCTCGCTAACAAGGCACAAATTTTTATCATAAAAAGCAAGTGCATCCGTACCCAAATCACACACCGCAAAATATCCGTCGGGTGTTTTATCTACAAAATGCGTGTGCGGTTCGGTTTGCCTTGTCGGGTGTACGCTTTTGCCAACTCTTTGCACGATTATTTCGCCGTTTTTCACAACGTTTCCGCTTAAATAATTAACGGCGTACACATCGTCGTTTTCCACACACAAATGACAAGCCACAACGCCTTGTGTGCTCTTGATTTCCGTAGCGCTTTGCAAATTTTCATCCACAAAAAAATATCCGCTATAATTATCGTTTTCAAAGGGCTGACGAAGCAACACGCACAAACCTTTTTCACATTTCACCGCATACATGGGTCTATCGCACGGAAAATAGGCGAGTTGAATAAGTTCGCCGTTTTCCTTGAAATCATAACCGTAAACTCCACCGCCGTTTTCAATTGTTTCGCAAGAAAGTATGTAAATCATTATGTCTTCTCCTATACGCTATGTTTGACAATAGTATATCCACAAGCGCCGTAAAAAATTATTTTACCACCGTTTTTCGCTTGGCATATAATTCCGAAAGACGCGAAGTATATACGCTGTTTTACAATGCAGATTGCGTGTCGTTGGGATCACCGTTGATAGCCAAATCGTATTCTTGCGACCAATCAAGACCGCGATACTGTGCCGCGCGATCATCCTTTTCAATGAAATCCATAAGTAAATCAAGCATTTCTTTCGTCCAAGTGTTTTTGTCGATTTGTGCGGAAGTAAATTTATTAAGCGAAATCATTTCAAAGCCGAACAAATCTTTGACCTGCGTTTTTGCCGCTCCCCCTACCACTTCTTCGACGAGATGAGCAGGGATAAATAATACACCGCCGCCTGCACCGAATACTACGTCGCCGGGCATACAAATCGCGTTTCCAATTTTCGTCGGCGTGTTGTAGCCAATCATAATGAAATCACGAATGGGCGTAGGGTCGATACCGCGATAATACGCTTGAATATTTTCAATCTTTTTCATTTGTTCGGTATCACGCACACCGCCCCAAATGACTGCGCCGCCATTTTCATTCTTCGTCTTATTTTTAATGGCAGTCGTAAGGTTTCCGCCGATAAACGTACCTTTATAAATTTTATCGTACATATCGATAACAGGCACGTCGTATTCCATAAGATTATCAATTACCCATTGATTGTACGTGCCTTTACGGTTTTCGCTTCTACCGACGTCTTTTACAACCGCATCTAAATCGGGACGGAACGGGCAATAGGTTGCCGTAACCGCACGACCAATAAGTTTTCTCCCGTCGTCGTGAAGCGTTTGAAATCTACCTTCAAATTGACTTTCATAGCCCTTAACGAAAATAGGTTTCCAAACTTCTTCAAGCGTAAGCGTTTTGAGTGCTTTCAAATATTTTTCATCCACTTTCGGTCTACCGTCGGGCAATCTTTCCCCTTTCCATTGTGGAGTTAACGCAATAATTTCTTCTCTTATGTTAAAATTCATAATCTCATTCCTCCGTCGATAATAATATCCGAGCCCGTTATATAGGCGCCCTGTTCGCCACAAAGCAGCAACGCCGCGCCTACGATTTCTTCAGGTTGTCCAAATCTACCCATAGGGATTACACTTTCAACCGCTTTACGCTTTTCTTCGTCGTTGTATACGCTTTCGTTTCTTGGCGTGGCGATTGCACCGGGGGAAATATTGTTGACCGTTACTCCAAACGACGACGCCTGCTTGGCGATTACTTCCACAAGCTTCATCACGGCACATTTGGTTGCCGAATACACGGAAAGTTCGCTGTGCTGACGGTATTGATTGACGCTTCCTATCGTAACGATACGCCCAAACCCTTTTTCTTGCATTGCGGGATAGTACGCCTGCATAAGTTTAAGCGTGCTTTTCACGTTGATTGTAAATTGTCTATCAAACGTTTCGTCCGTGACGTCTTGCCAATACTCTTTATATTGCACGCTGGCGTTCAAAATCAAGCAATCCACCGCGCCCGTTTTTTTATACAATTCGTTCACTTCGTCCATATTGGAAAGATCGCAAACCACCGCTTGATGCGCCCCGATTTCCCTTTGCACGCGCTCGGCTTTTTCTATATCTTTCGAGCAGTGAACGCATACATGGTAGCCTGCTTTTACAAAAGCCATAGCCAAAGCTTTGCCAATTCCTTGTGTTGAACCCGTTATCAAAACACTTTTCATAACGTTACTTCCTTTTCATTCTCGTCTAAATTTACAGCGTACGTTTTTCCATCTATGACAATCTCGTAATCGCCGTAAAAGCCTCTAAACTGCGCGGCTCCATTTTCATCAAGAGTAAGAGTTTCGTCTGTCGTCCATACTTCTTTGATGAGTTTTTTCAAGCGCTTAAACGCAGGCTTTTCGCTCATATCGAAGCGGAGAAGTCCGCCACGATAATAGTTTTCGCCTTGCGTCATATTGCCCGCTTCGGTAAATGCGGCGTAGCCGTCAACCACGTTCCAATAAATAATTTTTCCAACATTTTCGTGCGAGAACCAAAGGGAATACAGCTTTTCAATGATATCCGCTTGCTCTTCTTCCTTTTCGGGGGCGTCGGTATATGCAGGAATTGTGATTTCCGTAATTTCAATAGTTTTTCCAAAATCAGAATATCTGTCCAAGAGTTTGAAAAGATGCCCCATATCGTAAAACTTACGAGTATCTTCGAAATATTTTTCCTCTTTATGAAACATGTGATATTGCATTCCGATAGTATCAACTCGGCAACCCTTTGCAATAGCTTTGGCAATATAGGAATAGTACGGATCCGTATCTTCCCCTTTATCTAACCAAATAGGACCCCATTCGTTGATGTTAAGCTGATTATTCGGAAAATAGCGTTCCGCCGTCTTAAAGCAATATTCCACAAAATCTTCATGGAAATAGAAATCACACTTCATCGCGCCCCAAAACATTTCGTTGGTAACTTCAATCGTGGGAATTTTATCGGCGTAGCGTGTAGAAACTTCTTGCATACGTCTTTCCATATGCGGTTTAAATTCTTCAAAAGTTTTCCCCTCCAACCATTTCGGGAAGAACTGCGCATAGCAAAGTGCGTGCTCTCTCGGCTCGATCCCGTTTTCCATGCAGTATTCAATACAAAGATCAATAGCAGGTCTACGATAAAGCGGAGAAGCTCCTTTATGATAACGAGTTGCTCCTTCTTCAGGTTCAGTAGCATTCCAATAAAAAGGGAGCGTAGCCATATTGAACACTTCTTTGAATTTATCCCTATATATTTGATTTTTCTTTTCATCATCAGAGAACTCGTCAAGCATGAATAAATTTGCCCCAAACTTAAATTTATGATTTTTAAGGTTGACTTTTACCTTTTTCCCTTGATATTCAGCAGGAAGTTTTATCGTAAAATTACCTTTACGATTTTTTTCAATTCCGTCTTGAATTCTTTCGTCTATTTCGGGGGTAGTTGCAATAAGTTTTGCGAACTCATTTGCCATAATTTTTTTTCTCCTTAATAATATTTAAATATATTTTTGTTGCTAAATTACGACCATTCTCTATCGTTTGCCCATTCTTTATCCCAATCCGACGTATCCTTCCAAGGCTCGTCGCAATCAGCTTTTTTGAATTTTTTAATGAGTTCTTCGTTCAAGCTTTCAATGCCAAGACCAGGCGCATCGGGTACTTGCATAAATCCGTTTTCAAGCTTGATTACAGGGTTTACAAGTTCGTACCATTCAGGGTGATCAACCGAGTGGAATTCTACCGCGAGTACGTTTTTAAGTGCGGCGGCCACATGCACTGCCGCCATAAATCCAATCGGGCTTTCTGCCATGTGGAGTGCCAAAGCTACACCATACTTTTCACACAGTGCGCCAACTTTCTTCATCTCTTGGAAACCGCCAACCGTCAAAAGATCGGGATGCACTACGTTCACGCCTGCCTGCATAATATTTTCGAAATTTTCCGCCAAGTAAATATCTTCGCCCGTGCAAAGGGGCACACAGGAATTTTCCGCAAACTTTTTCAAGTGATTGGTTTGTTGCCAAGGCGCTAAGTCTTCCATCCAAGCGATATTGTACTTTTCAAGTCGCTTCGCAAAGCGGATAGCGTCCTCAATCGCCACGTGACCGAAATGGTCGATGGCAAGCGGTACTTCATACCCGATTTCTTCGCGCACTTCTTTCACATAATTTTCGAGATAATCCAAGCCCTTTTCGGTGATATGAATACCCGTTGCATAGTGCGGAATGGTGAAAATTTCGTAATTTTTTCCGAACATCAACGACTTATCAATACTGCCCGATTGATGGCAAATCGCTTTCATGGAATATTTTTGCATTTCTTCCAACATACCCACGGGGGCATTGAGCGTTCCCGGCTCGTCGTATAAAAGTTCAATACCCAAATCCATTTTCAGATAGGTAAAGCCGTCTTGCATACGTTTTTTAAGCGCTTTTCCCATATCCCTGCCCGTGTGCTTTCCGTCCACGTCTGTGTCGCAATAAATACGGACTTTATCTCTATATTTACCGCCTAAAAGTTGATACACGGGCACTTTATAAAATTTCCCGATAATATCAAATAAAGCAATTTCAATCCCCGAAACACCACCGCCTTGGCGGGAATGTCCGCCAAATTGCTTAATTCGGTTGAAAAGCTTTTCCACGTTAAGCGGGTTTTCGCCAACCAAACGGGATTTTAGCATTTTTGCATACGTCGCACTTGACGCGTCGCGTACTTCGCCATAGCCTACGATTTCGGGGTCATTCGTATAAACTTTTACCAAAATCATATGCTTGGGTAGTCCGTCTATATCCGCCACTCTGATATCCGTAATTTTTAATTCGTTTGCTTTCATTTTTTTGTTCTCCAAAAAATGTATTTTTATTGTACAATATGATTATAACACAAAAAAAGAAAAAATGGTAAAATAATATTTCGATATTTCAAAACTATATTTCGATTTTTATAAAGTTATCCTTGACAAAACTTGTTCATTTTACTATAATAGAGCCACTATGAAGATTATTCACGAAATCCAATTTAATAACGTTGACGCCTTGCGGCTTTTTACTTCCACCGCTCAACCGAGAAAAAATAATTTACGTATTCATTATCATACTCTCATTGAAATTTCGCTTATATTGCGCGGCAACGGACTTTATAAAACGGGGAACGCCGTTTATTCTATTCAGGCAGGCGATATTTTCTTTTTCCGTCCCAACGAGGCACATTGTGTCACGGATATTGAGGCCGGGGGTATGGAACTGCTCAATTTACATATTGCTCCCTACTATCTTTATACCAACTTTCAAAATGCGTTAAATACCAATTATATAAAAATTTTAGCAGCGAATTTTCCCCTTGCAAGCAACAAAATCAACGATACGCTCCCCCCCGAACAGGTAGAAAACGTTAAAAACTTAATTTTGTCTATTCACAGGGAATTCGAACAAAAACAAAACGATTACATAACGCTCGTCAATAATTATATTTCAGCGATTTTAATTTTATTTTCCCGTTCGTATAAAAATAATCGTTTTTCTCAAGCGGAAAAGCAAAACTATCAAAAGCTACTCCAAGCGATTAAATATATCGATACGCATTTCAAAGAAAACATTACACTGGATATTCTTGCTCGAAAAATCGGATATAGCCGATGTTATTTTTCTTCCATTTTTAAAAAATGTATGGGTATGTCTATATGGGATTATATTTGTATTAAGCGCATTGAAGAAGCTTTAACACTCATAAAAACAAGTGACAAAAACATCACGGATATTGCCTTAGACTGCGGATTTAATAATGCGGTAAATTTTAATAAACTTTTTAAAAAATACACAAACGTAACCCCTATTTTTTTCAGGAAATAATGAGAAAGCGTTGCCATACTTTGCTCCTTTTCGCATGGAAGATGTGAGAAATTCTTTTTTTGTTGACCCAAGTTTTGTTTCAAGACTTTTTCCGTTCTCGTCCCTGAAAAGCGTTACCAACGCTTTTCTTAACGGGCAACTCGTCCTTCAAATCCCGTCGCAACCCCGAAACAATAAAAAATAACGGACAGTCAATCGACTATCCGTTATTTTTGGTTGAGCAGTTTGTACCTATCTTGAACCATTTAATTTTCTTTTCCCTTTCCGAAAACAATTAAAATTGAACCGTCATTTTCTTTTTTAGCATAACCGCTGATAAAACAAGGATATATATCTTCCTCATCAATATCAGGAATTTCTTCGAGCGGACGTATATCGTTAATCCCGATACACTCCTCATAGCCCTTGCAATATCCGGCATAGCGATATGTCACGTATAAATGACATATATCAATTTCATCTTCGCCGTCACCACAAACACGTTGCTCCAACTTTTTTATGTTGGGGATTTTTTCATTACAGCCATATACGTTAACGCGCCGCCACTCCAATTCTTTATTTAATTTTAATCGAATAAAACCATTGGAAATTTTTCGACCGTAGCTACTTGAACTCCATTCTAATTGATTTTTACAGTTGATCTGCATATCCAAGATTTCTTCTTGAAAGATCTCGAAGCTATCACAATTTTCAAAATCTAAATTGATTTTTTCAACCACTTGCTTGATAACATTAGGTGCCATTACGGTATGATAATTTTTATTCGCCGTTCCATACGTCCTATTTGCTTGAAAAGAGAGTACGACTACGTCTCCGTCCTTGTAAGCAACAATATCCCCAAAAATTCCGTCGTGCCAGTGATTTCTATTAAACAAACGGATATAATACAATCCGCCCTCATTTATGCAACGCTCTTCTAAATAGACTTTCCTATCTTTTTTATATTCTTTTTGATTGTAAAGTAAGGAACTGTCGTATCTAGGGGCAAGTTTACTAAATTTACATTTAATATAACCACCCTTCGCAACGGGAGTAAACCCTCTTTCGTTTGCAATTAGGGTATCATAGAATTGAAGGCTAATATCTATAATTTCGCTTCCAGACAACTCAAAATAGTCTCCGTTTCTAAAAAACACTTGCGCCTTTGAAATCTCTTGCTTTTTAAACTCCTTTTTCGAGCATACAAATTCATAACTCATACCAATCTCCTCCTTAATCGTAAAATAAAAACAAGTCTTTCTTGACGGTTCAAGAAAGACTTGTTGTGGTTGAGGCGACGGGACTTGAACCCACGACCTTTTGGTCCCTAACCAAACGCGCTACCAAGCTGCGCTACGCCTCAAGACAGAAAAAAGGCTTATTTTTTGCTTATAAATGGACTTTCACTTTAATATAGGTTCACTTA
>JAZTWF010000059.1:0-8012 GCA_045635725.1 Candidatus Scatosoma sp. | reverse complement strand
ACCGCTTGGCCTCCGACTTCCGCCGCCCACGACTGCCACGCATTTACCGTGCTGAATGGGCGTATGGCTGTCCGCTCTGTACGCTTTCATGAGGTTGGATCTCGTCAAAAATTCGTTCGCGGAGTACACGCCTTTCAGGCTCTCCCCGGGAATATTCATAAACTTCGGCAAGCCTGCACCGCTACCGATAAACACCGCGTCAAAGCCGTATTCCTCTTTCAATTCCTCAATCGTGATAACGCGGCCGATAACCATATTCGTTTCCACTTTTACGCCGAGCGCTTTGAGATTATCCACCTCTTTTTGCACGATGGCTTTGGGCAAACGGAATTCGGGAATACCGTACACGAGCACGCCGCCTGCTACGTGCAACGCCTCGAAAACGGTGACCTCGTAGCCCATCTTCGCCAAATCCCCTGCGCAGGTAAGCCCCGCAGGACCGCTGCCCACCACGGCTACTTTATGTCCGTTGGACGGAATTTTCTCTACCGTTTCGCTTGCACGTTCGTTATGCCAGTCGGCAACAAAACGCTCTAACCTGCCGATACCTACCGCTTCGCAGCCTGCTTTAATACCGCGCGTGCATTTGCCTTCGCATTGCGTTTCCTGCGGACATACCCGTCCGCAAACGGCAGGCAAGGACGAATCTTTGGCAATAATTTGATATGCGCCTTCAAAATCCCCTTCCGCGACTTTCGCGATAAATTCGGGGATTTGGATATTGACGGGACAAGCCGCTACGCAAGGACGGTTTTTGCAAGCGATACAGCGTTTCGCTTCGTCTATGGCTTGCTCCGCCGTATAGCCAAGCGCCACTTCGTTGAAGTTGGTGTTACGGATTGCAGGGTCTTGCGTGGGCATGGGGTTTTTTAAGGGGTTCATGTTGAACTTCGCCATATTATTTCACCTCCATTTTCAAAAGATTACACGCTTGTTCTCTTTCATGACGTTCAAAATCGGCGTAAGAGCGCGAACGGCTCATAACTTCGTCGAAGTCGATTTCGTGTCCGTCAAATTCGGGCCCGTCTACGCAGGCAAACTTCATTTTTCCGCCGACGGTGAGCCTGCAACCGCCGCACATACCCGTGCCGTCAATCATAATCGGGTTCATGCTTGCAATCGTTTTTACGCCGTATTCTTTGGTCAGCGCGCATACGAATTTCATCATAATCAACGGACCGATGGTTATCACTTCGTCAAACGTTTCGCCCTTTTCCAAAAGCTCTTTCAAAGGCAGGCAAACGTTGCCCTGTTTTCCATAGCTACCGTCGTCCGTTACCATGTGGAAACCGTCGGAAACCGCCTTAAATTCGTCTTCCAAAATGACAAGGTCTTTGTTCCTAAACCCGACGATAGACGTTACGTTTGTGCCCTGCTCGTGCAAAGCTTTTGCCACGGGGAGCGCAATAGCGCAGCCCACGCCGCCGCCCACGACGCATACTTTTTTTAACCCGTCGATATGGGTAGGTCTACCCAAAGGCCCGACGAAATCGGGGATATAGTCCCCTACGTTTTTGTAATTTAACCGCTGCGTAGAACCGCCTACGATTTGGAAAATAATGGTAACCGTACCCTTTTCTCTATCATAGCCTGCTACGGTAAGCGGAATCCGCTCGCCGTCGTCGTCCACGCGTAAAATAATAAACTGCCCTGCAAGCGCCTTTCTTGCGACGAAGGGCGCATAAATTTCCATTTGCGTTACCGTCGCGTTCAGCGATTTTTTGCCAACGATTTGGTACATGGTAAAAACTCCTTTATTTGAAATGGTATACGCTTTCTATTATACAGCGCCAAACGCAGATTTGTCAAATGCTTATACAAAGCGGAAAAAATAAATTTTTTTCCAAAGCCGAAATAATCTTTCGTATAATTTTTATTTTGCCGCTGTTTTCGTTTGCTTTTCTTAACAATAAGTAGTATAATGTTTCTCGAAAAACAACGAACACACGAATATTTACGTCCGATTGTGTCCGCTACGGAGGCAATTTTTTTATGCAAATTTTACTTTCTTTATCCATTTCTTTAATCGCAGGGCTGCTCTTATCCCGTTTGGCAAAGCTTGCCAAGCTCCCTGCCGTTACCGCGTATTTGATTGCAGGTATTCTCGTTGGCCCGTACTGTCTTGGCGCGCTTGGAAAACTGCTCCATATCCAAGGACTTGGGTTTGCGTCTATGGAAGAAGTGGAAGCGCTTTCCCTGCTTTGCGACGTGGCGCTTGGCTTTATCGCCTTTTCTATCGGGAATGAATTCCGTCTTACCCAGCTTAGAAAAATCGGCAAGCAAGCGACGATTGTCGGTATCTTCCAAGCGGTAATCACCACTCTTTTGGTGGACGCCGTACTTATCGTCATGCACCTTTGCATTCCCACGATTTTCCCTTTGGAAGCGGCTATCACCTTAGGCGCAATTGCTTCGGCTACCGCCCCTGCGGCGACCTTAATGGTCGTTAAACAATACAAAGCGAAAGGTCCGCTTACCGACATGCTGTTGCCCGTCGTAGCGTTAGACGACGCCGTAGGCTTAGTGCTGTTTGCCATTTCGTTCGGTATTGCCAAAGCGTTAAAATCGGGGGCGCTCGACGTGATTTCTATCGTCGTTGAACCCCTTTTGGAAATTGTACTTTCGCTTGGTTTAGGCGCGGCAATGGGCTTTTTGTTTAGCTTTTGCGAACGGTTTTTCCATTCCCGTTCCAAACGTCTTTCGGTGTCTATCGGGTTTGTCTTTTTGACGATTGCCCTTTCCATGCTGAAATTTAATATCGGCGGCGTGCATATCGGATTTTCGTCCTTGCTCGTTTGCATGATGCTCGGCACGATTTTCTGTAATATTTGCGATTTTTCCGAAGAGCTTATGGACAGGGTTGACCGTTGGACTTCGCCTTTGTTCGTCTTATTCTTCGTTTTAAGCGGCGCAGAGCTTGAATTCTCCGTGTTTGGGGAAGTGCTTATCCTGCTTGTCGGCGTGGTGTATATCCTTGCCCGTTCGGCAGGGAAATACGGCGGCGCGTACGCCAGCGCAAAGCTTTCCAAGTGCGACGACAATATCGTTAAATATCTTGGCGTTACCCTTCTCCCCCAAGCGGGCGTTGCGCTTGGCATGGCGATGAAGTCCGCCGAGCTCGGTGGTACGGAAAGCGCGATTATCGCCAACATTACTTTATTCGCCGTACTCATTTACGAACTTATCGGGCCGCTTTTAACCAAGATTGCTTTGACCAAAGCAGGCGATATCGACCCCGAAGGCAAGACAAGCGCAAGACACGAGCACGCCAAGAAAATGGCGGAGCAAGCCGCGCAAGCACAATAAGAAACGCATATGAAAAAAGCACTCTCGCAAGAGTGCTTTTTTTTATTTTTCTATCGGTAAAGCCGTTTTCTTTTTGGTTTTTAAGATATATCCAAACACCGCGGTGGCAAGCAAGGCGAATACCGCGCCCACCAAAATACCTGCTTTCATGCCAAGCTGTTCCGCCGTCATTCCCCACGAAAGCGCCAGCTTCGTAAGCGGTGCGCTTGCCGCAACGCCGTCGGCGATAACACCTACAAGCTGCGGTGCAACGGACGCGCCCAAATCGCCGCCAGCCGCCAACAAGGCGTACATAAATACGCCGCCCGACGGCATTTTATCCGCCGCGACAATCAACGTCCCCGGCCACAGCATAGACGCGCAAAAGCCCGTCAAGCCGCAGGCAAGCAGCCCGATTACCGCAATGCCCGAAACCGCCGCCGTTACGTAGCATACCGCCGCGCTCAACGCGCCAAGAAACAGGAATTTTTCGATATTTTTTCCCACCTTGGCATACAGCGAACGCCCAAGCCCCAACATCATGCCAAACAGCGCTACGCCGAAGATATCTCCCCAAACTTTGGGGATTTGCAACGCTTGTTCGATATAGCTTGAGCTCCATTGCGCCATGGTACATTCCGTCGCGCCGCCCAAAAAGATAGCCAGCACGCACAGCCAAAGCGTTTTGTTTTTCATAAATTCAACGACGCCCGATACCTTTTCGGGGGTTTGCATCGTCGGCAGCTTTGCGCCCAAAAACAGCACGGCGGAAACAAGGGGTATTAGGGTAAAGCCCAACGCCAAATATTGCCACCAAAGTTCCCCTACGCCAAGAATATACAGCGTACCGATAACGATAACGCCCACAACGCCCCACGCATATATCGAATGCGTTTTGCTCATTTCCCGTTCGGGATTATCGCTTGGAAGAGCCGCGATAACGGGGCTGATAAGCACTTCGCCAAAGCCGCCTGCCGCAGAAAATATAACCGTACCAAGTACAAGCCCTACGTACGCCGTTTGCGGCAAGAACAAGGGATACAGCGCGTAGACAAGCAACCCTAAAATCACCAACACGGGTGTGAGCTTTACGCACAAGGGAATGTTAAACTTATGCGAAAAGAAGGAAAACAGCACGTCGACAATCAGCTGCGTTACGAAATTGACAAGCACCAACATTCCAAGTAAAGAATAGGAAATGCCGTATAAATTACGGAAGGTTACAAATAAAATGGGCGATAAGTTACTCACGATAGACATGGATACATTCGCCGTATAACAGGCGTATTTTACACGCGCATTATTTTGCATATACAAACTCCTTTTGTGAAAAAACACTTGTTATCATTATACCCAAAATACGAACAAACGGCAAGAAAAATCTTACAAAAATACGGTTAAAAAAAGAACAATTTACACAAACTTATTACTATGAAAACCGTTTTAATTATCGGCGGTGGCGTTTCGGGCTTATCCGCAGGCATTTACGCAAGATACCACGGCTATAACGCCGTTGTATGCGAAAAACACAAAATTGCAGGCGGAAACCTGACGGGTTGGACGCGCGAAGGCTATCATATCGACAACTGTATTCATTGGCTAACGGGCACAAACTCCAACACCAAAACCTATCAAACGTGGAAAGAGCTTGGCGCGCTTGGCGAAATTGACGTGCTTCAACCCGACGTTTTGTATACTTGTGAACAGGACGGTCAGCGTTTTTCGCTATACCGCGACTTAGACAAATTGCAAAGCGAAATGCTTGCCTTATCCAAAGCGGACGAAAAGCAAATTAAAAAGCTTATTCAAGCGGTGCGCACGTTACAAGCGGTAAGCGGCATACGGGGATTTTCCTTTAAGGACGCTTTGTCTTTGCCTGCCTTAGTACCCTATTTGCGTTTATCCACGGGAGAATTTTCAAGGCGGTTTACCCACCCCCTTTTGCAAACCTTTTTCTCTTGCTTTATCGGCACACAGTTTTCCGCTTTGGCGCTTTTGTTCGTGTTTGCCACCTTTTGCGGCGACAACGGCGGATTGCCCAAGGGCGGTTCGCTTGCTATGGCGCAGCGTATACAAAACCGTTTTACTTCCTTAGGCGGAGAGCTGCTGCTTGGCAAAGAGATAACGGAAATTATCCTGCAAAAGAATACCGCCGTGGGGGTGCGGTTTTTAGACGGAACTACCCTTTCCGCGGACTATATCGTTTGCGCCTGCGAACCCACCGTTACTTTTGAAAAGCTGTTAAAGCGCGATATGCCCAAAGGGTTGCAAAAGCAATATAAAAACGAACCGCGTTTTTCCAGCTGGCATTGCGCGTTTGCGTGCGATTTGCCCACGCTCCCTTTTTCGGGGGATTTGATTTTGTGCCTTGACGAAAAGGAGCAAAACATTTTGCAAACCAAGCAACTTATTATACGGGAATTTTCGCATGAGCCTTCGTTTGCGCCCAAGGACAAAAACGTCATACAAACCATGGTGTTTGTGGACGAAACCGCCGCCAAGGAATGGATTGCGCTCAAACAAACTCCCGATAAATACAGGCGTAAAAAGCTTGCACTTTGTAAGGCGGTGGAAAACATTTTAATTGCGCGTTTTCCTACGCTTTCGGGAAAGCTGCGGCGTTTGGACGTTTGGACGCCCGCCACCTATCAACGCTATACCCTTTCTCCAACAGGTTCGTATATGAGCTTTATCCTGCGCAAAAACAAATTGCCCACCGTGCAGCCTGCTTTTATCCGCGGTATAAAAAACGTCGTGCTTGCTTCGCAATGGCAACAAGCCCCCGGGGGCTTACCCACCGCAGCGGAAATGGGCAAACGCGCCATAGCGCAAATCATTCGTAAAGACGCGCGTGCGGTAAAGCTGCCTATCTTCGGCAAAAAACACAAAGCGCGCATATAAAAAAAAGCACCCGTGGGTGCTTTTTTTATATGCGTTTGCCATAACAGCTAAAATATCCGTAAGGAAGTTTGGTTGCAGGTACGCTTATCCCTACTTCGCGTAACGTTTTTCCGCCATACGTATTACCGTTTTCGCACACGTACGCCGCATTTTCATCCAAGCCGACAAGGGGTAATTGTTTTCTTACATTGTTTTGAATATCCTGATACACAAGCAAAAATTCTGATTTATCCTTAGCCACGCAAACAAACGCGTATTCGCCGCCGTCCACTTCCAAACGGTACTGATCGCCCGTAAGCAATAACGCATAGCATTTTTCGTATTGTGCCACTTGGCGTTTGATTTTTTCTTCGTTTTCACCTAAAAGACGGGTGATATTCATTTCGTATCCAAGCATACCGCCCAACGCTACGTTGAAACGAAAATCGTAATCGGGCGAAGTTTCTAATTTATTCGAAAGCGAATTAGAAACGTGTGCGCTGATAGACGAAATCGGATACGCAAACGCCGTGCCCTTTTGTATCTCCATACGGGCAACGGGGTCGGTGTTGTCGCTTGCCCAAATTTGCGGACAATAGAAAAGTATACCCGCGTCAAATCGTCCGCCGCCGCCTGAACAGCCTTCAAAAAGCACGTTCGGGAACGCTTGGGTAAGTAGCTTATGCATTTTATACGTACCAAGCACGAAACGGTGTTTAACTTCGCATTGCTTTTCGGGCGGCAATGCAAGCGAACCGACTTCCGAAAGCGTACGGTTGAAATCCCATTTGATATATTCAAGCTGCACGCCCGACAGCGTTTGTTTGATTTTATCGACGATATAGTTTATCACTTCGTCGTTAGTCAAATCGAGTACCAACTGTTTTCTACCCAAGGACGAAGGACGGTTTTTGCATTGTAAAACCCATTCGGGGTGCGCCTTATACAGCTCGCTTTTGGGGTTAATCATTTCGGGTTCAATCCAAATCCCCAAGCGCAAGCCTAAGTCATGCACCTTATCGGAAAACGCCGCAAGCCCGTTTTGGAATTTTTCTTGATTGACAAACCAGTCGCCCAAGCCCTGTGAATCGTTGTTTCTACTGCCAAACCAACCGTCGTCGATCACCAGCGTATCAATACCCAACTCTTTCGCTTTTAACGCATAGCGCGAAGAAAGGGAAACGAAACAATCTTCCTGTCCGCAATCTTGTTAGCACCGACGTTCTAAAAAATGGAAAATTACGTGATAGTTATATTGTCAAGGATTTAGTTGTAAGCGTTGGTAAAAGCGAAAAAATGCGCGGTATTGATGTTAGTGCATTGAAAAGTAAGATAAACAATTTGGATTTTTCGGGGGAAGAAAAACAACATATTTTAGATGAATTAAGCCATTTAAGTACGGCAAAAGAACGTTATCAGCTATTTGAAACATTAGCAAAAGAAAAAGCGGACTTTTAGTCCGCTTTTTAGCAATGTTCGACGGTATTGATACCACAAACCCACCGTTCTTATTTGGTCGAGTAATTTAAGACGCTTTTGCTATTTACACGCCGCTCGTAAAGGAACGTCAACCGATATATAGTATAAACGGTATTTTTTGAAAAGTCAACCGTTTTTACGCGATTTTTTGAAAATTTGGCGGTGATCGCCGGGGGAAACGCTTTCCCTTGCGCTACATTCCACGCAAACGTATCGCGGTTTAAGCCCATCATCACGCGCGCTCTTTTATCAAAGGTCAACTCCGTCTGCGCTTCAAAATCCCCCGAATAGACAAATTCAAGGGCGTACGCCTCGCCGCTGTTCTCCGTCGTTTCTTTCGTCTTTAACGCCATGAACGGATTGAAATT
>JAZTWF010000058.1:0-1535 GCA_045635725.1 Candidatus Scatosoma sp. | reverse complement strand
GGTATAGATAGTGGACAGAAGGATAGGGAATATAAAGGGGTGGGGCGGTAGAGGTCGCATAGAAATAAAAAACACTCGGCGGTTTACGCAGAGTGTTTTCGTTTGTTTATTTAGTTTTGTTTTTTGCTATAAGATTTATATATAATTTCAGGTCGGAAGTTTTGTACTTTTGATTGAAATTGATTTTTGTCTTATAACAAGTGGACAAAAAGATAGGAAATATAAAGGGGTAGGGCGGTAGAGGTTGTATAGAAATAAAAAACACTCGGCGGTGATGCAGAGTGTTTCTTTGTTAGTTATTTGGTTTTATTTTTGTTACAAGATTATATATAATTTCAGGTCGGAAGTTTTTGTACTTTTTATTGAAATTGAATTTGTCTTATAACAATTAATAAAGCTTACTCACCTTTGAAGGGGAGAAGAGCCGCGATTCTTGCGCGCTTGATTGCGGTTGCAAGAAGTCTTTGGTGTGCAGCGCACGTACCGCTCATTCTGCGGGGCAAAATTTTGCCGCCTTCGGTGATAAATTTCTTAAGACGGTTTACGTCTTTATAATCAATCGCGTCAAGCTTTTCTTGGCAGAATGCGCATACCTTTTTACGGGGCGCTTTCTTAAATACCTTTTTTACGGGTGCTTTTACTTCTTCCATGATAGTAACTCCTTGAATTATTTTTTGATATTCCCGTTATTAGAAAGGAATATCGGAATCGTCGTCCATTTCCTGCAAAACGGGTTTACGCTTTGCGGCGGACGCGCGCGGAGCGTCGTTGACGTCGTCAAACGAATCTTCGCTGTCTCTGGGCGAAAGGAATTCACAATCCTGTACGATAATATCGACAGCGGTGCGTTTTGCGCCTTGATTGTCTTCATAGTTACGGATTTGTACGCTGCCCGTAACCGCTACCTTTTTGCCTTTTTTGGTGTAACGCGCAATCGTTTCGCCAAGTCCGCGCCAAGCCGTACATTCAAAGAAGTCCGTTTGACGTTCGCCGTCTTGCGAAGAATAGGGGCGTTGAACCGCAATAGCAAAGCGGCACATAGCCACACCCGAAGCCGTTTCACGGATTTCGGGGTCACGCGTTAAGTTTCCGATTAAAAATACTTTATTCATAATTTTTCCCTTATCTGATTAGAGTTTCGTAATCAAGCGTCTAACAACGTCTGCGTCGATACCCGCAACACGTTTGAGCTCTTCAACTACTTTTCCGTCTGCTTCGAACGTCATGAGAACGTAGTACGCTTCGTTTTTGAAGTTGATAGGATATGCAGTCTTCTTCGTGCCCCACTTATCGGTGGAAGCTACGCTACCGCCCATCGAATTAACGATGCCTTCATACTTCGCAATTTCGGCGTCTTTTGCTTCGTCCGTCAAATCGTTGTTGATCAGATACAGCATTTCGTATTTAGCCATACTTTTGCACCTCCTGGTCTTATTCGGCGCGCCAAAGCGCGCAAGGTTTTTTACACGGTTTTAACCATGCTAAACTATTATAGCCGTTTTTTGGTAATTAGTCAACCGATTTTACACGGTTTT
>JAZTWF010000057.1:0-20554 GCA_045635725.1 Candidatus Scatosoma sp. | reverse complement strand
CCCCCTACGTTTGTCAAGTACTTTCACATATTCCCCTAAAAATTTAAGCGTGAAATTTTTTGGTGCTTTTTTTGGCGGAACGTCTATTTTATTAAAATCCCCTGTGCGGTAAACCACACAGGGGGGTAAAAAACGTTGATTATTGTTCTAATTTCATAGCTTCGTCCGCGTCTTCGAAGTCTTCGTACTGATTGCAAAATTCCGCGAAAACTTCGTCTAAAAGCTGTTCGTCTTCCAAGGGATAGAGCATTTCGTTTTCTTCGTCCAAGGTAAGAATAACCACTTCGTCTTCTTCCTCTTCCGTTTCGGGCTCTGCTTTTTGGAAAAAGCAATAGGTCGTTCCCTTATACGGCATGGTGCCGATATGCAGGAATTTTTCGGGATTGCCTTCGTCATCCACAAGCTCGATAATGCGTTCTTCTTCGTCTAAAATTTCTTCGTTGTTCATAATTTGCTCCTTTTTACGTTTTTGATTTTCTCTTTGCAAATAGCTTTCCAAAATATACGACGCGGCGATAGAATCCACCGTCTTTTTTCGATTGCCCTGTTTAACCCCGCCCATCATTTGCGTTTCCTTTGCCTGCAAGGTGGTAAACCGTTCGTCTTCTTCCACGACGGGCAAACCCGTTTTGCTTTGCAACGCTTGGATAAACCGCTTGGTTTTTTCCGTTTGCTCGCTCGCCGTTCCGTCGGCGTGGACGGGCATACCGCACACGATAACGCCAACGCCTTTTTCCTGCGCAATTTTCGCAATCGCGCTAACGTCCGTTTCGAAATTATGCGTACGGAAATACGTTTCACAGGGCATGGCGTATTCGTTAAACGGATCGGAAACGGCTACGCCTATTCGTTTGTCGCCTATATCGAAAGCAATCGCTCTTTTTTGTATCATACCATTATTATACCACAAGTTTTTCCTTCCGTCTATTGTTTACGCGAAAAAAGCGAAAATATTTTTTCACTTCAAGCATAAAAACGCCTTTGCTTTATCATACTGACAGTACACGGGAGCGTTCCCGAAAAAGGAGTTTTCTATGGAAAAATTTGCAATCGGCGTGCTTGTAGGCGGCGCGGTGGGTGCGTTGCTTATCGCCAACAATTACCGAATGCGCCAGCTCGTCCAAAAGGGACAGGAAGAAATACAAAATAAACTCAACCAAATGATGGACGAAAAGCTGTGCGCTATGGAGCACGGCGCGGCTACGCCGCAGTACTATCCCAAAGACGAAGAAAAAGAATAAATCTCTTCGCAAAAGCAATCCCGAACCTTGGCGGTTCGGGATTGTCCGTTTATTTTTGCAGGCGTTTATTCTCTGCCTTCAACCGTTCGTTTTCCGTGCGCAACCGTTCGTTTTCCGATTTCAAAGCTTGGGCTAATCTATCGTACAAGGCGTTAATTTCGTTTTCCAAACGCCGTTGTAAAAAATCCTTATCGGGAATGGTTTTTTGCGTTCTTTTCACCCCGTTCATGCGTTGGCGCAACCCTTCCGCTTCTTCCTTTAACCCCATTTCTTCGGCAAGCGCCGCAATGCGCAACGGCTCTTTTTTCAACGTGTTGCGGTATTTGTTTTGCAAGCGGAGCATGAGCTTATCGTCGCCGCCCGAAAGATTGTAAATGGCGCGGCGAACGGACATACCCTTGCTTTTTTCCGCTAAAATACTACGCAGGGTTTCGTCCGTTTCTTCCTTGGAAAATTCACGGATTTTTTCTACGCTGAGCGTCGATCCGTCCAACAAACGGGTGATACGTTCGTCCTTTTTTTCGTTTTTCATCAAAGCGTAATAATAATTACGCACGCTACCCTTTGCCCTGCCGCGCTGTGTGCCGTAGCTTTCAAACAGGTAAGTAAGCGTTTTACCGCGGCGCTTGCCTTCCTTGATATAATCTACCAAACTTTTCGCTTCTTCTTCCGTGTAGCCGTTAATCTTGTTCATAAACGTTCTCCTTTTTTCTTGGTCTGCACGGTGATTATTTACGCATTTTTTCCTTTTTATACATTTATTTTTTACAAAAGAATACAATAGAGTATGAAAATTTATTTTTTATCTTCTATCCCCTGTATTCTAACCGTCAACGGCGCGTATTTCGGCGTTACCGACGGGTTTTCGCGCTTTGCCGAAGTTTGCCTTTCCGACAGGCTTTTTATTCAATTTTCCCCCGAAAACGCGCAACCGCTTGCCTTTTTTCTTGACGAGAATATCCGTTTTTCTCCCCCGAACGGGTGCGAAGTTTACCGTATGCCCGACGCGATTGCTATCTATGCCCAAGCGTTTACGCCTACCGATTTAACCTTACGCCCTATCGCGCAATGCAAAGGCAAAAACGCCACCGCCACACTCTATCGGCAGGGGCTTGTGTATTTGTCCGTCTCTCACCAAAACGGAACGTTCATTACGCCGTTAGACTTTGCGTTTGAACGCGCAACGCTGTTGGAAGAAAACGGAGTATTCTTTCTTTCCACCGCCGATAGATTAGCCGTTTATAACCAAAACGCTGAACGACTATTTGACGAACGGGTGCGCGAATACCGCACGGACGGGGATAGATTATACGCCACCTTGCGCCTTTTAGACAGCTTACAGCGCACAGCGGAAGGGGTTTGGCGTATGACGGAAAACGGCTTTCAAAGAGAAAGCTACACCCTAAAACAAGCGACGGAAAACGGCGGTTTGCCCGACGGTTTACTTGCCTATGCCTTTTTGGAAAGCGTTATGCTCGGCGGTGAAATTCTTCCTTTTCTCGACGAAGAACTTATTCCAAAAGCCGAACAATTACGCGGATATTTAGGAGCTTTTATCGGCATTGCACCGACGAATACGCCTGACGTTTGCGCGTTGATTTATCCCAAGGGCGAACGGCTTTTCGACGTGAAATACCTAAAAACGACCCTAAATGGGGATAAAATTGCCGATTTGGTGTATATACTGCCATAATCTACCGCCGATTTTTTGCATGAGCCCCTACGCTTTACTTGACAAACGCTCTATTTTTGTATACAATGGTAACGCAAATATGAAAAAATGAGGTATATCACTATGCAAAAAACTATCTGTAAAAAAGTGTACGACACGCAAACGTCTACGCTTGTCAAAAAAGTAACGTGGGGCGAATACGGCAATCCTGCAGGGTACGAAGAAAGCCTGTATCAAACGGAAACGGGTAACTACTTCCTGTACACCAACGGCGGCGCGGAAAGCAAATACACCAAAGAAGGCATCACGAGAATGAGCGCTGAAAAGGCAAAAGCTTGGCTTGCTAACCACTAATTTTTTTGGAACGGAAAAACCGCTTGGACTTTTGGTCCAAGCGGTTTGTTTTTTTTAAGCATTAGTATTTGGTTACTTTAATCGATTTAATGGTGATAGGCGTTTTGGGTACTTCGTATATCTGCGTCATTTCTTCATGCGCCGTGAATACGTCGTCCGTGTTGATATCCATAATCACTTCGTCGGTAAAGTCGTCCGTTTCGTCGCCGTACGTCTTTTCGATATAAGCGTTAATGGCTTTTTGCAAATCCTCCAACGCTTCTTTGCCTTCTTCGGTGGGCGTAGCAAACGTGCAGTAATTACTATTCGTCGTGCTAATCGTCTTGAAGGAAATGAAGAATTGCGACGTCGCGCTATTGTATTCGTATTCCGAATAACGCAACCATTCGTTAGAGTTTACGGGTTGGATATCGATAGGCTGATTTGCCTTATCCCCTTTGTCCGTATAATACATAGTCAAAGCCCCGAACGTTTCGCCAAGCAGGTTGCCGTTCTTTACGGAGAAGTAGTTATCGGCAAATTCACCGTAAAGGGTATACAGCGCCGTACCGTTATCGTCGGGCTTACCGTTCCATACGGTTGTCGGGAAGTTTTCGTACGTCTTTACGATATCGTAATACTTTTGATAATCCAGCGCACCCGTATCCGTCAGCTTATACGCGCCCGTGTACATACGGTTGGACGAATAGTCGTGAATGCACATGCCGTCGTAATATTTGTTTTCCGCAAGCGCCAAGAAATGCGCCGTCGTGGAAGGCGCGATTTTTCTATACAATACGTAATCTACGGTGTACGTTTTATTGTTGAACGTCAACTCCATTTGAATTTCAGGACGATCGGATTCGCAACCGCTAAACATAGCAACGGACGTTGCGCAAGCCAAAGCCGCCATCGTTAAATGCAGTATCTTTTTCGTCGTCTTTTTTTGCATAATTATCTCTCCATAGGACGGCAATACACCGCCCGCATTTTCACATATCTATTTTAGCCTTTATTTGCAATTCCGTCAAGCGGTTTTGGGATATTTTTACCAAATTTTATCTCTTTTACACAAAAGCCGCGCATTTTTCCCCATAAACGATAAAAAGACGGCTGAAAATCAGCCGTCCTTTTCGTCGGTAAATAAAGCTTATTTAAGTTCAGCGGTAGCGCCGTTTTCTTTAAGCTTAGCAACCAAAGCTTCTGCGTCTGCTTTGGGAGCGTTTTCTTTGATAACGCCCATGGATTCAACAGCTTTCTTCGCATCAGCAAGGCCAAGACCCGTAGCTTCACGAACAACTTTGATGATCGCGATTTTGTTGGGGCCGATGTCCTTAAGAACAACGTCGAATTCCGTCTTTTCTTCTACTGCAGGAGCTGCTTCTGCAACTGCACCTGCGCCTGCTGCTGCTACGGGAGCTGCAGCGCTTACGCCGAATTCAGCTTCCAATGCCTTAACGAGTTCGTTCAATTCAAGAACGGTCATAGCTTTTACTTCTTCAATAAGTTTTTGTACGTCCATAGTAATTTTAATCTCCTTTTTTAATTTAATGAATGTGATTTTTTTAATTAGTAATTAGTTGCTTTCTTTTGCTTTTGCAATAGTATCCAAAACGTAAACGAATTTGGAAATAGACGATTGCAAGCAGCCCAACATCTTGGCAATAAGCACTTCTCTGGAAGGAATTGCGGAAAGTTCTTTCACGCCGTTCTTGTCCATATACTTATTTTCCACGTACGCGCACTTGGGAACGATTTTTTCCACAAGCACGGGGTTTGCCTTGGTTTCCTTCGCAAATACCGCTGCGCCCGACGTTTCGTCTGCACAGAACACCGTTGCCGTCGTACCGTTAAGGTCGTTATCGAAATCGGTGATGCCCAGTTCGTTAAACGCTCTTCTTACCAACGTGTTTTTGTACACCTTGTATTCGCAGTTTACCGCGCGGAATTTGTTACGAAGATCGGTTACTTCCAAAACGGTAAGCTTGTTGTAATCCGCCAAAACGACCGATTTGCTTGCTTGAATTTTGGATTTAATTTCTTCTACGATTTGTTGCTTTGCTTGAATATTTGCCGACATATTTACCTCCTTTAAGCGTCGCCGCCTGTCGATAAAAAAACACCTTACGCCGAACGGCATAAGGATACCCACAAAACTTAGTATTCTTTTACCTAAACGAGCGGTCGCCCATCAAACCTTTCGGTGCTCGTTGTCTACGGCGATTTATTTTTTGCTTACTTATTATATCATCTCCGTCAAAGACAGTCAACTGTTTTTGACCGCCTTTGACGAAAATAATTTGAAATTTTTTACGCTTTCGCTACGACCTTTACGCCGGGGCCCATCGTGGATGCAAGCACAACGCTCTTCACGTATTGACCTTTCGCAGCTGCGGGTTTCGCTTTGATAATAGCGTCCATAAGCGAGGTGTAGTTTTCTACCAACTTTTCTGCACCAAAGCTCTTCTTGCCGATGGGGCAGTGAATGATAGCCGTTTTATCCAAACGGTATTCTACTTTACCTGCTTTAACTTCCTTGATTGCCTTTTCAACGTCCATGGTAACCGTACCGGACTTAGGGTTAGGCATCAAGCCTTTAGGACCGAGCACACGACCGATACGACCTACCATACCCATCATGTCGGGGGTGGTAATCATAACGTCGAAGTCGAACCAGTTTTCGTTTTGGATTTTAGCAATCAGTTCTTCCGCACCAACGAAGTCTGCGCCGGCAGCAGCCGCTGCGTCCGCTTTCGCGCCTTTTGCAATAACCAAAACTCTCTTGGTTTTACCCGTACCGTTGGGAAGAACGAGTACGCCACGAACCTGTTGATCCGCTTGACGGGGGTCAACGCCCAAACGAACGTGCATTTCAATCGTTTCGTCAAACTTTGCCTTCGCCGTTTCCAACAAAATGGAAACTGCTTCCGCCGCTTCGTACTGTTTGCTTAAATCGTATGCTTTTACGCTGTCTTGATATTTTTTACCGTGTTTCATTTTTTAATCCTCCTTGCGGTCATAACGAGAAATCTCTCTGCCGCTTCTCCTTGAATCAGTCCTCAACGGTAACGCCCATGCTGCGAGCGGTACCTGCGATCATGCTCATTGCGCTTTCCAACGTAGTGCAGTTGAGATCGGGCATCTTCGTCTTTGCGATTTCTTCTACTTGTGCCTTCGTCAACTTACCAACCTTTACGCTGTTGGGTTTCGCGCTTGCCGTTTCCAAACCAAGAGCTTTCTTGATAAGAACGGGAGCGGGGGGCGTCTTCAAAATGAACGTGAACGAACGATCTTGATAGATGGTTACGACCACGGGAATAATGAGACCGGGTTTGTCTGCCGTTTTTGCATTGAATTCCTTCGTGAATCCGGGAAGGTTGATACCGAACGGGCCCAACGTAGAACCTACGGGGGGAGCCGGGGTCGCCTTACCGGCGGGAAGTTGCAATTTTACGACTGCTGTGATTTTCTTAGCCATAAATATTTTCTCCTATTGTGGTTTTGACAAAGTACCCTAAGTGTATTTGATACTTCTCCCACTTTTTGCCTTGATTAAATGACGGCGTTATTCTTCGTCCGTCGGTTCGGGAATGGTCGCGTCTACTTTCTTAATTTGCAAGTATTCCACTTCCACGTCCGTGCTTCTGCCGAACATCGTCGTCGTGATTTTCGCCTTTTGCGCCGTAGCGTTGACTTCCTTAATCGTACCGAAGAACCCTTTCAAAGGACCTTCTTCTACCGATACGGTGTCGCCTACGGAGAATTCCCCTTCGGGAATTACGGGCGTTTCTAAACGCATTTTGATGATCTCTTCTTCCTTCATGGGGATAGGTCTGCCCTGCGGACCGCAAAAACCCGTTACGCCACGCGTACTGGTAACGTAATACCAAATTTGGTTGGTATAAATCATCTTAATGAAAACGTAGCAGGGCAGGAGCTTTCTTTCCACTACCTTGCGCTTGCCGTTCTTTTCTTCGATGACCTGTTCCATGGGAATCTTAAGATCGACGATGTAGTCGCCAAGATTATTGTTTTCGATTAGTTTTTCCAAGCTGTCTTTTACCATTGCTTCATACCCCGAATAGGTGTGAAGAATGTACCACTTGGGTTGTTCGTTCATCGGCATAGTCTTCTCCTCCGATTACGAAATCAGCCCAAGCAGCCAGCCGAGCAGAGCGTCAACGCCCGTTACTACCGCCAAAAACGCAGCGACGATTACAAGAACGACGCCCGTCGTTTTCAAAACGGTGGTAAACGTAGGCCAAGTAACTCTTTTGAGTTCGGAAAAGGTTTCCTTAATCTTAGCGCCTACGCGGCGAAACCAGTTGGGTTTCTTATTTTTCGTTTTAGTTGCGTTTGCCATCGCTTTTCTCCACACGCACGTACGCATACGCACGTTTCAATAGAATTATTTAGCCTCTTTGTGATCCGTGTGCTTTTTGCAGAACGGGCAGTACTTGGAAAGAACTAATCTGTCGGGATCGTTCTTCTTGTTCTTCAACGAATCATAGTTTCTACGTTTGCATTCGGTGCATTCAAAAGTAATTTTGGCTCTTGCCGTTTTGGTTGCCATAGTGAAAACTCCATACAAAAAAATTACACCCTCTTTCGGTGCGTGAAATTAGTTTACCATACTTTGAATAGCTTGTCAATCTTTTTTGAAAGCTTTTTACAATTTTTTTTTGGATTTTTTTATTTTTATTTTTATACTGTCAAAAGACGGGATTGTTCCACGCCGCGCATTTTATATATAATAATGAAGTAATAAAAACCTACTTTCTTCGGCGAAATTCTTCGTCACGCGCAAAAGGACGGATAAAAAAGGAAACCGCCCTGCAAACGCAGGGCGGTCGTTTCCGCTTACACGACGTTTTCTTTGCTTACTTCTTTTACGTGAAAACGAAATTTTTGCCCGTTTAACAAGGTTACGTCAATCCCTTCCGTGCCCGTATGTACTTTACCAACCATATACTCTTTTAGCATTGCCTTCAAAATACAACTAATTTCTTTCTCCGTCGTCATACTTTCTTGTTCTACGACACAAAAGTCCGTTTTTTGCTTTTTCTTATTGTTCTCCATTTTTTTCTCCTATTTGTTTTTTTTGTAATTCGCGCGCCGACTTACATATACTATTATACCACCAACAACGGTTAGACGCAAGCTTTTGTGACCGTTGTTGGCGATAATATTAGTATAGGAGTTTGTCTTTGTTTGTATGAATTTGTCGATTTTTGCCGAAAGGCTTTCCGAGCTTATGTTTGAGCAACAATTAAACGCGCCGAAGCTTGCTGCGCAGGTAGATTGCACCCCCGCGACAATCAACCGCTACGTAGCCGCAAAAAAGATGCCCGCCGTGCAAATGGTTATTCGGTTGAGCGACTTTTTCGGTTGCACTACCGATTTCCTGCTTGGTCTGGAAAACGAAAGCTACACGCGCATATTTCGCAAATGCCCCACTTTTCAACAGCGATTGCCAAAGTTATGCGAAGAATTTCGTATAACCAAAGCGGAATTACAACGCAAAACGGGTATACCCGAAGCCGCTATTTATAACTGGCAACGGGGAGATTTTCAACCCAGTACGGATAACATTGTCAAAATCGCCCAAGCGTTGGAATGTTCGGTAGATTTCGTTTTGGGAAGAAGTAACAATTGAACCAAAACCGCCCTGCAAACGCAGGGCGGGTATTTTATATCAAGCCGTACTCTTTGGCTAATTTTTCAAATAACGGTAAGGCGTTTTGAATACGCTCCGTTTCCACGCAATAGGCGATACGCACCCACCCTTCGCAGCCGAAGTCGTCCCCAGCCACCATAAGCAGTTCGTAGTTCCGCGCTTTGGCGCAAAACGCCTTGGCGTCCTTTTCCGCCGCCTGCATAAACAAATAAAACGCGCCGTCGGGATAAATACAGGTAAAGCCGTACTTCGTCAATGCGTTATACAACAAATCGCGATTGCGTTTATACACGCTTAAATCCGCCGTCATACCGTCGCAAGCCGCCGCCACCCGTTGGAACAGCGCAGGCGCGCACACAAACCCAAGCGCCCTACCCGCACCGCAAACCGCCGCATACACACGGCTATGTTCCTGCGCCTTGGGGCTTACCGCGATATAGCCGATTCTCTCCCCCGGCAAGGACAGCGATTTAGAATACGAATAACAAACGATTGTATCGTCGTAATACGCCATGGGCGAAGGCACTTTCGCGGCTTCGTCGTACACAAGCTCTCTATACGGTTCGTCGGAAATCAAATAAATAGGCTTGCCGTATTCCGCACTCTTTTTGCGCAACAGCTCCGCAAGCGCTTGCAACGTTTTTTCACCATACACCACGCCCGAAGGATTATTCGGGGAATTGATTAAAACGCCCTTGGTTTGTGGCGTAATGGCGCGTTCTAACGCGCTAAAATCGGGGAGCATCGTCTTTGCGTCCGAAGGCGCAACGACGAACTTTGCGCCGCTGTTTTCCACGAACACTTTATATTCGGCAAAGTACGGGGCAAAGGTGATAAATTCGTCGCCTTGAATATACAAGGCGTGAAAGGTAATCGTCAAAGACGCCGCCGCGCCGCAGGTCATATACAAATCGTCACCCGAAAGCTTTACGCCAAAACGTCGGGTATAATTTGCCGCAATGCTATCGCGCACCCCCTTATCCCCTTGCGCGGAAGTATAGCCGTGCAAAGCAACGGACGGGGTATGATTAACCGCGTCGATAATCGCTTGATTGACCGCTTTGGGCGCAGGTACGGACGGATTGCCGATAGAAAAATCGAACACGTTTTCCGCGCCGATTTCTTTGGAACGCGCTTTGGCGTATTCGAAAATTTCGCGTATGGAAGAGCGTTTGCTCCCCAAAGCGTACATTCTTTCATTCACCATAGATATTCTCCTTATTTTGATAAGAAAAACGCCGACTGTCGATAAGTCGGCGTTATTCTTCGTTCGTTGATTATTCCGCTTTGATAGCGCCAACGGGGCAAGCGTCTTCACACGCGCCGCAATCAACACATTCGTCGTTGATTACGTAAATACCGTTATCGCCCAAAGAGATAGCTCCTACGGGGCAGATATCCGCGCAAGCGCCGCAAGCCAAACATTCGTCCGTAATTACGTGTGCCATTATGGTTTACCTCCGAATTTTCTTCTACCGATATTATAACATAAATTTTTACATTCGTAAAGAGTTTAAGGGTATATTTTCGAAAAATTTTACCGCAAACGGTATACCGTTTCCACAGTAGCTTTCGCTCCGCGCAAAATTTCTTCTTCCGTGTTGTTTTTCCCAAAGCTAAACCGCACGCTTTCCTTTGCCTGCCCTTCGTCAAGCCCCATCGCCGTCAATACGTGGCTGGGCTTTACCGACGCGCTGGCGCAAGCCGAACCCGCCGCAAGGCATACCCCCTGCAAGTCCATGGCGTACAAAAACGCCGTGTTTTCCACTCCGTCAAAACGAAGATTGAGCACGGACGGCAAGGCGTTTTGCCTATCCCCGTTCACCGTTACGCCGCCAAGCGGCGCAAGCTCCTGCATAAACCGCTGCACAAGCGCGCGGATTTTTTCGTTATTTTGCTCCATATCCCGCACGGCTTTTTCGTACGCCGCCGCAATCCCTACGATAGCAGGGACGTTGACCGTACCGCCGCGCATACCGCGTTCCTGTTCGCCGCCGCCGATTAGCTTTTGCACCTTCACGCCGCCGCGGATATACAGCACGCCCACGCCTTTCGGGCCGTAAAATTTATGCCCCGAAAAGGAAAGCATATCCACGTTTAACGCGCGCACGTCTAAACGCATATACGGCGCGGCTTGTACTGCGTCGGTGAAGAACAACGCACCCTGTTCATGCGCCAAAGCGCATGCTTTTTGAATAGGCTGTATCGCCCCCGTTTCGTTGTTGGCGTACATTAACGCCACCAAAGCGGTGTTACTATCGATTGCGTTTTGCAAAGCGTTTTCTTCCACAACCCCGTTTTCGTTCACGGGTAAATACACGACGTCAAAGCCGTCACGTTCTAAGCGTTCCGCCGCCGAAAGTACGGCGTGGTGTTCGATAGCGGACACCACTACGCGCGTTTTGCCTTCCGCCTTTTTCGCGTACGCGCCGCCAAAGAGCGCCCAGTTATCCGCCTCCGTACCGCCCGAAGTGAAATAAATTTCGTTGCTTTTCGCGTGGATAAGCGCGGCGATTTTATCGCGCGCAGTATCCACCGCCGCCATGGCTTTTCTGCCAAGGGCGTGGGGAGAATCGGCGTTGCCGTACACGTCGCAAAAATACGGCGTCATTTTTTCAAATACTTCTCTATCCAACGGCGTCGTTGCCGCATGGTCAAAATAAATGCGTTCCATATATTCCCATTATACCCCTTTTATATAGGTTTGTCAATTAAAACGTTCTCAAAAGGTAGTGTTGTTTACAGGCTTTCCATAACCTTTTAGAAAAATTTTTTCATTTTTTGCAACTTTTTCTCAAAAACCCCTTGAAAAATGGGAAAAAATGTATTATAATAATCAAAACGTTTGAAAAAGGCGTTTTGACAGTTTATTTTTAGGGGGTTCAATATGAACGTACAAGGAGAAAACATTCGTAACATTGCCGTTGTAGGCCACAGCGGCGAAGGCAAAACCACGCTGTGTGAAGCTATGCTTTTTAACGGCGGCGCAATCGACCGTATGGGTAAGGTTGCAGACGGCACTACCGTTTCCGATTTCGACGATTTGGAAAAGGCAAAGAAAATGTCCGTCTATACTTCCGTTTCTAACTTGGAATGGAAAGGCGTAAAAGTCAATCTGCTCGATTTGCCGGGGTATTACGATTTTGAAGGCGAACGCAACGAAGGCTTGCGCGCAGCCGGCGGCGCTTGCTTGGTTATCGGCGCAAACGGCGTTATTCCTATCGGCGCGGAATCTATCGTCGATTATTGCTTAAAGCTTGGGAAACCGCTGATTATTTTCATTAACGGTATGGATAAAGAAAACGCCGATTATCTCGGCACGGTACAGGCTTTGAAAGCCAAATACGCAGGGAAGCTTGCGCCTATTCAAATCCCTATCATGGAAAACGGGAAAATGCAGGGCTGCATCAACGCTTTGCAAGAACGCGCGTATTTGTTTAAGGAAGGCGGACCGCAGGAAATTCCCATTCCCGAAAACATGAAGGACCAAGTGGAAGAAATGAAGGCAAGCCTTATGGAAACGGCTGCCGAAAACGACGAATTCCTGTTGGATAAATACTTCGAATCGGGTGAACTTACCCGTGAAGAAACCATTCGCGGTATTCGTATCGGTATCGCGTCGGTAAATACCATTCCCGTCATGGCAGGTTCTGCGCTCCAAAACCGCGGTGTTATCAACCTGCTCAACGAAATCGTAACGTATATGCCGCAAGCGGACGAACGCAAAAACACGCTTGCCGAAGACCTTACCAACGGCAATAAAATCGTGCATATTCTCACCCAAGACAACGCGCCCTTCGCCGCACAGGTATTTAAGACGGTTATCGACCCGTACTCTGGCAAGCTTTCCTATTTGAAGAGCTTCCGCGGCGTTTTGAAGAGCGGTTCTACCGTTTGGAACGCCAACACCGAATGTGAAGAACGTATCGGACAGGTATACCTGCTCCGCGGTAAGAAAATGGAACCTGTGGACGCTTTGGCGGCTGGGGATATCGGCGCGGTGAATAAGCTTGGCAATACCAACACGGGCGACACTCTTTGCGACGCTTCGGCAAAGGTGCGTTTCTCCCCTATCAACTTCCCTAAACCCACGTTGTTTATGTCGGTATCGTCCGAAAAGAAAGGGGAAGAAGATAAGGTATTTGCAGGCTTGCACAAGCTCAAAGAAGAAGATTACACCTTCACCGTAGAAAAGAACGTGGAAACGGGTGAAATTTTGCTTGGTGGACAGGGCGATATCCAAATTGAACTTTTGGTTAAGAAGGTAAAAGCGCGCTATGGCGTGGATATGAAGCTTGGCGAACCCAAGGTGGCGTATAGAGAAACCATTCGCGGCACGGCGGAAGCCGAAGGCAAGCACAAGAAACAATCGGGCGGACACGGACAATACGGGCATTGTAAAATCCGTTTCTCCCCCTGCGAAGAAGACTTTATGTTCGACGAAGAAGTCGTTGGCGGCGCAGTACCCAAAAACTACTTCCCTGCCGTTGAAAAGGGCTTGCGTGAATGTATGGAACACGGACCTTTGGCAGGATATCCCGTCGTGGGCGTGAAAGCCGTTCTCTACGATGGTAGCTATCACGACGTAGACTCTAACGAACTTTCCTTCAAAATGGCGGCGTCGCTTGCGTATAAGGAAGGCTTGAAGAACGCGAAACCCGTTTTACTTGAACCCATCCATACCTTAAAGATTGCCGTCCCTGGGGAATATTTGGGCGACGTTATGGGCGACGTGAATAAACGCCGCGGCCGTATCATGGGTACGGACACCGAAGGCGAAACGTCGATTATTACGGCGGAAATCCCCCTTGCGGAAATCAAGACGTATACCATGGAATTGCGTTCGCTTACGCGCGGTAGCGGTAAATTCGTTTCCGAATTCTTAGCGTACGAAGAAGTGCCGTTTGCGCTTGTGGATAAGATTATCGCGGATTCTAAACAAGAATAATTACCCACGCGTGGCAAATCGCCGCGCGTAGAAAGAAAAGAGCCTTCCGAAAAACCCCCTTTCGGAAGGCTTTTTTACGCAAAAGTGCAAAAACGCTTGCCGTTTTTTTGTCCGTGTGCTATACTCAATGTATGCGATATTCCTATGCGAAACTCTATGAGAAAAATTATAACTTTTACGCGGACAAACCGCGTTTAACAACCGCAATCAAGCTTGCGGATAAGCTGCTTACCGCCGCGTTTTTCACCGTATACGCCGTCGCCCTGTTTCTCACGGCAAACGCCGTAGCCCAAAAAAACGCGCCGTACGATACCTTTATGCGCCTTGTCGGCGCGCCCCTGTTTTGTCTGCTTATCGTTAGCGTGTTGCGGCTTGCCATTCGCCGTCCCCGTCCGTATAGCGAAGACGGCGCAAATATCACGCCGCTTACCACAAAAAAAACAAGCGCGGATAAGTCGTTCCCAAGCCGACATTTGGCAAGCGCGTTCGTTATTGCCGCCTCGCTCTTGCCCTATTATCCTATCGTAAGCATTTGTTTGTTACCCTTTGCGTTTGCGCTTGGGTATATCCGCTTTGCGCTTGGATTGCATTATCCCAGCGATTTATTCGTCGGCGCTTTTCTTGGCGCGCTGTGCGGCTTGCTTGTATTGATTTAAGGAAAAAGCCATAAAAATTCCCCGCCGTTTGAAAACGGCGGGGTTTGTTTATTCTTTATAAACGCCCGTTTCTATCAGCAAATCGGAAAGCAGGGCAAGCCGTTTGGGCGACAGCGTTTCACCGCGTGCCTTTTCGTCTATCCCTGCGCTTGCCAAAATACCCTTGGCTGTTTCACGGGAAACAGAAAAGAAGTTGACAAGGTTATTCTCTAACGTTTTACGCCGATTCAAAAAAGCGCATTTTACCGTTTGGCGGTATGCCTTTTCACTTTTGACGGCAATGCGTCCGCGCTGAAAATCGATACGCACCACCGCGGAATCAACGTTGGGACGGGGATAGAACATATTACGCGAAACGCGCTTGACGATTTTCGCTTCCCCTTTCAACGCCACCGCCGCCGTAATCGAACCGTATTCGGGCGTGTCTTCCTTCGCGCAAAAGCGTTCGGCTACTTCTTCCTGCACCATAATGCAAACGCCCTGCACCTTTTCGCTTTCTTCCAAAAACTTGATAACCAGCGGTGTGGTGATATAATAGGGCAAGTTTGCCACAACGACGTATTCGCCGATTTCCTTCTCAAACTCTTTTAAGTTGACTTTATTAAAATCACGGAAAATGACTTCTACGTTTTCGCACCCTGCAAGCGTTTCCGCCAAAACGGGTTGCAAGTCCTTATCGATATCAAAGGCGTACACCTTTTTCGCCCGTTCCGCCAAAGCGCGGGTGAGCGTACCTGCGCCGCAACCCACTTCCACAACGGTGGTGTTTTCGTCTACGCCCGAAGCTTCCACGATAGAACGGAGCAAATTATTATCCGATATAAAGTTTTGTCCGAACTGCTTTTTGAACTGAAAGGAATGTTTTTTCAGCGTATCGATAAGTTCACCCATGGTAGCTCCTTTTTTCTTTCATCTTATACATGCCCACCCCGTTTTATTAGGAATCAGCAATATATTTACGCACGTATAAGGGGATTTTCACGCTGTCGGCAAGGCGTTTGCACGCTTCCACTTCTTCTTCGCCGATACAATCGACGATAGAGAAACGGCAAGCAACGTCATTGCGCTTGCAAAGCTTGGCAAACTCAATCATGCCTGCAAAGCCGCTTTCGCCAAACTGCGAACGGCAAATGGGTTGATACTTTTCATAGCAAGACGCGTTCAGCGAAATATTGACAAAATCAATCTTCCCTTTGAGTTCGGGGACGATATCCCTTTTATTGATAAGGTTACCCTGACCGTTGGTATTCAAACGGGTAGAAAGTCCTTTTTCGTGGAAGTAATCGCAAAGGGCAACCATTTGGGCAACCTTATACGTCGGCTCGCCAAAGCCGCAAAATACCACTTCCTTAAAACGGGATAAATCGCCCATACCGTTTGCCGCCGCAATCACCTTTTCTACCGTAGGGTCACCGTGGCGCAACCAAAGATAATTGCCGTAATAGCTCGTCCGCTCGTTGCGTACGCAAAAATCACAGCCGTTAGAACACTTATTCGTCAAATTGACGTACAAATTACCGTCAAGGGTATACAAATAGGTATCCTTGCGGTTTTCGTCCTTACCATTATTTTGCGTATTCGCGGCGTTTTGCTGTTGTTTTTGCTTTTTATTCTTGCCGCCCTGCGCAGGATTGTTATTATTTTGCTGTTGCTTTTGGGGCTGCTTTTGCGCCTGCGGTTGGGCTTGCTTAGCGTTTTGCGGCTGACCGTTTTGCGGCTGACCGTTTTGCGCATTTTGCGCCTGTTGGTTTTGGGGTTGATTATTTCCCCCGTTGCCGTTGCCGCCGCGACCGCGACGGTGCTTACGGCGTTTTCTGCCGCCGCCCTGTCCCTGCGCAGAAGCCGCTTGCATATCGTTCTTTTGGTTTTCTTCCATAATTGTACCTGCTTTTATCGTAATTTAGGAAACAGCCGTTTGGCGTTTTCCCCTATTTGATTTTTCATATCTTTCTCGTCTATTTGCTTGATTTCCGCCATTTTCGCTACGGCAAAGCGCACCATAGACGGGTGGTTGGGAAACTCTCCGCGGTGAGGCACGGGCGTGAGATACGGGCAATCCGTTTCGGATAATAACCGCGTTTTCTCTATCCGCGCAATGCTTTCCACTACCTTATGCGCATTCTTGAACGTACACGGTCCGCCGAAGGAAAAGGACAAGCCCAAAGCGCTAAACGCCGCCGTCATTTCAGGCGAATAGGAATAACAATGCATAAGTCCGCCGTTTTTAAGCAAAGCTTTATGCGCTTGCAACAGCTCCAACGTTTCCTGCGCGGCGTCGCGGCTATGGATAACGACGGGTAAATCCATTTCGCAAGCAAGCTGCAATTGACGGATAAATAGTTCCCGTTGGACTTCTTTGGGGGGATTGTCTTCAAAATGATAATCCAACCCGATTTCCCCTACCGCGATACACTTTTCGTCCTGACAAAGTATGCGGAGCTCTTCCAAATCGCCGTCTTGATATTTATCAAGCTCACTCGGGTGATAGCCTGCGCAAAAATACACTTCGTTATACCGCTTGGCTATCTCTTGCGCTTGTTTGGACGAAGCCAAATCAAACCCCGAACAAACGATACGCTGTACGCCGTTTTCGCGTGCTAAGGCAAGCACGCCGTCCACACCGCCAAGCGGCGCGTACTCGTCGCCCGTTAAATGGCAATGGATATCGATATACCCCTGCATACTTAGCCTACGATTGCTCCGCTTTTAAGCTCGTCTTTATCCGAAACGGCAAGAGAAAGCGTTCCGTCATTATCTTCCGCCGCCAAAATCATACCTTCGGAAAGGATACCGCAAATTTTAACGGGTTTCAAGTTGGTGACGAACAGCACCTTTTTGCCCACCATTTCTTCGGGCGCGTAATGCTTGGCAATCCCCGAAACAATCGTGCGGACTTCTTCCCCGAATTTAACCGTTTCTTTTAAGAGCTTGGACGACTTAGGTACTTTTTCGCAAGCGATAATTTCCCCTACGCGGATTTGCACTTTGGCAAAATCGTCAATGGTGATTTCCGCTTTTTGTTCGACGGGCGTTTCTTCCTTGGCAGGCTGTGCAGGCGCGTTTGCCGCCATTTGCGCTTCGCGGATTTTTTCAATTTCGGGCTCTAACGTCTTAAAATCGATACGAGCAAACAGGGGCGGTAACGCATTCACCGTCACGCTTTGGGCTAAGCCGAACTTATTACAATCTTCCAACGTTCTGCTTTCCGCGCCGTACGCGCTGAAAATCTTCGCCGACGTTTCGGGCATAAAGCTATCCAAGAGCGACGCGCCGATAACGATAGCTTCGGCAAGATTATACAGTACGTCGTTTAATCTACCCTTTTGCGCTTCGTCTTTGGCAAGCGCCCAAGGCATGGTTTCGTCAATATATTTATTCGCACGTCTAAACAGCGTGAAGATTTCCGAAATGGCGTCGGCAATACGCAGCTCGTCCGCCTTTGCCACCACCTTCGCCGCCACCGCGGATACCGTTGCTTTGAACTCCGTATCGGGGTCTTGTTCGTTTTCCACAAGCGAACGGGCAACCGTTCCGCCGAAGTATTTGTTAATCATGGCAACCGTACGGCTGACAAGGTTACCAAGCACGTTGGCAAGGTCGGTATTGAAGCGTTCGGCAACCAGCTCCCACGTGATTTGTCCGTCGTTATCAAACGGCATTTCGTGTAAAACGAAATAGCGTACGGCGTCTACGCCGAACAGTCTTGCCAAATCGTCCGCATAAATAACGTTACCCTTGGATTTACTCATTTTGCCGTCGCCCTGCAACAGCCAAGGGTGTCCGAATACTTGTTTGGGCAAGGGTTCGCCCAAAGCCATTAAGAAAATGGGCCAATAAATGGTATGGAAACGCAAAATGTCTTTGCCGATCAAGTGCAAATCGGCAGGCCAGTATTTTTTATAATTATCGGCGTGATTGCCGTCCGCGTCGTAACCGATACCCGTGATATAGTTGGTCAATGCGTCCAGCCAAACGTATACGACGTGGCGGTTGTCAAACTCTACGGGCACACCCCACGTAAAGGACGTACGGGAAACGCACAAATCCTGCAAGCCTTTCAAAAGGAAGTTATTCATCATTTCGTTTTTACGCGAAACGGGTTGAATAAATTCGGGGTGGGTATTAATATGCTCAATCAGTCTATCGGCATATTTACTCATTTTGAAGAAGTACGCTTCTTCCTTGGCAGGCTTGACTTCTCTGCCGCAGTCGGGGCATTTGCCGTCGACAAGCTGACTTTCCGTCCAAAACGATTCGCAGGGGGTACAGTACATACCTTCGTAATGGCCCTTGTAAATATCCCCTTTATCGTAGAATTTTTTGAAAATTTTAGATACCTGTTTTACGTGGTCGGTATCCGTCGTACGCATGAATTTATCGTACGAAGTGTTGACAAGATCCCAAATGCCTTTGATATCCCCTGCCACGTTATCGACAAACGTCTGCGGCGTTACCCCTGCCGCAGCGGCTTTTTCTTGAATTTTTTGTCCGTGCTCGTCCGTACCCGTTTGGAAAAATACGTCGTAGCCTTGTTTGCGCTTAAAGCGCGCAATCGCGTCCGCCAACACCGCTTCGTAGGTGTTGCCGATGTGCGGCTTGCCCGAAGTATAGGCGATAGCCGTGGTGATGTAGTAAGGTTTTTTTGCCATGTCCTTGCTCCTTTTTGCTCTGTTTGCGACGGCGAAAATACACGCGTAATAAAATCCTACGGATTTTCGCCCCATCTTTTCCCGTTCATTATACACCATTTTTTGTAAAATGTAAACCGCTTTCCACCCGCTTTGGGCATTTTGCGTAATTTTTCCGCATATAGTAGCGTATGAATGCTCTCTTTTACGCCGTAATGCTCCTTTGCACGGCAATTATGCTAATCACTTCTCCGCAAACGTTTTTATCCACCCTGCTTGGCGCGGCAAGCAAAAGCGCAACGCTGTGTATTTCCTTGCTCGCCACCTACAGCGTATGGCTTGGGCTTATGCAGGTTTGGCAAGCGTGCGGACTTTCGCAAAAGGTTTCCCGTCTACTGCGCCCTATCTCCAAACGGTTTTTTCACGTGGACGATACGGCGGCTTTGGACGCCATTACCATGAACCTTTCCGTCAACGTGCTCGGTATATCGGGCGCGGCGACGCCGTACGGTATTCAGGCGGCTCAATTACTCGATAAAACGGACGAAGCGGAATATGCTTCCTGTATGCTGTTCGCCTTAAACGCCACTTCCATTCAGCTTATCCCCACGTCGATTATCGGCGTGCGCACGGCTTTGGGCAGCGCCGCCCCTGCGGATATCGTACTTCCGACGATTATCGTCAGCTTTTTATCCACCTTTCTTGCCTGCCTGCTCGTACGGTTGCTTATACCGCCTAAATCCAAGAAAAAAGGTATGCAAGAAATTGGGTTTTTACAAAAAAACAAGGGGGCATGTATTTGATGAGCGTTTTTATGGCAATACTTATCCCCTTGATTTTCCTACTCTCTTTTTTGTATGCGGCGCGCAAAAAAGTCAAGCTATTCGACTGTTTTACCCAAGGCGTAACGGGAGCAATTCCCTTGATTGTTTCTATCTTTCCGTATATCGTTGCCGTGAGTATGCTCAGCGCGGTATTCACCGCAAGCGGTTTGGAAGCGTGGCTTACAGGGTGGCTTTCGCCTGTGTTCGACGCGTGCGGCGTTCCAACGCAAATTGCGCCGCTACTGCTTGTCAAGCCGTTATCGGGAAGCGGCTCTATCGCCGTACTTTCGGACATTTTACAAACGTACGGCGTGGACAGTTATATCGCCCGTTGCGCTTGCGTGGCGTACGGGTCCAGCGAAACGATTTTTTATATCGGCGCGGTGTACTTTGCAGGGCTGCAACGTAAAAAATTTACGCTTACCTTATGGATTTGCGTGGGGTGTTATTTGTTTTCCGTAGTCGTTTGCTGCTTGCTTTGTCGGTTTATGTAACTTTTTCACATTTTTTGCGCTTTCACTATACTTTTTGAAAAAATAAAAAAGTTTTGTTCGTTTTTATTTACTTTTTTCTTT
>JAZTWF010000056.1:0-2748 GCA_045635725.1 Candidatus Scatosoma sp. | reverse complement strand
TTCGTGCATACCAAAGCCCTTGAAATAAACGGGCTTATCGTTCAAATAAAAGCCTTTTTCGTCCACATGGATTTTTCTAATACCGAAACGTTCCTCGTATTTATCGCTTTCCGTTTCCACTATGAGTGTATACAAATACGGCGTTTCAGGCGACCACGTATGCGGCTCGCTTACCTTTAATAATCCGTCTGCGCCCTCTGCTACGATTTTGCCATCGGCGTCTTTCACTTTGTAAACGATTTGCTCGCAGTTTGTATCCACTTTGACGGATACTGCAGAATAATCTCCGCCCACAACCGTTTTAATCGTGATATCATCAATATGTTTTTGAGGCAACGAATACACAAGCACGTCACGGTGAATCCCCGTGAAATTGTAAAAATCGTGGTTATACGTTTGAATTCCGTTTACCACCTTGCCAGGAGGCAAGGTTTGGAAGGTAAGACGATTGTCAATCACCACCGACAAACGATTTTCCTCCTGCAAATCCTCCAAGGGCAAATCAATCGGGAAAAATCCGTTAATCCCGCCACCGATATGCTTGCCATTTAAGTATACTTCGCATTTATGGCTCGTTGCTCCGATACGCAAACGGTACAGCGTCTTTTGACAAATCGGCAAAGAGAATGTCGTTTCGTACAATACTTTACCTACATGCTCCTTTACCGAACGTTCCGTTACAATTTCGTTCATACTCGCAGGCACAGCCATCGGCGTCGCATCTTGCGCGCTTTCGGTGGGAATATAATTCTCATCCACCGTTTTGAATTTCCAAACGCCGTTCAAATTGTACACATTTCTATATTTATTTGATTTAGGATACAGCATATTTTACCTCTTGTTCATAGATTATAAAAATTTGTTTTTTAAATACGCAATCAAACTATCGGCTAGCACTTGATGCCCAGCGGCGTTAGGATGCAAACCGTCTAAAAAGAGCTTACTGCTATTTGGAGCAGTCGGCACGTAGAACTTATCGGAAAGGTCAAGGTATTCCACGCCGTAATAGGCAAGCACTTGCTTTTCTGCCTCTATATAGGTGGACAAATCCCCAACAGGCTCTTGCTTAATACCGCCCTCCCCATGGGGATTGTCTTGATTATAACGCGGAATGGGCAGAATAAAACACAGCCTTCCTTTTGGAAATGAGGATACCATGTATGCGATGAGTTCATGAAACGCGCCATAAAAAGTATATACGTCACGATCGTCAAAACAACCTAATTTTACATCTCCGTGTCCGTAATCATTTGTTCCGCCAAACACAAAAGTAAAATCTGCATTCTTTTCCATTTGCACAGCACGATGCATAAAAACGTTTTCGTCGTAATCGTTTATACAATTTCGTTGCCGAGCAATTCGCGTGCCGCCAACACCGTAATTGCATTCTTCCGCGCCAAAATACTTCGCAACCAAGGCGGAATATTTATCCGCAGGGTTATCAAGTCCTGCTCCGCACGTAATGCTATCGCCTAAAAAATTAATTTTCATTCCTAGCACCTATCATTTCTTTCAATGCCGCGCCTATATGGCTTGCCATAGCGATAAAGCCGCTATCCCCAGGATGAATATTGTCCGCCAAAGCGGTGTCCTTCACCTCTTCTAACATTGTTTTTCCCGCTATAAAACGCACGTGTTTATCTCCGCTATCCACCGCGTTTTGATATGTTTTTTTGATAATCGAAAGCCGCTTTTCCATCTCTTCGTTCAAATAATATCTTGGTGCAGATAAAATAATAATCGGCAATTTCGGGTTGCGTTCTCTTATGATTTGGAACATCTTTTCGTGCGTAACTTGCAGGTGTTCCGCGTTATTTGTATTATAGTCGTAATCGTAAATAAATGCCGACATTTTAAGTCCTGCGATATATTCCGCCATCGCCTGTTCGCCTTTGGCATTTCCCCAAAAGCCAAGGTTTACGTAATCGCAATCAAACGCACGGCTGATAATATTTTCATACGTATTTCCTGGCCGAGAAGCGCATGCGCCCTGCGTGGTAGACGAGCCGTAAAATACAATAGGCTTTTGAATGGAATACACCGCCGCTTTTTCAAGCTTACACCCTTGCTTTACCCCTATATACAATTCATTTATCTCGCTGCAAATAGGAAAATTGAGCGTATACTCACGAAAAGCGATTTCTTCCAAATCGATTACACCTTCCATGCTTTCCACCGCGTCCATATTCGGCACAAAACAGCCGATATAGCGTTGCCCCGAATACAAATCAAAGCCCATCGTCGCCGTATGGGAATAATTCGGCACTTTCGCCACCGAACGGTATTTAACAAAAATCGAAATATAAGGGCTATCCGTTGCAAAACGGACTCTGCCGCCTGCGCATTCCGTAGAAATCATCGCCACCTTTTCGCTGACCGCAAGTGCCGCGTCGTATGGCATTCTACGATACACACTGTCTATTCTTTTTACACCATAGACGTCAAAATTTTCGGCGTTATAATAAGTCAACCCCTCTCTTTGTACTGCCTTTAGCATTGAAAAATTTTTGTCTATCTGCGCCGCATTTTTTAAAGACATAGCGTTTTTCTCCCTCTTGTTTTCAACTTTCTCCGTACAAATAGCAATTAGATAAACGCCTCTATAAATTTAAGCATAGCACAAATTTTTTCTTGTGCGTTTGCAATCGTCTTTCCTTTCGCTTGCAAGTAAATCTTCATTTTCGGTTCCGTACCGCTTGGACGGATAATAATGCGGTAGTTCTCGTTTTTGAAACGCAAAACGTCGCT
>JAZTWF010000055.1:0-2946 GCA_045635725.1 Candidatus Scatosoma sp. | reverse complement strand
CGGGCGGACTGTTTTCGCGACCCTGCTCGCAATAGTAAAAGCGGTAATCTTTGGGTATGTACCCTTCATAGGTGGAATAGCTATCACCGAAAATGACAATGTTTTTCATTTTAGTATTTTCCTTTTGTTGTGTCAACTGTTTATCATTATACGACTTTTTGCTTGCGTTGTCAAGCCTACGCGCAAGGAAAGATATTGTTTCTCTTGCTTTTCTTGATTGTATATGTTATACTATTTGTAAAGGAGTATCTTATGTTTATTTGGGTTGCGTGCGATATCGACAAGGCGTTTGCGACTGTCCGCAAATATTGCCAAGAACAAAACAAAACGACGGGTTTAAGCGAAGTTGCTTTTACTCTACCCCAGCATATATCTCTAAAAATATCCTTTTTAGTGCCTGATAGCGCGGTGAAAAACGTCGTAAAGGATATCGCCGATTATCTCGCCAAGCAAAAACCGTTTTGGGTTTATAACCCCAAAACGGAATACGTGGAAAATCTTTTATGGATTACGTTTGACGAATGTCCCGTATTGCAACGCTTACACAACGAGCTTGATACGCTTTTACAACGCAAACACAACGTTACGCCCCACCTTTTGGATAGGCGTTTTATCTTCCATTCCACGTTATTTATGGACAAGAACGTCAAATATGCTCAAAGGAATTTTGCCGACCTTCCCCTACCCGACAGCGTACAAATTAACGGGTTTTTTATCGGCATTTCCCCAACCGTCGACGCCAGTAGTTATCGTATAATCAAATCGGTTAACGTGTTATCATGAAACGGTGGATTTGTCTTTTGCTTATCGTCTTGTGTTGTCTATTTTGCGGCTGCGATAGCAGTAAGCAAACAAGCAAGTCTATCACCTGCGACGACGTGACGGCGGCGTATCAAACCGCAGGGTTTGAAATATTCCACAGCGAAAAAGCGTACGTGGAAAACGGCGTATGCTACGTAAAAGCCACCGACCCCGACACGCAAGAATACATACTTTTTTATTTTTTCGACACGCATACGCAGGCAAACGCATACGCAAAAACACGGCAGTACAACGCATTGCTTTGGTTGTTTAGCGTCATTTACGGCAATCCGTCTTGGCTAGCAACGAAGGTCTATAATCAAATAGAAATCGAATACGACCAAGCGTATTTATACGAACCGTTTGAAAAGCTGATACAAAGTTAAAAACTCCCTTTTCGGGAGTTTTCTTTTTATTCTAAAATGTTGCTTGTGATAAAGTCTACGCCGTACGCTTTGGCAAGCTGCGCATGCTCTAACTTATCCAGCGTCCAACAGTTGACCAAAATACCTGCCGCATGCAATTTATCCACCAACTCTTTGGTGACGCACGTTCCGCAAAGGTCGGCGTCGAGTTTATTGTCCACCATAAAACGAAATTCTTCTTCGTCCACTTTACAGGTTAAAAACTGTGCGGTTGCCTTGGGGTATTTTTTGCGAAGTTTTACAAGGTTTTCCCCTGCAAACGAAATAAACGTGGTACGTTCCAGCCAGCCCATACTCTCAATGGTCGCCGCAATTTCCCAAACCTTTTCTTCCGCCATGGGATTTTTCAGTTCTAACACAGCTTCTTTTTCGTATTTACGGCAAATGGAAATATATTCTTCCAGCGTAGGCAAAAACAAGTCGTTTCTCTTGGTTACGCCGTCTTTATCCGTCATGCGGATTGCGCGCAATTCGTCAAACGTACACTGTTCCACTACTTTGTCAATCCCTGTCAAGCGTTTTAAGTTATCGTCGTGAAAAACGATAATTTTCCCATCGGCCGTTACGTGTACGTCCGTTTCAATGCCGTAATAGCTTTTTACCCCTGCCGCTACAAACGCAGGACAAGTGTTTTCCAGCTCTAACCCCGAAACGCCGCGGTGCGCAATCATGCGGATATTACCCTTATCTTCTACTTGAATGGTATTCATTGATCTTCTCCTTAATTTGGAATGGTTTAAGTATAGCACTTAAGGTATAACCTGTCAAGGATTTGCGCCCATTTTTTCGCCAAGTGCATTATTCTAAAGTTTGAAAACCTTTACCCCGCACTTCCACCGAATCGTTAATAATGATAAAGGCGTGTTCGTCTACGCTTTTGACGAGCTGACGGAGTTGGGTAAGCTGTCTGTTTTTTACACAGGTAAGCAAAACGTTATGATTGCTATGGGTATACATGCCCTGCCCGTCTAACATGGTAACGCCGCGCGGACTGTTGTGGACGAGTACGTCGGCAAGCTCTTCCCCTTTGTCCGTAATAATAATGCACATTTTGGATTTTTCCAAGCCGACAAGGATAACTTCGGACACCTTCGTGCCGACGAATACAACGATAAGCGCATACAGCATATTATCGGGCGTTTGGGTAGCGATAGCACCGGCAATGACGATAATTCCGTCCAAAATTCCCACACATAAAGGAATTTTTACCACCTTAACCAAACGGGCGATGAGCCGACCGAGCAGCTCCGTACCGCCGCTGGAAAATTCGTATTTCACGTATAAACCGACGGCAATCCCTTGTAAAACGCCGCCGTAGAGCGACGCCAAAATGCTATCGTCCGTCAACGGCGGAAGCACCGCCAACAAATCGATAACGACGCCAAGCGTAACGATCGTTAACAGACAACGAAAAATAAATCGCCAACCTTGAAGCTTAATCGCGCAAATAAGAATAGGTAAATTAAACGCAATAGAAAGCATACCGATAGGGATATTACTGTTAAAATAATTCACGAGTACAGCAAGCCCCGCTATACCGCCCGAAATAATAGATTTCGGCGCAAGAAACAGCGACAAACTCATAGCGTAGGCGATACAGGCAAGTAACATAAAAAGATAGCCTTGTAGTTCTTGTAAAATTTCTTTCTTTTTCATGTTGTATTTATCTTCCTCTCCACTCAATCGTTGCCGTGCAAGGCATATAGCCGAACGATTACTA
>JAZTWF010000054.1:0-2756 GCA_045635725.1 Candidatus Scatosoma sp. | reverse complement strand
TACTTTTTTTCTTTCGTCAATAATTTTGGGCGTGGAGAAGAAAAATTATTTGCCCTGAACTTCAAAAAAATAAAAATTTACAAATTCTGCCGAATTACTTTACAATCAAGTATTGACAAACGCGCTTTTTTATAGTATAATGATTTTATCATGAATATGGAGTGGTAAAATTATGGCAAAGAAAACGACAACGCAACCTACTTTACCTGCGTCGAAATTCGACGGCGGACTTCTTGGCTTAATCGGAACGAGCCTTTTGGCTTTGCTTGCCCTGATTGTATGGGCGGCAGTAGCGGCAGGTATCGTAATCGGCGGACTTTACATAAAAGGTATAGTTGTGGAAACGATGCTTTCGTTTCTTCCTTTTGAAGTACTTATTGTGGAAATTATTTGGTACGGCGTTTTGGGCTTGATTGCTTTTATTCCGCTTTGCTGCGGAATTGCAGGTACTTCTACTATCGTTACCCGTTGGACGGTTCGCCATACTATAATCAACGGCAAGCGTTTGCGCTTTACAGGCAAAGCCGTTCAACTGTTTGGCAATAGCGTAAAATGGCTTTTCTTGACGATTATCACCTTGGGTATTTACGGACTTTGGGTATCTATTAAATATAAGAAGTGGGAAGTAAAACACACGGTATTTGAAGATGCAAACGGCGTTGCGGCGCAAACGCCTGCATACCCCGCATTGCAAACCCCTTCGTATACGGCAGCTCAACCGCAATACACGACAACTCAACCGCAGTATCCTGCGCAAAACGGCTATCCTATGCCTATCGTGTTGCCGCCCGTATATCCCCCGTATGCACCGATGTATCCGCCCGTTCCCCCTTGCGGATATAACCAAAACAAGCAATAATACAAGGCGGAGTGGAGAATGGAAAATTCTTCGCTCCGTTTTTACTTGCGTATTTTTTGTCGTTATGGTATAATAATGGCTAGGAGAAAAGGACATGCAAACACTTTTGGAAAACACAGCCGCCTATAAGCTTTTGAAAGCGGAAGGGGAAAAGGACCGTTTTTGCCATGCGTACTTGCTTACGCTTAGCGACGGGCGCAACCTTCGCGCCGCGGCAAAAGCGTTTGCTAAAGTGTTTTTCATGCAAAGCCCTGCCTTTTCCCGTATCGCCGACCTTATCGATAAGGAAAGCTTTTCCGATTGTTTATTCTATCCCGAAACGGATAAAAAATTCGCCGTAGAAGACGCCGAACGCGTGGGTGAAGAATGTGCCCTGCAACCCGTCGAAGGGGCGAGAAAGCTGATTGTCATTGCCGACTTTGCGGAAGCCAACGCCGCGTCGCAAAACAAGCTGTTAAAGCTGTTGGAACAGCCCCCCGAAGGCGTAGCGTTCTTGCTGTGCGCCACTTCCGTTTATCCCGTTTTGCAAACGGTTCTTTCCCGTGTGGAACGGTTGGAAATTCCGCCCTTTGCCACCGAAGAAGTAGCGGCGTGCCTTAGTCGAACGTACGGGAATAAATACGCCCAAGACGATATTGCCGTATGCGCGGCGGCGTGCGACGGCGTGGTGGGCGTAGCGCAAGGCATGTTAGAAGGCGGTGGATATAAAACGTTGCTTGCCGACGCATTTTTGTTGGCGCTTTGTACGGCGGATAAGCTGCCGTCCATTGTCAAACGGGTAGGGGAAACCAAGCAAAAACGACAGCTTTTGTCCTTGCTCCGTATTCTTTATAGGGACGCTTTGCTTGTCAAAACAGGACAACGTAAGCACGTTTTATTGCAATCGGAAAAAGAAAATTTGGAAATGCTTGCGCAAAAGCGTAGCGTAGCCGCGCTGCTTTACGCGCAGGAAAAATTGACGGATGCGGAGCGTGAAGTCGCGTTTAACGCGGTATTTCCGCAATGTATCGAAACGTTTGCGGCGGCGGTGCTTGCCCACAACGAAAAACTCTAAAAAAGGAAAATATATGATTAAAGTAGTAGGAATTAAATTCAAAAACGGCGGAAAGCTGTATTATTTTTCACCCAAAGCAGGGGATGAATATACGCGGAATATGCCCGTCATCGTGGAAACGGCGAAGGGCTTGGAATACGCTTGGGTGGCGTATCCCGAAAAGGAGGTTGCCGACGACGAAGTGGTGCAGCCCTTAAAACCGATTATCCGTATCGCCACCGATAAGGATAAGGAATTTTATGCCGCTTGTCAGGAAAAAAAGCCCCGCGCCATTCAAGTTTGTAAAGAAAAAATTGCCGCGCACGGCTTAGAAATGAAGCTTATCGATTGCGAATACGCCTTTGACGGCAGTAAAGTAGTGTTCTATTTCACGTCCGAATCGCGTGTGGATTTTAGAGAGCTTGTTAAGGATTTGGCGGCGGCGTTGCATATCCGTATCGAGCTTCGCCAAGTGGGTACTCGCGACGAAACCAAATACCTTGGCGGTATCGCGCCTTGCGGCAGAGTTTGCTGCTGTGCAGGGAATATGCCCGAATTTAAGAAGGTCAGCGTGAAGATGGCAAAGGTGCAAAACCTTTCGCTCAACCCCGGAAAAATCAGCGGTCTTTGCGGTAGATTGATGTGCTGTCTTGGCTATGAAGTGGACTATTACACCGAAGTTTCCAAGCAAATGCCCAAGATGGGCGCGGAAGTGGGCACACCCGACGGCAAAGGCATTGTCGCAGGGTTGAATATGTTGAAAATGCAGGTCCGCGTAAAATCGGACGACGGCGCAGGCGGACTTGTGTTTAGGGATTATCCCGTAGAACAGTTAAAATTCCGTAAACCCGTCCAACAAAACAC
>JAZTWF010000053.1:0-3239 GCA_045635725.1 Candidatus Scatosoma sp. | reverse complement strand
ACGCCCGTAGCCTTGTCCACTCTTCTATACGGGCTCATGATAAAGCCGTATTCGTTGACGCGGGCAAAGGTAGCAAGCGACGTAATCAAACCGATGTTTTGACCTTCGGGCGTTTCGATAGGACACATACGGCCGTAGTGCGTATGGTGAATGTCACGTACTTCGAAGGTTGCACGGTCTCTATTCAAACCGCCGGGACCGAGCGCGGAAAGCTTACGCTTGTGCGTAAGTTCGGCAATCGGGTTGGTTTGGTCCATGAATTGCGACAGCTGCGAAGAGCCGAAGAATTCGCGGATAACCGCCGATACGGGACGGATATTGATGAGCGCGGACGGCGTAATTTCCATGGGATCTTGCGTCGCCATTCTTTCTTTAATCAATCTTTCCAAACGCGCAATACCTACGCGGAGTTGGTTTTGCAACAATTCGCCAACCGAACGAACACGACGGTTGCCCAAGTGGTCGATATTGTCAATCGTACCGATACCGTACTTCAAGTCAAGGTTGGTGGAAATGGACGCAACGATATCGTCGACGGTAACGTGCTTGTGGCACAGCTTGTCGATTAAAGGACGCATTTCCTTCTTTTGTTCTTTGGTAGGAACGGGACGTTCGCCAAAAAGAACTTCATGGAAGAGCTTACAAGCCGCAACAAATTTGCGACGGTTGTCCCTTCTCTTTTCTCTGTTTTTGGTTTCTTCGGGCTTTTCGTCCGGTTCTTCGGGCTTTTCGTGCGTGTAGTACAACGCGTCGATATCGTCCATATATTTTTCCGCAACTTCTTCTACCGAAAGCGTAGCGCATTCCGCCGCCAAGATTTTGGAGAATTTATAGTTGGGATAATATATGGTGGGAAGAAGACCGAAGTCTTTTGCTCTTGCCGCCATAGGCACGTCGGAAATCGCCGCAAAGTCTACGGTGTTGTTGGCGATAATCTTATGTCTGATTTCGCCGTCTTCCGCGTCGTCTACCAAGACGAACACTTCGTTGATACCGCAGTTTTGGATATCCTTTGCCTGCTGTTCGGAAACTCTTTCCCCTTCTTGGGCAAGCACTTCGCCCGTTTCGGGATTGATAATGGTGTCCGCTACGCGTTGACCGGGCAAACGGTACGCCAAGTTGAGCTTTTTGTTATACTTGTATCTGCCGACCTTCGCTACGTCGTAACGACGGGGGTCGAAGAACAGGTTATAAAGATGCGTTCTTACCGCGTCTTCGGTAGGCGCGTCGCCGGGACGAAGACGGATATACAGTTCTCTCAAACCGTCCGATTCGCTCTTTGCCGTGTCTTTTGCAAGGGTAGCGGCAATCATCTTGTCCCCTTCGAACAAGTCTTCGATAGCGCGGTTCGAACCGAACCCGATCGCACGCAAAAGCACCGTCGCGCACAGCTTCTTCTTTCTGTCTACGCGCACGTACAATGCGTCTTGTGCGTCCTGTTCAAGTTCTAACCAAGCGCCGCGGTTGGGCATAACGGTGGTGTCGAACATTTCCTTACCCGTCTTGTCCTTTCTCGATGCGTTGTAAACGCCGGGGGAACGAACGAGCTGCGAAACGATAACACGTTCAGCACCGTTGATGATGAAAGCGCCGTTTTCCGTCATCTTGGGGATATCGCCCATGAACACTTCTTGTTCGAGAACTTCGTTCTTGACCTTGTTCACAAGGCGAACCTTGACGCGGAGGGGCAATGCGTACGTAGCGTCGCGCGTACGACATTCCTTTTCGTCATACTTGGGTTTGTCGCCAAATCTGTGCTCTAAGAAATAGAGCTCAAAGTGGTCGGAGTAGTCGGTGATCGGAGAGAAATCTTCAAAGACTTCGTCAATGCCTTCTTCAATGAACGCATTGTAGCTGTCTTTTTGAATCTCAACGAGATCGGGGATATCGATAACTTCGTTGATCTTCCCGAACTTCCGTCTTTCGGTTTTGCCGTACTTTGAAATAGGTAAATCCATTTGTTGTAATTGCTCCTTACATATTTTTTAGCGATCTACCGAGTATATCTTTTCATCGATAAAAATCGAATTTTTCATGCTTTTGATATTTTTTTGTCCGTTATGCTTTACTTTTGCGTCGCTTTGCGGTATAATAACAATATCCGCAAACGATTTTCAAAACGGCGTTTCCCCTTTATATTCCAAGGGAATATGGCTATCTTTTCTATGAAAAGAGTTGTCCGTTTTGTATTCGCCAAGCGGCATTACGCCATATTAAGCATAATGATACATTATTTAATTATATCTTTCGAAAAAAAAGATGTCAAGCATTTTTTCGTTGATTTTCGGTTTTTTTCAAAAAATTCCCAAATACGAAGAAACGTTTCCCCTTTTTTCGACAAGAAAAGGCAAATTTTATGAGAATTGATAAGTTTTTGAAGGTATCCCGTATCTTAAAACGCCGCACCGTCGCCCAAGAAGCCTGCGGCGAAAACAAAGTGCTGATCAACGGCAAAGCCGCCAAGCCGTCCACGGCGGTGAAAATCGGTGACGTCGTAGAAGTTTTATACGCTTCGGGCAGCTTAAAATTCCGCGTGTGCAATATCAAAGAAACGGTGAAAAAGGACGAGGCGGCAAGCCTTTACGAGGTGATTATATGAGCGTCGGCGTGATTATCTGCGCGGCAGGCAAGGGCTTTCGCGCAGGCTTTGAAAAGAACAAGCTACTTATTCCCCTGCAAGGCGAACGGGTATTAAAAAAGACGCTTTCGGCGTTTGATTACCCTGCGATTTCCCAAATCGTTGTGACGGCGTCGCAAGCGGATATGCAAGAAATTACCGAGCTTTGCAGCGCATTCCCCCGCACGCGCGTCGTGCTTGGCGGCGAAACGAGAACGCAATCGGTTTACAACGGCTTACGGGCACTCCATACCGATATCGTACTCATTCACGACGGTGCAAGAGTGTTTGTAACAAGAGAGATTATCAACGGCTGTATCGCTTCGGTGCAAGCGTACGGCAGCGGCATTTGCGCGGTAGATTGCTTAGACACAATCGCCGTATGCGAAGACGGTTTTATCCAAAGCGTTCCGAATAGAAATTCGCTTAGGCAAATCCAAACGCCGCAGGGTTTTTTGCGTGAGCCGATTACGCTTGCCTATGAACAAGCGATTGCCGACGCCGCCCGTACGTTTACGGACGATTCGTCGGTGTACGCCGCTTATGGCGGCAAGCCCCGTCTTTGCGCAGGCGCGCGCGAGAATATAAAATTGACGTACGCGGAAGATTTTGACAAAACGCC
>JAZTWF010000052.1:0-5505 GCA_045635725.1 Candidatus Scatosoma sp. | reverse complement strand
TTCCGTTACGGCGTCTAAGTAATAAGATTTCAATGCGCTATCCGCAGTTTCTACTGTAATCATAATTTTTTATTTCTCCTAAGATTTTATTTTTACGCTTGTTGCGTGCTTTTACGGAACATACGCAACGCCATGTCGCCTGCTTCCGAAAAGCTTTTCGCCTTTTGTTGCGGAGCGGCAAGCGCACCCGTTCCGCCTGTAAGAAGCGGCGCGCCGCTTTTCGTCAACGAAGATAAATAACTCCCGACGATCTTCAAGCGCACCCCTTCGTTTTGCATTGCCTTTTCGAAAAGCTCATCGTCCGAAAGCGCGGTCATTCCGCGGCTCGGCTGTAACGGTACGTCGTTTTTCACGTCGTCCGAAACGGCAATATCCCTTTGCGCATTTTCCTGCAAAGTCCCCGTTTCCGTGCTTTCGTTTACGCTTTCGATAGGCTGCTGCTGTTGGTCATGGAGCTCAAGCTTCGGCTCTTCGGCGCGTACGCTCGCCTGTTCTAAGCCATGGATATACGCGTCGAATTTTTCTTCTTCCGCGCGTCTTACGGCAGCGTTTCTACGGAGCTTTTCCACCCCCGAACCCTGTCCGTTTTCCACCTTTTCGGCTTTGAGATTGTCCATTTCCTTTTGCAATTGTTTCAGCGTTTGGCTGCGGCGCGTAAATTCCGCCTGTAAACAGCCGTACGCCTTAGCAAGGGCGTCCACGTCCTTAAATTTTCCAAGCACCGCCGAAGCCTGTGCGGGGGCGTTTCGCTCCGTATTTCCCCCGCCTTTCGCCATTGCGATATCTTCCGTGCCCGTTTCCTGTACGTATTCGTTGTCCTTTTCCATATCCTTTTTTTTTCTCCTTACTTTTTATTGCATCGCCTTTTGTTTATGCGCCGCGATATGCGCCACAAAACGTTGCTTTAAGCCTTCGTTTTGTTTCTTTCTAAACTCCGACGAAAGTAAAAATCGCGTATGCTCGGTGATATGTAAAGTATGGTCGTCATATTCGTCCACCGCCATTTCACCGCTTAACATATTCAAATTTTCTTCGCCTGCTTTTGCGATATGTAACGCGGAAATATCCTGCGCGTTTTCATAACTGCCAAAGCCAAACGCTTCTAAAACACGGCTCTTATTTTCCGGCGAAAGATTGCCGTTTTCGTCCGTCAACACACCGCATTCGTACAATTTCAAAATGGTCGCGCGCTTTTCTTCGGGCGTAACCGCTTCCTGCGTTTCAAACTGCACGTCACTTACCGAAAGGTCGGCGGCGTTGAAATAATACACCTGCGTCTTCTTGTTTTCGCCCGTTAAGGTCATCAATCTTGCCGAACCGGCAAACTGCCGATACAGCCGTAAAATTTGTCTGCCCACTTCTTTGATTGCCCGCTCTAAACTACCCAAAGTCGCCGACAGGCGCGAATCGTCTTGGGATAAAAGCAGCTGCAAGCCCGTTGCGCTGGTTACCCTTGCCGGCGTGGAATTTTGCGAAAGCTCGCTAATGCCGCTAATCAAAGAAAACTCCTGTTCCAGCCATTCTTCTTCCACGGAAAACTCCGTAGGCACTTTGCCGCAATCCAGCATTTCAGGCGCTTTTCCCCCTTGGCGGTAGACAAGAATTTTTCCGGGGTTTAACCCTTCTTCCGCAAGCTCGTCCGTGTCCACCGACCCGTCTTCCACCGTCAAAACACCCATAGATACACGGTTTAGAAATTCGTGCTTTCTATTGCGCACGGCGTTATACGCACGCTGTACGGGAATCATTCTGTCAATGACGCTCGCCCCGAAAAACGCCCCCGGCAGCGTTAAGCAATCCTGCTTGACAAACGGAAAAATTCTCTCGCCGCGTTCGCCGTTCCGATAGGGCAGCTCCCCTTCGTACAACAGCTTACCCCCTGCGACGATTTCTAATTTCCCTTGCGGCAAATCGCCGTTGGGACGGGTATAGCGTTCGATAAGCACCACGCTTTCGTCTAACGCCGCTTCGTTCGCTTGCCCCATACGCGCGGTTGCCGACGACGGCGCGCAGTAGCCCACTTTCGTCAAAAGGTCGGGGGATTCCGCCGCCACTTCCACACCGTAATTGTCCTTTACGTAATCGACGCTAACCGCCCTTGCATGAATGATACTGCGCATATTTTCCACCCCGTCGGCGGTCAAATCGTCGGGGTACACTTCAAAGGGCGACAGCGCGGCAACGCCGACTTCCCCTTCGAATACGGCGTTTCCCTGTTCGTCCACGCCCACTTTTTTACCGCCCTGTTCGTTCCACGTAACTTTATAAAACGCCGAACCGCAGGTTTCCGACCACACCGTTGCTTTCGATACCGTTTCTGCAAAAGCGATACGGCTTTGTGCGTACTGCAACACGCCCGTGGCAAGCTTTGCCGTTTTAACGTCCCCTTCTTCGTCGGAGAATGCGCGAACGCGCAGTACAGGGCGCAACTTTTCCAGCTTTGCGATACGGGAATCGACCAGCGGCGCGATATGGTTGAACACCCTGCGCGATTGCCAGTAATACCCGTCGTTTTCTTCTACGACGCCGCCAAGCGGCGAAACGTCGCAATACTGATCGCCACTATAAAAGCGCATATTCAAAAGCCAACCGCTTTCCAAGCCCCGTCTTTGCTCTCTGCGGCGCTGAAAGTCTGCCACCACTTCCGCGACAAGCTTTTGCTTTCTTTTTTCTTCCGCCGCTTGCTTATCCGTAAATTGTTCTTTACTCATGTTTCCTTACTCCTTTTTCACCGTTTTTCTCACTACCCGTTTGCGCGGCTTTGCCGCAGTCTTTTTTGTTTCAACGCATACATGCTCCCCCTTTTTTTGTTTTTCTTCGTCGATTAGCAGCGCCAACAAACGTTTTCTTTCATCTTCAAGCTCTTCGTCCGTCATGCCTGCTATATCGCCGTTTTCCCGTCCTTCCAAAAGCATTTGCACCGCTTTTAAGTCGGGCGGAATATCCTTCTTCGTCTTTTTACGTTTGGTGAGCTTTAACGTTCCGTCCACTTCCGCATACTCTTCGGTGATTTCGGAAACCTGATACCCAAGCGCCACCTTCAATAACGCGTCCCCAAGCTTTTCTTCCTTTTCCATGTTCTCTCTCCTTTTGACTATTCCCTACTTTCGCCTATTCCTTTTCAAACGCCGCAGCAAGCTTTCCTTGTCCTTTTGAATAACCGTCTTTCCCTGCTTGGGCGGTGCTTTATGCGGACGGCTCATTAGATAATACCGCATTTCATCCAAAGCGTGGTCGTCCGCCTTTCTCGGCGCGTCGCCGCTGCCCCAAAAATACCCTTTCAGCTCGGATATTAGCTTGACGCAATTGTTGAAAATGTAAATATTCGGCAAGCCGTTTTGTTGGTTGAGATAGCTTTTCACCCGTGCAATCCCCGAAAACAAATCCTTGTTCACGTCAGGATTGACAAGTATACCGCGCTGATAAAACAGCTCCGCCACGCTTTGCACCGCAGACAGCGTTTTTTGTTTCGCCGCGCTGTCGATAAGCGCGCATACCCTACCCCCGCCATCCCGTTTCCAACCGATCCGATCGCAAATTTCCTTAATCTTCGCCGCATGGTAATCGATATCCCTACCCGCTTCGTAATGCTCGTAAATCACGTACACGTTATCGTCGAAGTCCACCGCATACCAATGCGCCGACAACGGATTGTTCAGTCCGGGGTCAATAGAGATATTGTCCTGCCACTCTTTCGGCACGTCAAACGGCTCGATTACGTGTATGCTTTCGTCAAATTCGGGATACACCAACCCTTCTTCGGCGGCAAACCGCCCATACCTTCGGGATTGCAACGCACGCTCGTCCATGCAACCTTCTAGCAGCGAAATTTCTTCCCCGTTGAGATAGGGATTGTCGCTCCATTCCATAAACTCATACCAAATTTCAGGGTCGTTTCCGCGGTTGCAAAAGATATCGTTATACACAAACGTCAAGCCCTTCAAGGGAGTCATTGTCGCAAAGATATCCCCACGCTTGTCCAACACACGCATACGACATTCCAAATAAATATCCTTGGGCGGTTCTTCGTCAAACCACACGAAATCCAGCGACGTGCCTTGAAATTTTTCCCTGCCCTGATCGCAGCTTTTGAACCCGATTACCGAGCTGCCACCAAACACGTTTTTGATACGGATTAAGTCGATAATCCCACTTTCAGGGCTGTCCTTTCTACCGCTGAGCATAACGATATCTTCAATCCAGTCCTTGCGCAGATAATGGAGTATTTTCTTTTGCGCAACGTCCCTTTGCACCTGCGTGGACAAAGACACCACCCAACCGCAAACGTCGGGCTTATTTTGCCGATAGGGATGCACGCCCCGCGCCATGTATACGCATTCCACCGCGCCGCACTCCGTTTTTCCCGAACGATTGCCTCCGAATACCCAACGGTTACGCTTTGAGCATTTGTGAAAAGCGACTTGTTTTTTATGAATAATTTCCCCCGTATTGTATCGGGCAAGCGCGTCTTCCTTTTTGCGTTTGGCAAGCTCCGTTTCTACCCGTTTGAGTTTTTCTACAATTTCTCTCATAATTCACACCAAATAGACAAAATCGTCCGATTTGCCTGCGTTATAATACCGTTTATGAAAAAGTATATTCCGTGGGCGATTGCCATATTGCTATGGCTTTGCACGCTGTTTTCGCCCGTACAACAAACCGCGGTTTTCGCCGCGCAAAATACCACTTCCGTCCCCAAACTTTCGGTGGGCGGCTATGCCTGTATACTGTCAAACTCCGCTTATTTTTACACCGAAGCCGACGAAAAAAGCGGCTTATTCCTTTTGCCTGAAACGTATTTCGTCAAGATTGTGGAAGTGGGTGAGCCGTATACGAAAATCGAATATCTTTACGACGATACAAAGGTCAAAAAGTTGACGGGCTACGCCAAAACCGAACAGCTCACCGCCGTAGATTTCGTACCCAAACGTCCCTATTATTACCACCTTTTTAACGTGCATTACCGTTTAGACGGTTCTATCACGGGCGATACCTTTTTAGACGAAATCACCGTTACGTGTACCTATTACGGGGACTATACCGTCGGTTCAAAAACATACTGCTACGTTTTGCAGGGGGAAGAATTTGGCTACGTACCCAAACCAGCCGAGCTTACCGTGGAAAAGAGCACGGAATACGCGGACAACTATACGCCCCCACAGGAAACGCCAACGCCCGACGAAACCCAAAACCAAACCCAACCTGCGCAAATTGCCATTTTAATTGCCCTGTGCTTGCTTGTTCCCATCTTAGCCGCGCTCATCTTAAAGCCGCCCCGCCGTCCGCCCTACGAACCCGAATTATAAATTCCCCACCTTTCCTTTCCCCTATACGCAATCCGCGTTAGCGGTATGTAATCCGCGTTAGCGGTATGTAATCCGCGTTAGCGGTATGTAATCCGCGTTAGCGGTATGTAATCCGCGTTAGCGGCATGTAATCCGCGTTAGCGGTATCTAATCCTAACCTTTCAGCCACCGTCTTTCCGTGTCGCTAAGCCCCTTGTTT
>JAZTWF010000051.1:0-19687 GCA_045635725.1 Candidatus Scatosoma sp. | reverse complement strand
CTTGCTTGTTTTCTTTCGTATTGTTATCGGCGGCGCGACGCTTTGACGGCTTGCCTCAATATAACTTCGCCGCAACCAAAAACACAGCATGCCAAGCGGTGTGCTTTTTTGTTGAACGGCAAACAAGTGTTTTTATAAAAGGGATTGACAAGCGTTGAGAAAAGAGATATAATAAATGACGGCAAAGATATAATTAAAAACGGAAATGGTGAAATTGTACAATGAAAAAATCGTATCGTTCATTTTGGGTGGGATAGTTATCTTTGGACGGCTTTTATAAAAAAGCGTGTTTGTTGATATTTTTATTTTTAAGAAAAACGCTAAAGACGACCGATTTTTCAATCGGTCGTCCGTTTTTTTATTCGGTAAAGTTCACTTTAATATTACCTACGTCCGTTTTTACGGTTAATTTTTTCGCCCCAAGCGTTTGGGAGTGTAGGTTTGTCGTACCCACGTCCGTATCCGCGTCAATGGTGAAATCGGCTTGTTTTCCAACGATAGTGGAAGTGATATTGCCTACGTTGGCTTCCAAGGTGATATTTTGTCCGTCCGCGCGCATAATAGATAACTCTCCGTTGTTGGTTTCGATATACAGCGTAGCGGGTTTTACACCGTTTTCCACCGTAATACCGCCGTTATTCGACTGCAAGCAGATACGATCTACGGCGTCGGCTTGTTTGACTTTTACGTTGCCGTTATCCGTTTCCGCAGTGATTTTTGTTTGCGAATGCACTTCGCTATTCACGGTGATATTCCCGTTGTTGGTTTCAAGGTCAAGTCCCTTTACGTTATACGTTTGCCCGTTTAACGTAATACTGCCGTTGTCGGTAGAAAGGGTTAGGGTATACGTCCTGTCGGCGGGTAAGTATAGCTTGGTTTGGGGGGCGGTAAAGTTCCAAAACTGCCAACCGTTTATCGATTTTTCGGTGATTTTGAGTGTATTTTCCGTTTCGGTAACCGTTACGTTTGTTGCTTTTTCGCCGTTTTTATAATACGATTGCGGATAGACGATACGAACGGTAGGGGTGTCCTGTGTGTACACTAAAATATCCGTGTTTTCGTAATCAATCGTGATATTCGTAACGTGCGATTCGGGTGCTTCGGTATATTCTATTTCTTTGGCGGTAACGTTAGAAAGGAAAGTGAAATTCCAACCCGAATTTGCAAGGCAAACGGTGAAAACGATTGCGCCGATAAGCAATAAAATAATCCCGATTATAAGGGTCGTTCTTATTTTTTTCATACGTTTCTCCTTCTTGCGTAAATAAATTTAAGCGCTTCTTTCGTACCGATAGCGGTGTATTTGGTCAACCAAAAGAAAAGCGCGCATAATATCAGCCCTACTCCGCAGCAGGCAATTCCCACGGCGACGTGCGCAAAACAGGCAATAGCGCCGCTTCCCCAAACAAGGAAAGGGGACAAAACGGCGTACACTACGCCTGCAAACGCTACGGCAACGCCTGAAATAGCCACCGCGGCAAACGAAACGATTAGAGAAAACGCCACCGCGGCAAGGGGGATAATCAAAATTAAGGTTAAAAGAGCCAAACCGATAATTTCTGCGATGGAAAAGGGCTGCGCTGTAATAAGACGTTTGATTTTGTCGGGGTTGCTTTCCGTGAGAATACGCTCGGCACAGTCTTCGGGAAAACCGAACTCTGCAATAATTTCTTCTTCCGTCATGCCTGCTTCTATTTTATCGCTGTACATTTCGTTGTAATAAGTAAGGGCGGCTTGCCGTTCTTCGGGGGATAACGGCCATAATAACCGTTTGAATTGTCTTTCCCAAATTTTCTTTTTCATTATTTATCTCCTTGCATAATAAAATCGCTGATAATCTTAAACTGATGCATCGCTTCCACGAAATCGTCGATACGCCTAAGCCCCGTCAGGGTGATGCGAAAATACCGCCGCAACCGTCCGTTATGCTCCACACACCGCGTTTTTACCGCACCGCTACTTTCTAACCGTCTCAAAATGGGATATAGCGTCGATTCGGATATTTCGATATACGGCGCAAGGTCGGAAATGATTTTATACCCGTACGATTCTTCTTTTCGGATTGCCGATAAAACGCATACGTCGAGTAGTCCTTTTTTAAGTTGTATATCCATGGCACACCCCTTTATACATAATATTATATATTGCATAGTATTGCCTGTCAAGCGTTTTGCGCAAAAAAATAAAAAATAAAAATGGTCGGTGGGGGGTTGATTTTTCTTGCTTTTTCGTGTATAATGATAAGCAAAGAAAAATGTAAGGTGGCAGTATGGCGCAAAAACACAAAAAATGGGAAGAATGGTTGACGCTTAGCGGAGAAACGCTTGGCGTGGTTTCGTATGCCGATTATTTTGCGAAAAGACCGCTCTTTTCGTCTTTGCAAATCAAAAACGCCTGCGAAGTAGCGGCGGAAAATTTGGTGCTTACCATAGAAAATAATAACGGAATGTTAATTCCGTTTGAAAAGGCGTTTGAACATATTCCGTTTGAAAGTACGGTGAAGGTAGAGCTGGACAATTTGTTATCGCCCCTCTATTTTGCGTCAGCGGAAGAGCTTCGCGAAGAAATCGTTACCGCCACGCTGAAAAAGGACAAAAAGATTGTCGCTACCGCGTCTTGGACGGTAACCACGCTCCCCTTTGATTTTTGGCAGGGGACAAGCGGCGACGTAGAACAGCTTGCCGCGTTTGTCCGCCCGCGCCTTGGCGATTGTATGAAGGTACGCGACGAAATTGCCGAACAGCTGAAAAAATGGAAAATATCGGGCGACTTGCAGGGGTATACGGGCAACGATAAAAATGCCGTACGCCATATTTTGGCAGCGCTCTTTTCCACGCTACGCCGTAACTCTATCGTGCGCAAGAACGCCGATATTTCCATTCCCGTAGAGCTGGGCGCAGGGGTAAAAATTTTATCCCAACACGTAGCGTCCGCGCCTGAGCTGGCGCTGTTTGCCTGCGCGTGCTTGGAAAGCATGGGATTATCGCCCGTACTCCTTTTGGGCACAGAAGAAATCACCTGTGGCGTATGGCTGTACGATAACTGTTTTTTAGACACCGTTTCGGACGATACGGCGCGGCTTAGCGCGTACCTTGAAGACGGCATTAACAATTTGGCGTTTTTCGATATAGAAGACGTGTTTGCGGATAAAAACGCAGCCTATTCCACTTCCGAAACGCACGTAAAGGAAAAGCTGAAAACGGGGGTATACGAACGGTACGTGGATATCCGTCGTTGCCGTATTTCGCACGTGTTGCCCTTGCCGTTGCGCGCGCGGAAATTAAAAGGCTATGAAATTTTAACGGAAGAAAGTACCGCGCCCGACGCCGCGCCTACACAGTTGAAAACGGCGCGCAATTTGCGCGTGGAAGAAACGCAGGGCAAGGATAAACAATGGCAAAGACGACTGTTGGATTTGTCCATGAAAAACGGACTGCTCCATTTCCAAGCCGCAAAAGCGGGCTTGCACGTGCTTTCCGTTGACGCAGACGAAACGTTGCAGGCGTTTTCTACTGCGTCGGAATTGCGCATTATGGGCGCAAGCCGCGAAGTGCTTGCAATCGCCCGTAAAAACGTAAAGTTCGGTTTAGTAAACGAAGTCAAACCGTTGAAAGAGTTGATTGCCGTTGAAAACAAAAGCGGTCTTTTGCGCACGTGCGCCGACGAAAAGGACGTTTTGGAAATGGCGTCGCGGCTCATGCGAAAAAACAAAGAAGCGGACGAAGAAAGCGGTACGAAGATACTCTATCTTGCGCTTGGCTTTTTGAAATGGTATACCCGTGAAGACGGTGCGGAACATTACGCGCCCCTTGTCTTGCAACCCGTTCATATCAAAAAGAGCAAGGGCGGCGTAGGGTTTTCCGTGTGCCTTGCCGACGAAGAATTTTCGGTGAATACTACCCTTTTGGAATATCTCAAACAAGAGTTCAATATCGATATGCGCGGTTTGGAAAAGGCGGTAACGGAGCTGAAAATTTCCGAAATTCTTGCTATGGTGCGTATGGAAGTAGTGGGCATGCGCGGATGGGAAGTAGTGGAGGATATCTATCTTGCCGCATTTTCATTCTCTCGTTATCAAATGTGGTACGACTTGCGCCAAAACATGGCGGAGTTCTCCAAAAATAAACTGGTCAAAGCGTTTATGGAAAACGCCGTTACCTTTGAAAATAACCAACCCTTAGCAGGGGAAGATAACACCCGCCCTGAAAGCACGTTGACGCCGCTTACGGCGGACGCGTCGCAATGGGAAGCGATTGCGCTTTCGCAAACGGGCAAGAGCTTTGTGCTGCACGGCCCGCCGGGAACGGGCAAATCACAAACGATCACAAACATGATAGCCAACGCCTTAAACGACGGGCGCAGGGTGCTGTTCGTTGCGGAAAAGCAAGCGGCGTTGTCCGTTGTTAAAAAGCGTTTGGATTTGCTTGGGCTTGGGGATTTTTGTTTGGAACTGCATTCGGGCAAGACGAGTAAATCGGACGTCCTTTCCCGTTTGACGTCCACGCTGGCTTTGGCAGGGGAACAGGAACGGGTAAGCTTAACCGAACAGGGCAGTAAAATCGTTAAATTAAAGGAAGAGCTTGCCGCGCCCGTTGCGGCTTTGCATAAAAAACGCCGTTTGGGGATATCCGTTTACGAAGCGCTTTTAACCTGCCTTCGTTATAAAAACGCGCCCGAGCTTATGAATATCGAAAGCACGTTTTACGACGGGCTTACCAAAGAAAAGATAGCCGATTATAAAAATATGATGGCGACGGCGGCGGCTGCGGCGAAGGAATGCGGCGGCGTGTATCATTCGCCCTTTGCCAACGTCAATCTCACGCAATATTCCCCTGCCGTTCGCGACGGGTTGTATTGCGCGGCGGAAGTCATGATTGCCGAAATCAAGCATTTAAAAAATTATATCGGCTTGTTTTTGGAGCTTTACCGCCAAAAAATCAGCACGCTTACCCGTACCAAGCTTGACACGTTAAAGACTATTGCGCAAACGCTTTCTTCGGGTATATTACAAAAATATTTCAAACAGGACGAAGAAGAATTTTACGCGTTCTTCAACGCCAACCGCCGTTTGGACGCTTGCTTGGACGGCTATTTCAAGCACTACAAAAAGACGGTGGATATCACGCCTGCCGAATACAAAGCCTTAAAAGCTTGGCTGGAAACGGACGGTAGGGAAGTGGAAAACGATAGGGCGGTAAAGGGCGTTTACAAAAAGCTTTCCAAGCTTTCTATCGGAAACGTAGCTGAGCAGCAGCACGTAGCGGCATTGACTACCGTATGCGATATTTACGAAGCTATGGAGCGTATCAAAGCGTCCACTAACCTTTCGCAATATTTCACCTTTGCCTTTGGCAGAGTGGACTTTTTCGACGCGCGAAGAAACTTCTTAAAGGACCTTTACGCCCTGCACGATACCTGCGCGGCGACTTTTATGGACTATAACGCGGACAGCTTTAACAGCATGTGTATTCGCGCCGCAAGCGGCTATTCCGCGCCCGTGCTTTTGGGGCTTATCCATTCCTTGGATGGCTTTACCGACGCGGAAAACTGTTTCCTGTCGGCGGCGCAGGCGGATAAGGCGAAAATCCCCGAAGAAGACGTTTTGGGCTATTACGTCGCAAAGGCAAGCGCGCTTATCGAAAACGTGGATATGCTTGCGCCGTGGTGCATGTATAAAAAGACGGCGAAGGCTTTGACGGAAGCAGGCTTGACGTTTATCACCGACGCTTTGGAAAGCGGATTGATTACGGGCGAAAACGTGGTGGAAAGCTTTGAAAAGAACATTTGCAAAAACTTCTTGCAAACCAACATTCCGCTTGACCCTGTTTTGGCGCGGTTTTCCGCCGCCGTCTGCGAAGAACAAAGCGAAAGCCTGCGCTTGACCATGGACGAATTTGCGCGTATGAGCAGGGAAAGTATTCGCAATAAACTCATTTCCCGTTTGCCCGGCGGCGATACGGAAGGCGCGCTTTGCGTAGAGCTTGCCAGCTTCAACCGTTTGGCAAAATCCAACCTTCGCGGTATGGGGCTTAGAAAATTATTTGAAGAAATCCCCGAACTTATCAAGACGGTCGCGCCGTGTATGCTCATGAGCCCCGTTACCGTTTCGCAATATCTTGCGCCCGAAAACGGACTGTTTGACCTTGTCATTTTCGACGAAGCGTCGCAAATCCCTACGGCGGAAGCCATCGGTTCGCTTGCGCGCGGTAAGGCGGCGGTGGTGGTAGGCGACCCCAAGCAGCTGCCCCCGACGGCGTTTTTCCATACCAACTACGTGGACGAGGACAATTTGGAAAACGAAGATATGGAAAGCGTTTTAGACGATTGCTTGGCGGTGAATATGCCCCAAAGACATTTGACTTGGCATTATCGCAGTAAGCACGAAAGCTTGATTGCTTTTTCCAACGTCATGTATTACGAAAACCGTCTTTGTACTTTTCCTTCGCCCGACGCTTTGGCAAGCAAGGTCAAGTTCAATTTCGTCGAAGACGGTGTGTACGAGCGCGGCTTTTCCAAGCGCAACAAGGCGGAAGGGGACGCGTTGGTGGCGGAGGTTATCCGTCGCTTGTCCGATAAAAAATTGCAACAAGCCAGCATGGGTATCGTTACGTTTAGTAACGTGCAAAAGGAATATATCGAACGCCGTTTAAGCGCGGCGATTACGCAAAATCGTTTGGAACGCGAAGCGTACGAACGGGAAGAACCGCTGTTTGTTAAGAACTTGGAAAACGTACAGGGTGACGAACGGGACGTTATTTTATTCTCCGTTTGCTACGGCCCCGATACGCTTGGGCGTATTTCGCTCAACTTCGGTCCTTTGAACCAAGCGGGCGGTTGGCGAAGATTGAACGTCGCCGTTTCGCGCGCAAGGGAAGAAATGGTGGTGTTTGCGTCTATGACGGGCGCAATGATTGATTTGTCCAAAACCAACTCTAAGGGCGTTGCCGGCTTGAAAGCCTTTTTGGATTTTGCTGAAAAGGGCAGGACGAACCTTGCCATTTCGTCTAACGACTTGTCGTCGGCAAAGGCGGGCTTGGGTAAGTATATCGCGGAAGAGCTTTCGTCGTACGGCTACGATTGCCGTTACGACGTCGGGGTATCGGGCTTCAAAATCGACGTTGCCGTCGTTGACCCCAAAAACAGGCAAAACTTTATTCTTGCTATCCTGTGCGATACGCCTCACGATTTCACAATTAAGGATAGAAACGTCTTGCAGGTACAAACGCTCAAACGCAATAACTGGAACGTATTGCGCCTGTTCTCCGTCAATTACTATAACAACCCCAAACGGGAAATTAAGAAGATTAAAGACCTGTTGGATAGGCTGACGGGCGCGGATAAAAAGGGCGGTGCGGAGCTGAACCGCGCTAAGAAAACGTACAAGACAGCCGCTTTGGAAAAGCTGGAAGAAAGCGCGGATTACGTGCTTTGCGGCGACAACGATAAGGAAATCGTTGCGCGCTTAAAGGCGATAGTGGCGGCGGAAGAACCCATTTCTTACGAATTTTTATTGCGCCGCTGTTTGTCGACTTTGGGGATAACCAAGTACGGTGTGAAAATAGAAAACCGTATGCAAGCGCTTATCGCGCTGTGCGGCTTTAAGTATGAAAAGCTGCTTGGCAAGGACTTCTACCGTAAATCGGACAAGGCGGCGAGCTTTGAAAAGTACCGCGTAGAAACGGGCGAACCGCTCCGTAAACACGAATACGACTATACGCCGTACGAGCTTGTCGCGCTTATCAAGAGCGCGCTAGAAGATAAGGTCGCCCTGTATATGGAAGAAATCCAAACGATTGTCGCGTCTATCTTCCGCATGCCCAAACCGTCCGAACGGTTTTTACAATACGTCAACGATTGCGTAACGCTTGGGGAAGAACGCGGATTGTTCGTGCGGTCGGTATCCGATAGAATTACGCTGGCGTGAGTGTGCCATACCAAAGATGAACGAGAAAAAAGAGCTACAACCAAATACGGATAATCAGGCGGAAGCGAAGCTTTTTAACTTTCGCCCGATTTTCTTTTTCGCCGTTGCGCTTTGCTTGGGTATCGTCTTTGGGTATTATACGTACTTTCACGAAATTTCGCTTTGGTGGTTGCTTGCTTTATTGCCCATAGTCATCATTGCCGTGGCGTTTGCAAGGGATAAGCGCTTAGCGGTGCTTTCTATCGCCGTGCTTATCGTTGCGTTTTCGCTAGGCAACGGATTGTGGTCGGCGCAAATACACACGTACACGGACGTCAAGGGCTACGACGGGGAGTTTACCGTCAGCGGCAGGGTAGTAGAAAGCAGCGTTTCCAAAAGCTATTGCACGTTGGTGCTTGACGGGGTGAAGATAGGCGAAAAGAGAGAAGAAGGAAAACTCATTGCATACATGCCTACCGCATTTTACCATACCGTCCGTCTTTCCGACGAAATATCCTTGTGCGGCAGGGTGCGTCCTATGACGGACGTGAGAGAGAATATCTACTTCGCCACAAGCGTGTACGACGATATCCGTTTTCGCCTTTCGTCGGTGGATATCGATCGATTTGAAACGCTTGGACATAAAACGGATATCTTTTTGGATATTCGCCAAAGGATAGTCGATACGCTGTTTGCGGGCATGGACGAAACGTCCGCTTCGGTAACTATGGCGGTGCTCCTTGGCGATACGTCTACCATGGAGCAATCGTTGCTTTCGAATATGCGCTACGGCGGTATTGCGCACGTGTTTGCCGTTTCAGGCTTGCACGTGGGCGCGCTGTATGCCTTTTGCCGTATGTTGATACAGCGTTCACCGCTCTCGCAAGCGCCCAAACCCGTATGCTTTTTCGTCCTTGCCGCGCTGTTGCTTTTTTACGGCGGCGTTTGTGGGTATTCCGCGTCCGTCGTCCGCGCTATCGTCGTGTGTCTTGCTTACGATATCGGCAAGCGTAGCGGCTTTCTATCCGATAGCTTGGAAAATATGGGGCTTGCGGCGATTGTGCTTTTATGCCTTTCGCCCGTCGCGTTGTTCACGGTTGGTTTTCAACTGTCGTTTACGGCAAGCCTTGGTATTATCTTATTGTCTAAAAATATCTATGCCCTGTTGGAAAGGGGAAAACACACGCTTGTGCACGTGTGCACGGGTAAAGCGCCTGCGCCCGTTTCGCCGTTTGACGACAAGCCGCCGCTTGGCATACGCGGACGGATTGTACGAAGTGTTTTTTCCTTTTTATCCGTTACGCTGTCGGCGCAAATTGCAACAGCCCCGTTGACGCTGTATTTGTTTGGATATCTATCCGTTTGGTCGTTAATATTCAACTGCTTGTTCGTGCCTATCGTTTCGGCAATCTTTTCCGTTATGCTCACGTTGGTAGTGGTTGCCTGTATACTGCCGCTTGCGTTTAGCGGCGTAGTTTTATACCTGCCGTCGGTGGTTTGGTCGGCTTTGCTTTTGGTTTTTCAAAGCTTCGACTTATCCGCTAATCTTATCCAAAACGTAAGCCTAAATGGAATTTTGTTGCTTGTCTATTACACGGCGCTATTGTTTTGCACGGATAAATGGAACGTTTCTAAAAAAGTAAAAACGGCGCTTGTGGGAATATGCTTTGCGGCGTTTTTGCTTGGAATTGTGCTTTTGAATAGGTAAAAATCTAAGAAAACGGCGTAAAAAATACGCTGTTTTCTTGCTTTTTGTGTGAAGTTGTGGTATAATACAAACAAGAATGGGATGATAGGAGCGAAACAACGGACGTGAAATACGTAGATTTTAAGAAATTTACCGACGAAAACGGCGCGCAGCCTATCTATTTGTTGGAAGGCGAAGAAGCGTATTTTCGCGCGAAAGGCGAAACGCTGGTTATTTCCCGCTTTGTGTCCGAACGCACGTTGGATTACGCTTCGTTTGAAGGCTCTGCCTTAAAAGGCGACGGGTTAAAAACGCTTGTCGACGCCGTCAACTGTTTCCCGTTTATCAGCGAAAAACGGGTGGTGCGCGTCAGCGAATTTTATCCTACCGAAAAGGATTTTGAAACGTATCTCAAACCGCTGTTTGATAATCCGCCGACGGACGGTATTCTTCTTATCGTCAATTCCGCTAAACCCAAAACGGGGCAGGCGGCGCTTGCAAAAAAAGCCAACGTAACGTACGTGGATTGCGGCAGGTCGGACGAAGAAACGATTAAAAAATGGATATACCTTACCTGTAAACGGGAAGGGGTGTACGTCGACGGCGTTACCTGCGGCAAGCTTGCGGCGTATTGCGTGTGCGACATGGCGCGTATTGCCAGTGAAACGGAAAAGCTTTTGTGTTATTTACAGGCAACGGGGGAAAACCGTTTAACGGACGAGCTTGTCGATTCGCTTGTATATCCCGACGCGGAGTATAAGCTGTACGAGCTCACCGACGCACTGTCGAAAAAAAACTACGGGTTATACGTGAAAATTTTATCCGACCTTTCGGTGAAGGGGAGTAACGAAACCATGCTGCTTTCGTCTATGGCGTCTTATTTTCGCGGTTTATACGAAGCGTCCGTTATCAAGGGCGGCGAAAAGGAAGTGGCGGCGGTGCTTGGCATTAAGGAATACGCGGCGAAGAAGAAAAGAGAACAGGCGGCGAAATTCCCCAAGGGAGAGCTCTTGAAAGTCTACCAAGCGGTATACGGGGCGATTAGCGATATCAAATGCGGCAACGTAACGCCGCAAGCCGCGCTAAAAGCGGTCAACGCCCGTTTGTTTTTCGGAAATTGACGTAAAAAATAAAAAACACTCTATTTTTTCTAATAATTTTTATATAATAATAAAGGGAGCAACCGCGCAGCAATGGTTGCGGATACGGAGGAGCTATGCTGAAGGGGTTATTGACAACAGCCGAAACGTTTACGAAAATCGGTGAAGGCTTCATCAACTTTTTCACGAATTTTCAGTGGATATACGGCGTAGAAATTTTCTTTTTCTTCATGCTGATTTATTTTGTATCCAAGGTTTTACGCGATAACGACGCGACGAAGCTCATGCTTATTTACTGGGCGGTTATTATCGTGGGCGGCGCATTGCACGTTTTAGACGCACCGCTTATTAACGATCAGTTTTTCCTGCTCTTCGTTTTACTTGCGTCGTCGTTTATGCTGATTTTGTTCAACGTAGAAGTGAAAAAGAGTCTTTGGGACGTCCATTCTTCCAAAGAAACAATGGAAAAGCTTTCGGGGGGAAACGCGGAAATCCGTACGCAGGCGGACACCGAACGTTGCATTGCCAACGTTATCAAGGCGTTGCAAAATATGTCCAAAAATAACGTCGGCGCGCTGATTGTCCTTTCCCGTGGCAGCTTGCCTAAGCAAGTCTTGCAAAGCGGTGTGGAAATCGACGCGGAAATCTCCACACAGCTTATCGAAGGGGTGTTCTTTCCCAAAGCGCCTTTGCACGACGGAGCAATGGTTATTCACGGACATAAAATACAGGCGGCAGGGTGTTTCTTGCCGTTAACGCAAAAGACGAGCTATCCCAAAGAGTACGGCACGCGCCATCGCGCAGGGATAGGGATTACCGAAGTGGCGAACGTCATTTCGTTAGTCGTTTCCGAAGAAACGGGAATTATCTCCATTATCAAGCAAGGCAACGTAACGCGGTATGCCGATTACGATATGCTTGTAGACGCATTGAAGGATTATTACTGGCAGGAAATGCCGTTGACGGATAAAAAGCGCGGTGGGGGTGTAAGATGAAATTTTTCAACTTTCTGAAAAACGTATTTTTTTCAAAATTTTGGATAAAGGCAATGTCGCTCCTTCTTGCTTTTTTGGTAGTGATATTGTTGAACGTATAAGGGGAAAAGATAGAAATTTTCCGCGGCAAAAGCCGCATAGGCAGGTGTGTTATGGCAATTAAAGTATGTAAATTCGGCGGTACGTCTATGGCGGACGGTAACGTAATGCTCAGGGCGGCGAAAATCGTAGAAAGCGATTCTTCCCGTCGCTACGTAGTCGTTTCCGCGCCCGGTAAACGGTTTGGCGGAGACGTGAAGGTAACCGATTTGTTGTATCAATTATCCGACGCGTTTGAAAACGGGGATAACGCGCTTTTTAATAAGACGTTTGAAAAGATTTCCGCGCGTTTTTTAAGTATTCAAACGGAAATCGGCAAAGACCTTGGTATGCAAGCGGCGCTTGATGAAGTGTATACGCAGGCGAAAAACGGCGCAGGTAGGGATTATTGCGCTTCGCGTGGGGAATACCTTGCAGGGAAAATTATGGCGGCGGTGTTGAATATTCCGTTCGTCGACGCGACGGAATTTATCCGTTTTACGCCCGAAGGTACGTTGGATAATCAAACGTTTGATATCGCTGCAAGGGTGCTTTTGCAGTATCCGCGCGCGGTGATTCCCGGGTTTTACGGGCTTGGTTTTGACGGCAAAGTAAAAACCTTCTCCCGTGGCGGCGGCGATATTTCGGGGGCAATCGTAGCGCGCGGCGTTATGGCGGCGCTGTATGAAAACTGGACGGACGTCAGCGGCTTTTACGCATGCGACCCCCGTATCGTTCATTCCCCTAAATCCATGAGCGAGCTTTCCTATCAAGAACTGCGCGAGCTTTCGTATATGGGTGCAAACGTCTTACATAGCGAAGCGATTTTCCCTGTGCGCAGCGCGGGTATTCCCATTCGTATTTGCAACACGTTCAGCCCCGAAGACGCAGGTACGTATATCGTGAAAACGTCCACGCGCGACGTGGGCGACGGCGTCGTTACGGGGATTGCAGGGAAGAAGGATTTCACCGTTATTTCCTTGGAAAAATCCATGATGAACTCCGAAGTCGGGTTCGTGCAAAAGGTGCTTGCCGTTATCGGCAAACACGGCATTTCCTTTGAACATTTGCCTTCGGGTATCGACACCATGTCGCTTGTAATCGACAACGAGCATTTGAAAAACGGCGTATTGCAAACGGTGATAGAAGAAATGAAACAGGCGGTATCGCCCGATAAAATTTATACGCACGAAAACATTGCGCTTGTCGCAACGGTAGGGCACGGTATGGCGAAAAACGTCGGTACGTCCGCGCGCCTTTTCAAAGCGTTATCCGAAGCAGGCGTCAACGTTATCATGATTGACCAAGGTTCGAGTGAGCTGAACATTATCGTCGGTGTGGATAACGAAGATTGTAACGCGTGTATCAGCGCAATCTATAACGAATTTTTTAGTTAAAAATACGCCTGCCGTATCGGTGGGCGTAAAACATAGGGGAACTACTTTATGAGAAATTTTACGGTTGATTTGGCGAAAGAATACGCTTTGCAAGGCAAAGCAACGCTCGATTGTATTTTGGCGGAAAATCCTTGGGATAGTAAGCCGGTAGAATGGAAACGCCCTGCGCTTGTCGTTGTTCCCGGCGGCGGTTACGCCATGGTTAGCCGTCGCGAAGCCGATCCTGTGGCGTTGGCTTTTTTATCTAAAGGCTTTCAAGCGTTTGTGTTAAACTATACGGTCGGCGGCGAAAACGGTATGTCCTATCCCCAACAGCTTATGGAAGCGGCTGCGGCGGTGGACTACGTGAAAAAGCACGCGGAAGAATTGAACGTCAACCCCGACGAAGTATTTATTATCGGCTTTTCGGCAGGTGGACATTTGGCGGGCAATCTTTGCGTGGAATACGCTTCCGTTTCCCAAAAAATGGGCAAAGAGCTTGATTGTAAGCCGACGGCGTCGGCGCTTTGTTATCCCGTTATTTCGCAAATCCACGGGCATCAGGGTAGCTATGAAAAATTGTTGTACGGATATAGTGACGAAGCAAAAGCGGAGCTTTTGAAAACGCTTAATCTCGACCAAGCGGTTACGGCGGATACGCCGCCTGCCTTCCTTTGGACGACGGCTACCGACGGCGCTGTTCCTGCGGACAATGCGCTTCGCTATGCTATGGCTTTGGATAAAAACGGCGTAAGCTACGAATTGCACGTATACCCCGACGGTTGGCACGGTGCGTCTACGGGCGCGGCGGAAGTCAACAACGAAGGGAATTTCTTCCACCGTATCAAGCCTTGGGTGGATAACTGTATCGAATTTTTCAAACGTTACGTTAGCGAGCGTATCTAACGCACGCGCACGCGCGTATACATTAAAATAACAAAAAAACACGTCCTTTTGCAAGGGCGTGTTTTTGCGTGTAATATTATTTTAACCGACGATTAAGTTGATTAAACGGCCTTTCACGACGATACATTTTTTCACCGTCTTGCCTTCCAGCTGTGCGGCAATCTCCGCATTCGCGCAAACCGCTGCTTGAATTTCTTCGTTGGAAAGGCTTTCGGAAATCATCATTTTCGCCTTAATCTTACTGTTGATTTGTACGGCGTATTCCGTTTCGTCTTTGATAAGCGCCTGTTCGTCGACAAGGGGATAGGTTTCGGTGAACACGCTGTCCTTATGTCCAAGAATTTCCCAAAGCTCTTCGCTAAAGTGGGGCGCAAACGGCGCAAGCATACGCACAAGGTCTTCTATGCAGGTTTTGTAGAAAGGTACGTTCTTTTCCGTTTCCGATTCGTACTTTTGCAATGCGTTGACGTATTCCATAATACGGGCAAGCGAAGTGTTGAAAGAGAACACTTCGATATCGCGCGTAATCGATTTAATCGCGTAGTTCTTCGCATAGTTGAGCTGCTTTTCCGCCGCGTTCATTTGATTGTTCGCAGTTGCCTTTTCTTCCAAGGAATTTCTCACCAAACGTTCTACACGGTCGGTGAATTTGGCAATCGATTTAATGCCGTCGTCGTTCCAAGGACCGCCTTCGGTGTAGCTAAAGCCGAACATCAAATACAAACGGAAGATATCCGAACCGTATTCGTCTACGTACTTATCGGGGGAGATGACGTTCCCGCGGGATTTAGACATACGGTTTCCGTCAGGACCAAGGATAATGCCTTGGTGCACCAAACGCTTGAAGGGTTCGTCAAAGTGGATATAGCCCATATCGCGGAGCGCTTTGGTAATGAAACGCGCATACAAAAGGTGCATACAAGCGTGTTCATAGCCGCCTACGTAAACGTCTACGGGCGCCATTTGGTCGGCGATTTCGGTAGAGAACGCTTGCTTGTCGTTGTGCGCGTCGGGATAACGCAGGAAATACCAGCTTGAACATACGAAGGTATCCAACGTATCGGGGTCTCTTTGCGCCTTGCCGCCGCATTTAGGACAGGTGCATTTCATAAAGCCTTCGTGCGTTGCAAGGGGGGATTTCCCCGTGGGGCGGAATTCTACGTCGTAAGGGAGCTTTACAGGCAAATCCTTTTCGGGTACGGGAACGACGCCGCACTTTTCACAATGAATCATAGGGATAGGCGCGCCCCAGTAACGTTGACGGGAAACGGACCAGTCGCGAAGACGGTAGTTTACCTTTTTGCCGCCCTTGCCCGTTTTGGTTAAGTACGCCGCAATCGCGTCGCGTGCTTCGTCGCCCGAAAGTCCGTCAAACTCACCGCTGTTGACAAGGATACCGTCTTCGGTGAAGGGCAGTACGGTTTCACCGCCTACTTTTTGAATAACTTGGGTTACGGGAAGACCGTATTTTTTGGCGAAAGCATAGTCGCGTTCGTCGTGCGCCGCAACCGCCATAACAGCGCCCGTACCGTAGGAGTAGAGTACGTAGTCCGCAAGGTAGATGGGCACTTGCTTGCCCGTAATGGGGTGGGTGGCATACGCGCCCGTAAGTACGCCCGTCTTTTCACGCGTGGTGGAAAGTCTGTCGATATCGTTGGCTTCCGCGGCATAGCGCACGTACGCGTCGATAGCGTCCGCGTTTTCGGGGTGTGCGGTTTTTAATTTTTCCACTAAGGGGTGTTCGGGCGCAAGTACGACGTAGTTTACGCCGAATACCGTATCGGGACGGGTGGTGAACACGGTGATTTCGTCGCCCGTTTCACAGGCAAAGCGGATTTCGCAGCCCGTCGATTTCCCGATCCAGTTCTTTTGCATAAGCTTGGTCTTTTCCGGCCAGTCAAGCGTGTCAAGGTCGTCAAGCAGCTCTTCCGCGTAATCGGTAATTTTGAAGAACCATTGCGTCATGTCCTTACGCAAAACGACGCTGCCGCAGCGTTCGCAAACGCCGTCGCCCAAAACCTGTTCGTTGGCAAGAACGGTTTCGCAATCGGGGCACCAGTTGACCAAAGCGGCTTTGCGGTAAGCAAGACCTTTTTTGTAGAGCTGTAAAAACAGCCATTGCGTCCATTTGTAATAATTTTCTTCGCAAGTTTTAATTTCCGCCGTCCAGTCGAACATTGCGCCCATGTTATGGAGCTGACGTTCCATCGTCGCGATATTCTTTTCGGTGGAATCCTTGGGGTGAATACCCGTTTTAATTGCGTAATTTTCCGCAGGCAGCCCGAACGCGTCAAACCCCATGGGTTGGAAGAGCTCGTAGCCTTGCATCTTCTTAAAACGCGCATAGCTGTCGGTAGGACCGTAATTGTACCAGTGCCCTACGTGCAGGTTTGCCCCCGAAGGGTAGGAAAACATTTCCAAAACGTACCATTTTTTATCGGCGTTTTTCTTATTGAAAACGTTGATACGGGATTTTTCCCATTTGGCTTGCCATTTGCTTTCTACGGATTTCATATCCATCATAAAAAGTAACCTCCGTGCTTTTGGCGCGGCTCTCCGCGCGCATATGCGTATATCTTATAAAATAGTACTTTACATTATAAAACATTTTTTTTAGCAAGTCAAGCAATTATGCAAGGGGATAAGGGGTGGATTTTATAAAAAAAGCGATAAATAATTTTTTATCCGCGGCATAGAATAATAGCGTGGAAGAAATAACGATTTTGCAAAACGGCTACGACGCTGCCTATATGTCTTACTTATATACGCGTGTAAAAGAACGCTTTTCCTTTTTGCCTGCTACCTGTCGAATGGAAAAACAGGGGGACTCTTACCGTATCGGGTTTTGTACCCAAAAGGAATACTGTCCGTACGTGCGTAAGTTTGCCGAAGAAAATATCGCGGACGTTTTGTCCGTGGGGTATAAAACGCGGTTTTTTCAACACCGTTTGCGTATACCGCTGCTTGGTGAGCAGGAGAAAAATTTGCTTATTACCGCGCTTGTGGCGGCGGATTACAAGGAAGACAAAACGCACGTTTTCCGTAAGCTTCGTGGGTTAAAAAGCTATTGCTTGGACGGCGTGTATAACTTTTGCTTGCATGATTTGAAAAGACGTTGGGAGGGTGTGGCGGAGTATGTTCCCACGGACATGAACGCCGACGCGTTGGACGAATTTATCGGATATCTTGTGGAAGACGGAGAAGGGAAAGCGTTTGTCAAAGGGGGTAAGGTTTACGACGAAGATTACCGCCCTTTGGAAAAAAGCGCGTTGACGGGTAAGGCGTCCGCTGTGGGGGAGATTTTGTTAAGCGGCGTAGAAAAGGTGTACTGCTTTGGGGATACGGATAGACAAACGCAAGCGTTTTTGAAAAAATATTATCAGGAAAAAGCGGTATTTTGTTAAAAAACGGTTGACAAATATACGGGAAAGGTTTACAATAGAACCTGTAAAGACAAGTAGCGTTTACAACGGCTTTACAGAGAGTTCGCCCTTGGCTGAAAGGCGGATAAGCATAGTAAATGTTGAAACCGCTTTACGTACGTATACACAACCGAAAAAAAGCGGCTGCTTATATGGCGGCAATTAAGGTGGAACCGCGCGATACTTCGCGTCCTTAAACTTCGTAAGGAGTTTAAGGTTTTTTTGTTTTTTTCGGGGATAAAAGCAAGAAAAAATAAAACAAATGGAGAATAGATTATGAACGTTATTTTGAAAAACGGGGAAAGCATTTCCTTGGAAGAAAAAGCAACGGCTTATGCTGCGGCGCTTGCCATTTCCGAAGGCTTGGCGCGAAACGCCGTCTGCGCAAAGGTAAACGGTGCGCTTGTCGATTTATCGCACGAGCTTTGCGAAGGGGATAATTTGGAAATTGTAACCTTGAAAGACAAAGAAGGGTTGCAGGTTTACCGCCATACCTGCGCGCACGTTTTGGCACAAGCGCTGAAAACGGTATATCCTACCTGTAAGCTCTCTATCGGCCCTGTCATTGAAAACGGGTTTTACTACGACGTCGATTTCGTAACGCCCATTACCCAAGCCGACCTTGCCAAGGTAGAAGAAGAAATGAAGAAAATTATCAAAGGCAACTTCGCTATCGAACGTTTTACGCTTCCGAAAGACGAAGCGATTAAGCTCATGGAAGGCTACAACGAAAGCTATAAAGTAGAGCTTATCGAAGAATTGCCCGAGGGGGAAACCATTTCCTTTTATAAACAGGGGAACTTTACCGACCTTTGCCGCGGACCGCATTTGCCGTCTACGGGTAAGATTAAGGCGTTCAAGCTCACCAGTATTGCAGGCGCGTATTGGCGTGGGGACGAGCATAACAAAATGCTCACCCGTATTTACGGAACGGCGTTTGCTAAGAAGGACGAAATGGAAGCGTACTTCACTATGCTGGAAGAGGCGAAAAAGCGCGACCATACCAAGCTTGGGAAAGAACTTGGCTTGTTTGCTATTCTCAACGAAGGCAAGGGCTTGCCCTTCTTCCTGCCCAACGGTATGGTGTTGAAGAATACGCTTATCGATTACTGGCGTCAAATCCATACGCGCGAAGGGTACGTGGAAATTTCTACGCCTATCATGTTGAATAAATCGCTTTGGGAAACGTCGGGACATTGGTATCACTACCGTGAAAATATGTACACCACGAAGGTGGACGACGAAGATTTCGCGATCAAGCCCATGAACTGCCCCGGCAGTATTTTGGTGTATAAAAACGAACCGCACAGCTATAAGGATTTGCCTATCCGTATGGGCGAGCTTGGGCTTGTGCACCGTCATGAAAAATCCGGTCAGCTGCACGGGCTGTTCCGTGTGCGTTGCTTTACGCAGGACGACGCGCATATCTTCATGACGCCCGAACAAATCAAGGACGAAATCAAAGGCGTCGTACGTCTTATCAACGAAGTGTATACGTTGTTTGGGTTTAAGTACCACGTAGAACTTTCCACCCGTCCCGAAAACAGCATGGGCAGCGACGAAGACTGGAATACCGCTACCGACGCACTCCGCAGCGCGTTGGACGATTTGGGGCTTGATTACGTTGTCAACGAAGGGGACGGCGCGTTCTACGGGCCGAAGATTGACTTCCACTTGGAAGACTCTATCGGCAGAACGTGGCAATGCGGTACGATTCAGCTTGACTTCCAGCTTCCCCAACGCTTTGAAATGGAATATATCGGCGAAGACGGACAAAAGCACCGTCCTATCATGGTACACCGCGTAGCGTTTGGCTCTATCGAACGCTTTATCGGTATCCTTATCGAACACTTCGCGGGCAAATTCCCCGTATGGCTTTCGCCTTTGCAGGTTAAGATTTTGCCGATTACCGATAAGCAGGCGGATTACGTAAACGCGCTTTGTGAAAAAATGAAGGCGGCGGGTATTCGCGTGAAGGTGGACGATAGAAACGAAAAAATCGGTTATAAAATCCGTGAAGCGCAAATGGAAAAAGTGCCGTATATGCTCGTCGTAGGCGAAAAGGAAGCCACCGAAGGTTTGGTTGCCGTTCGTCGTAGAGATAAAGGCGATATGGGCGCAATTCCCGCTGACGAATTTATCGCTACCGTAGTGGAAGATATCGTGGGCAAAACGGCATTTTAAGGACAAAAGTACAGTTTTTCGGCACAAAAAGTACTA
>JAZTWF010000050.1:0-10505 GCA_045635725.1 Candidatus Scatosoma sp. | reverse complement strand
ATCACCGCCGATAGCGTGCATGTACACAAGCTCTGCCGATACTTTTTGCAGCTGCATATCCGAAAGATAGGCTTGCGAAAGCGCCAAACGGTTTAAGCTATCCCCTGCCTTTTCGTATTCGTCACGCTCGATATGATAGCGATAGCGCAAATCAAGCATTATGCCATACAAGGGTTGGTCTTCGCAAAGCTGCGGCACGTCATAATACAGCTTTTCGTCTATTTCGCCAAACGTTTTTCCCGTAAAAAGCTGTCCTTGAATTTCCATGGCGGCAAGCATATTTTGTTCTTCTGGATAGCCTTTTTTCAAGCCAAGCCAAACAAGCGTATCCGTTTTTCCGCTGGCGTATTCTACGGGCAAAATATTCAAAAGTACAAGGTATACCGCGTACGGAACGATACCCCAAAGCAAAAAGTTTACTTTTCCAACGCAGGTGCAAATAATCGCCGCCGCAAGGACGGTAAGCAAAAACAGCGTGCCAAGGAATAATCCGCCAAGCGTAAAGCAAACGGCGCGGCGTTGCATATTGCCACCGCTGGTGGGTACGGCTTGCGTTTCGTCGGGAGCAAACGGCGAAGTAAAACGCAGTTTCCCTTTTACGCCGCCTATAAATGCAAAGCAAAAACATTTAACGTAGGCTATGCGCATGTGGGCAAGCTTGGCAAACACAATATGCCCAAGCTCGTGAAAAATCGGGGCGAAAATAAAGCCGATTACAAGCCCTGCGATACATTTTACCGTAGCAACCGTACCTGCTTGCCACGCAAAAGCGAACGCCGACAAAAAGCCCGCGCAAAGCAATAGCGTACATATAACGGCGTATACGGTTGTCAATACTCTTTTCATTTCATTAACCCGTTTTTGACGGCAAAGCCTTCTAAATTATCTCTATCGCTGACGATAAGCTCGTCAATTTCTTTCTTTTCCATAAGTGTAGCAAGCCAAACTGCGCCGCCTGCCAACACGTCCGCCCTGCCTTTGGGCATACAGGGCATAGCGGCTATTTCTTCTACGCTCTTTTCAAGCAGCATTTCCGCCGCTTCGCGCATTTGTTTTGCGGTAATTTTACTGCCCGTTATCACTTGCGGGTCATATTCTTTGAGTCCAAGCGTCAACGCGGCAAGCGTGGTTGCCGTACCGCCGATAGCGCACAGCGATTGGAGCTTGGGTAAATCGGAAAAGAGCTCCGCTTTTTCGCCACAATGAGTAAACAGCCGTTCTTTATCCCTGCCGCAAGCGTCTTTTAAGCGCACAACGCCCACGTCTACGCTTTTTTTATAGGTCAATTTCCCCTGCGTTTTTATGACGATTTCCGTGCTTGCGCCGCCGACGTCAATCACGCCGCCGTCCGTATCGCCAAGCGCGCCTAAAATGCCGATTTCGGCTTCCGTTTCGCCTGAAATGACCTGCACTTCTAAACCACAAGCGGCTTTGACTTCCTGCACGAAAACGTTACCGTTTTTCGCCGAACGCACCGCCGCGGTAGCGAAAACAAGTACCTTTTCCGCGCCTTCGGCTACGGCTTGTCCGTGAAAAGTTTTTACAGCCGTTACGCTACGGGAAATGGGTTCTTTCCCAAGCTCGCCCGAAAACGCCAAGCCTTCCCCAAGACGGGTGGTTTGTAAACGTTTATATAAAACTTTTCCGTCCGCCACGAACATCAGGCGAACGGAATTAGAGCCGATATCGATTACGGCAAATTTTTTCATGTATTATTCTCCTTGCGGTTTTACAAAGCCCTGTTGGAAGGCAAGCCATTCTTTACCCATAACGGATTCGTAATATTCCGCGTCCATTTTGCCTTCTTCAATGAGCTGTTCCAGCTTTTGGTTTTCCGCTTCTAACTTTTCACGGCGGCTTTTTAACACGCCGTAAGTAATCCATTGATAAATAAGTACGGCAAGCAAAACAACGAGAAGCGTGGTTGCAGCAACTGCGCACGCCGTAACTAATTTTCTCATTTTATCTTGCGTCATAATGTTTTTTTCTCCCTTTTGGAAAAGAGTTTTATCTTATTTTTCGCCCTTTTTATCAATTTGGTTATCCTATTATAACACATAATTTGCAAAAAGGCAAGAATTTTGTGCAAAGTTTTCAAATATATTATTAGCCCAACGCCTTCCCCTATCCACATATATACCCGAAAAGAGGGGAAATGAAACAGGTACGCCGCTACAGTATGCGCCGTGGCAAACGCCGCGAAAAATGCGATATCCGCGATAGTTTCTATCCATGCGTTCTTCCCCCGTTTACAGCCCAAAAGCAGGCGAAGAAAATGGAAAAGCTCGTAAAGTATTCCGCTGACAAAGCCCGTGGCTATGCAAATACAAAAAACAAAAAACTGATTTTGCATTTAACGGAACAGCTTTGCCGCAAAGCTCTTTCCACCGTACGAAACGCCGCTGATAGAGCCTTCCGCCGTAAACGTGCCGTTGGTTTTGGAAAAGCCGTTGATTTTCAAATTACTGCCCACGACGTACATTCTTTCGCCGCCGATAAGGGTGAGTATGATTTTCACTTCGGAAAACGCCGTAACGCTTTCCACGCCGTTGACCGTGATATTTTTCCGCTGTTCGATACTAACTGAATGTTTTACGTTATCTTGCATACCGTATGATATGCGCTATCCGTTGCGGATATTCCGTTATTTATTGAATTTATCCAAAAAGCTATGCTTAACCCCGTTCGTTTTGTACTCCGCAAGGGTATCCAACTGAACGTTGTGTATGCTTTGGAAAATATTATTTTCCACGTTAGGATTTTCCTTTTTGAGCTCGGCAATCAACGCCTTGACTTTTCTTCTTGCGGAAAAGACGTCTTCGTCGCCCCCTACCGTGCGCGCCGTAAATTTGCAGGCGCAGGCGATAAACTCTAAACCATTATATTCTTTCCAACGCAGGATATCTTCTTCGAGTATGCAATACATGGGCCGAATGAGTTCCATGCCGTCGAAGTTGGTGCTGGGGATACGGGGCAGCATGCCTTGGATTTGTCCGCCGTACAGCATGCCCATAACCGTCGTTTCGATAACGTCGCTTTTGTGGTGTCCAAGCGCGATTTTGTTGCAGCCAAGCTCTTTTGCCTTAGCATAAAGATGACCGCGGCGCATACGCGCGCAAAGATAGCAAGGCGATTCTTCGTTGACCGTTTCCGCTGCGGCGAATACGTCGCTTTCAAACACGGTAATGGGTACGTCCAAAAGCTTGGCGTTTTCTTCTATCTTTTTGCGGTTTGCTTGGTTGTAACCGGGGTCCATGACCAAAAAGACAAGCTCAAACGGAACGTCGCTATGGCGCGAAAGCTGTTGCATGAGCTTGGCAAGCAGCATACTGTCTTTCCCGCCCGAAATGCAAACGGCGATTTTATCCCCTGCCGAAATGAGCGCGTATTTTTTCACCGCCAAAACAAAGGGCGACCAAATGGTTTTGCGATACGTCGTGATTATCGATCGTTCGATTTGTTGGAGTTTTGTCAGTTGTTTGGGCATAAGTTTTTGCCTACCGTATAATCAATAATTTTTCTTTTGCTCTTGTAATTGCCGTATACAGCCAACGGTTTTGTTCTTCACCGAATACCCAACCTTCGTCGAATACGACGACAAAGTCAAATTCCGAACCCTGCGCTTTATGACAGGTAATGGCATAGGCAAATTCGAAACGGCAAATGGGTTCGTCGGAAACGGCTTTTAGACGGTGTAGCAGCGGAAAATTGCCTTCGTGTACCACCGTACCGTCCGAAAGGGTTACCGCGCGTTCGCCGTACAAATGACGGTAATCCCCGTCGGTGAACAGTGCCGTATCGAAAGGCGCGACAATGGGTTCGTCCATAAAATCCGCTTGAAATTCCATAGTAGCAAGGTCGTCAAGCTGCGGCGTAACGGCACTTGCCTTACCGATAATACCGTTGACAAGAAAAAAGCGTTCGTCTTTGTCCAAAGGTTTTTCCCAGTCGTTGAGCGTGCAAATCACCTTTTCCCCTTCCATGGGCAACAGTTGGGTTTCGGGAATACCGTTATAGGCGCGAAGCTCGGCGTTGAGCGCGTTGCGCGTGCGGTTTCTGCCGCATATAATTTGGTCGGCTTTGAGAAACAAACGCTTGCGCTCTTTCGCGGAAAGCATACGCTTACTCACGACGCAAACGCTGTCGCCGTAATTGCCGTACGGAATGCGCTTGCCTTCTCTTGCCATAGTGGCAATTTGGATAATGGGGTTATCCGCCGCTTGGCGGACGATTTCTTTCATAGTGTAATGGGGATTTTCCATGAGCGGACAGGTGCCGTTTACGGGCGGTAGCTGCGCGCCGTCGCCGCAAAATAAGCACTTCACCCCAAATGAAAGCAAATCGTTTAACACCGTTTCATTGACCATGGACGCTTCGTCGATAATAATCAAACGAATACGCTCGTCAATAGACGGACGACGGATAAAGGTAAGCTCCTTTTTGTCGATAATTTCACCGTTTTCGTCCACGTCAAATTCGTCGCCGTCGCGCATATAAATTAGACTGTGCACCGTACCTGCAACCGTGCCGTTGCGCACTAAGTTTGCCGCGGCTTTGCCCGTCGGGGATACGAATACCGCTTCTTCCGCAATTTTCAAATGCAGCTCTTCGCGAACAATATAATCGATAAGAAAGGTTTTGCCCGTACCGGCATAACCCGATAAGACGAACAGTTTATCGTCCGTATGTAAAAACCATTCGACGATTAAGTTTTTCGCATTTTCTTGATCGGCGGTAAGCGTAACGTTCATAGCTATCTTATTGTAACACAAATTTTTTCCGATTGCAAGGATTTTTACACAGTTTTGCGAACATTTGTTTGCGATTTTTCAAAAAAATGGAAAAACGCGCTTTTTGGGCGCGTTTTCTTGCGGTTAGCGTTGTTTAAATTGTGCGTTTAGCAGCTTATCGCCTATCGGAAAGGATATAGACAATATTCCTTTTTTCAAGGGAAAACAGCGTTTTACGCCCTGTTGCAGCTCTAAACAAACGGTTTGCGTTTGGGGATTGTAGGCGTATTTACCCGTTTCTTCCCCCTTTCGCCCGTCTATCGTTTGATAACGCAAAGAGAAGGTTTCGTCCGATTTTAATTCCAAACGGATATCGGTAAAGTACGGCATATAATCCTTTTCCCCAAGCGTGGCGTTTTTACATTCGTATTCGCCAAGATAGGGTTTTGTGATATCGGGCAAAGAGCCGTTGGTTTGCGACGAAAAGCAAAATAAAATTGCGCCGATAATGGAAAGCGCGGACGTTTTTAAGCGGATACTATTCATGGTAAAAGTATGGTTTTATCTGTTGCCTTTTATGCGCTGAGCGGCGATTTTTTCGCTGTTGATGATTAAGCCTATCACAAAACAAATCATTAAAATATACAGCCAAAGCATAAAGACGATAATGGCGGATAACGCCCCGTAGAGCTTGTCCATATTGCTAATGCGAAGGTATATACCAAAACCGATAACGGCAACGCTCCATGCCAAAATAGTGAACAGCGTTCCCGATAAGAAATGTGAAAGCGGCATTTTATACGGGCAAATATAGGCGTTGAGAAGGAGCACAAGCGAAAAGGCAAGCGTGATGAGCAAAGCATAATCGGCTATCCGTTCCCAAACGGGCGGAAAAAAGCGCGCGAATATCCACATACATACGGCAAAACCCACGACGCATACGGCGACGATTGCCATTACCAAAAACATGAGCACAACGGCGCTAAGCCGCAAACGCCAGCCCCGTCGCACGGAAGAAAAGCCGTAGATAAGTTCTCCGCTTTTGCGCATTTGATAAAAGAGCGTCGTTGCGGAATACAGCGTAGTGATAAGCAATAATAAGGATACGCCCGTCGTGGCGTTTTGCGCTTCGGCGCGGATATAGTCGAAAATTTCCTTGACGGAATCGAACACCGAAAGACGAAGAATATTTTGGGTATCAAGCGGCAATTTGCCAAGCAATAAGGTCAGCCAAAAGGTAAGCGGGACGATGGACATAATCAAAAAGAATACCAACGTTCCCGCTATGGTCGTGTATTTTTTTTGGGAGATGAGTTCGTATCGTTCCCGTGTGTATTCGTACAATCGGCGCAGCTTTTTCATTGTTTTAGTATGCGCGTTTGCGCGTGTTTTCAAACCTAATTTTTACGCGCAAAATATAAGGGCGATGGATATCCACCGCCCCGTTCTTTTGTTTTTCTCAGTTGTTACAATTGTGACGGCAACGGCAACAGCCGCAACCATGAGCGTTCGTTTTCCCCTGCGCGACGGTATTAAAGCCACAGCCACAACCGTAGGCGTTCGTATTCGCCTGCGCGACGGTATTAAAGCCGCAACCACAACCGTAGGCGTTCGTATTCGCCTGAGCGACGGTATTAAAGCCACAACCACAGTTGCTTGCGTTAGACGCCGAATAACAACCGTAGTCCGACGTATAGCTATCCGACGCGTTTGCGGTGGTATTACCACAGCGGATATTTCCGCAGGCTTCGCGGCAAACGTATTGCGTATTGCCAAACAACACATTCAGCCAGTTACCACAGGAGTTGCAACAGCAACAAGGATTACAGGTATTTTGTCTACTACCCGTATTACATACATTGCACATAATTTCTTACGTCCTTCTTGTGTATTTGAGATAACTCTCATAGTACAATATATGATAAACGCCTACCGTTTGGTGACGGCAGGCGTAGAGTTTTTGTGGATTATTCCCATTCAATCGTGCCCGAAGGTTTCGGGGTAAGGTCGTACAGTACGCGGTTGACGTTGGCAACTTCCTTGGTAATTCTATCCGTGATTTTCGAAAGAACGGCGTACGGGATTTCTTCAATGGTTGCGGACATAGCGTCGACGGTGTTGACGGCACGAATGATAACGGGATACGCATACGTGCGTTTACCGTCCTTAACGCCTACCGAACGAAAGTCGGGCACAGCCGTGAAGTATTGCCATACCTTACCTTCTAAGCCGTTTAACGCAAATTCTTCACGCAAGATTGCGTCCGATTCTCTTACCGCTTCTAATCTATCGCGTGTGATTTCGCCAAGGCAACGAACGCCAAGCCCCGGACCGGGGAAGGGTTGACGGTAAACCATGTCGTCGGGCAAGCCAAGCGCACTACCCACCGTACGCACTTCGTCTTTGTACAAAAGGCGTAACGGTTCGACAAGCTCGAATTGCATATCTTCGGGCAAACCGCCTACGTTATGGTGCGCCTTTACCCCGTCGCTTTCGATAATATCGGGATAAATCGTGCCCTGTGCTAAAAATTCGATACCTTCTAATTTCCTTGCTTCTTCTTCGAATACGCGGATAAATTCCGCGCCGATAATTTTACGTTTCTTTTCGGGTTCGGCAACGCCTTTGAGCTTGCCCAAGAAACGCTCTACCGCGTCAACGTAGACAAGATTTGCGTCCATTTGGTTGCGGAATACTTCCACTACCTGTTCAGGTTCGCCCTTTCTAAGCAAGCCGTGATTGACGTGTACGCAAACAAGCTGTTTGCCGATTGCTTTAATGAGCAGCGCCGCCACAACGGAAGAGTCTACCCCGCCCGAAAGCGCAAGCAATACCTTCTTATCCTTGACCTGTTCGCGAATGAGCGCAACCTGTTCGTCGATAAACGCGTCGGCAAGCGCTTTGGTCGCGATGCGTTCCATTGTTTCGGGACGTACGTTATTGTTCATATATTTTTATCTCCTTGTGAAAAAACTTTAACCGATTAGTGCGTGGAATAGTTGGGCGCTTCCTTGCTGATAGAGATATCGTGGGGATGGCTTTCCACAAGGCTGGCGTTGGTGATTCGTACAAATTCGGACGTCGTACGCAAATCTTCTACCGTAGCTTTGCCGCAATAGCCCATACCTGCGCGCAAACCGCCTTTCATTTGGTAGATAACTTCCGCTACGCTACCGCGGTAAGGCACTCTGCCTTCCACCCCTTCGGGAACAAGCTTTTTCTTGCCTTCTTGGAAATATCTATCGCTACTGCCCTGCGACATTGCGCCAAGCGAACCCATGCCGCGATATACTTTATAGCTTCTACCTTGATAGAGTTCCACTTCACCGGGGCTTTCCAACGTACCTGCAAGGAGCGAACCGACCATAACCGCGCTACCGCCTGCGGCAAGCGCTTTGACGATATCGCCGCTATACTTGATACCGCCGTCGGCGATAACTCTCTTGCCAAGCTTATCCGCCATTTCCGCGCAATCCATAACCGCCGTTAATTGCGGTACGCCGATACCCGCTACGATACGCGTGGTACAAATAGAGCCGGGGCCGATACCCACCTTTACGACGTCCGCGCCCGATTTGATGAGCGCTTCGGTTGCCGCCGCCGTTGCAACGTTACCGGCAATCAGCGTAATATCGGGGAATTTTGCCTTGATTTCTTCTACCTTCTTCAAAACGCCTGCCGAATGGCCGTGCGCCGTGTCGATAGCGATAACGTCCGCGCGCGCTTCGATAAGCGCGGCGATACGTTCCATGGTATTTGCCGCCGTACCTACCGCCGCGCCAACAAGAAGTCTGCCGTTGTCGTCGCGTGCGGAGTTAGGGTATTGAATGGATTTTTCGATATCCTTAATGGTAATCAAGCCTTTCAAATAGCCGTCTTTATCCACGATAGGCAATTTTTCAATTCTATGCTTGCCCAAAATTTTTTGCGCGTCGTCAAGCGAGGTGCCTTCGGGGGCGGTTACCAAACCCGTTTTGGTCATTACGTTGGAAATAGGCTGTTCGTAATTGCTTTCAAAGCGCAAATCGCGGTTGGTCAAAATACCGACAAGTTTTCCGTCTTTGGTGATAGGTACGCCGCTAATGCGGTATTTTTCCATGAGCGCAAGCGCGTCTTTGACAAGATTGTCGGGCGCAAGGAAGAACGGATCGGTAATGACTCCGTGTTCGCTTCTCTTTACTTTATCGACGTGAGACGCTTGTTCTTCGATGGACATATTTTTATGAATGATACCCATACCGCCTTCACGCGCCATGGCGATTGCCATACGGCTTTCGGTTACCGTATCCATTGCCGCGCTGAGCAAGGGCAAATTCAGCTGAATTTTGTCCGTGAGCTTGGTTCTAAGGTCTACGTCCGAAGGCAATACTTCCGATGCTTGCGGAATTAAAAGCACGTCGTCAAAGGTCAATCCTTCTTTGATGATTTTGCTACTCATAGGTGTTTCTCCTTGTATAAAAAAATTCATTTATTCTCGTTAATAAAAAAGGAAATGGATTGGCTCTCCCAAGGGGGTAGCTAGTCCATTTATTCCTTTAACAACGCAAAGACGCCGTCGTAATAACTGCCGTCCGCTGGGGACAACGCGTCTTTGTCAATCTCATTCATTTTTTCCTTTATCTTATCCAGCGTTTGCGTATCCTGCCCATTATACGCGGCAAAGAGCACCGCCGCCAACGCATTGTTTTCGGGGAATACGTTTTTCCCAAGCGAAGCGTACGCTTTTTCCACTATGCTGATTTTTACACCGACCGAATTCGCCTTGCCGTATTCCGCCAAGCAAACTTGTCCGTAGAAATACTGCTGATACGTACCTTTCGCATTTTCGGGTTTATTTGCGTTTCTCTGCTTGCAATACGCTTCAAATTCGTTATCGGTAAGTAAGCGATTACCGCAGGTGACGATATTATCCGTATCGCCGCCTAAAATAGCCACTTCGGTGGCGAAGGCAATATAGTGGATATTGTCCGTTCTATCATACGCGCTTTGCGCAAAACCGATGCTTGCACCGTTCATGCCAAGCTCGTAGGTCATTTGCATCATGGTCGACGGAAAAATAAGGCAAAGCGCAAGCATCATCACCGCGCATAACGCGGCTATCGACGCCAAAGTTGTCAATACTGCCCGCAATATGACCTTGTCGATGCGCATACCCGTCTCCCTCTCCACGATATTTATAATATTTTACCACATTACACACAAAAAATCAACTGTATGAACGAAAATTTTTAGGCATGTTTGCAATCTTTTTTTAATATAATGGACTATGCGTTATTTTATCGGTATTCAAAACAGGTTTTCACTTTGGAAAAAAATAGTCGTTGTCCTTTATTGCCTTCTTTTTATCGGGCTGTGCGTATGCTTTTCTTCCTGTCAAAAAACAATCGATTATTACGATTACGTATCCGAATGTAGGAGCAATATTTTTCTTGCGGAAACGGACGGATTTTCCTTCCGCGCCTATGCGCTTGTGCGTGAAACGCCCTATAATTCCGACGGCGTAGTTATGCAAACTGCGCCACGTTTCGAAACGTATTTTATCGCGCCTTCGGGGGATAAAGAATGCAAGCTCACCTTCCGCGTCAACGGCAAGGAATACGGCGGGGATATGTCGTATGACAACGTCAAGGCGGAGTATTATTATTTTTGCAGCTTGGACGTTTCCACCGCCACGGAAATAGACGTTTCCGTTATTTACGGGGAAACTTCCCTTTCTCTGACGGCAAAATCCGTTTTGCAAGACGATATTCTTTCGCCTAAAGCCGTTTTGGAAAA
>JAZTWF010000049.1:0-7269 GCA_045635725.1 Candidatus Scatosoma sp. | reverse complement strand
CACAACCCCGAATTTACCACCATTGAAATGTACGAAGCGTATTCCGATTACTTCGATATGATGGATTTAATTGAAGATATGTACAAAACGGTTACCTTAAAGGTATGCGGAACGCTGGATATCACCTATCAAGGCGAAGTTATTCACATGGGCGAATGGTCAAGAATGACCATGGCGGAATCGGTGAAAAAGTACGCGGGCGTAGATTACAACGACTGGGCGACGGACGAAGACGCACGCGCGGTTGCCAAAGAAAAGGGCGTTGAACTCTCGCACGGCAACGAATCCACCAAGGGTCACGTGCTTATCGACTTCTTCGATACGTTTGTAGAAGACAAGCTCATTCAACCCACGGTTATCTACGATTATCCCGTGGAAAATTCCCCCTTGGCAAAACGCAAGCCGTCCAACCCCGCATTTACCGAACGTTTCGAATACTTCATTTGCGGTCACGAATACGGCAACGCGTTTTCCGAGCTCAACGACCCGATCGACCAAAAACAACGTATGGTAAAACAGGTCGAAGCCAAGCGCGCGAAAGGCAACAACGACGCGCAGGTGGACGAAGATTTCATTAACGCCTTAGAGTACGGCTTACCCCCGACAGGCGGTTTGGGTATGGGGTTAGATAGATTTGTCATGCTCCTTACCGACAGCTCTACCATTCGCGACGTCATTCTCTTCCCGACGATGAAACCCAAAAAATAACAAAACGCGCCGTACGTAAAAGCTTACTTTTTACGTCGGCGTTTCCCTTTTTTATCCCATTGTTTAGCAATAACATAATTTGTATATATACACAGTTTGGCTCAAAAAACGGCTATACGTTTGTTAATTTGTTGTTATAATTATGCAAAATAGTGTAAAAATATACAAATTACACGGAGAACACCATGGACGCAAAAATTACCAAAAACAGGCTTTCTGTCATGCTTTCCTACGACTGGTTAAAAATCGTAGGGACGGCGGTAGCCGCCATTTTCGTATGGCTGCTTATTTTAACCATGACGGCGACGCGCATTACCCCTGCGCAACAATTCACCGTGTATAATTACGCCTGCAACAATCGTTTCAGCGATAAATTTTTATCGTTGTACAATTCCGCTTTACACAAGAAAACCTTTTCGTATGAAGTTATTGAAGTCAACCAATTTGACTTGGCGGAAAACCCCGACTACGCGTATACGTTATTAGAAGCGCACACGGCGGTAGAAGAAGGCGATTTAATGTTTGTACCCAACGTAGCGGACAGCTCTACGGCGTATAAAGAAGAAGGCAGCGAAGAAACCAAGTACGGCAGAACGTATGCGGAATCCTTTTTTGCAAGCTATCATCACATGATTTATAATCTTGACCCCACTTCGGAAAACGGTTACTTTAAGCAAATGGAAAACTTCTTAAACCGTTACTACACGCAAGGCTATCAAAACGCCGAAGTGTTAGACACGGAAAAAATCGAACAGGATTTCGTGGCACGTATTACCAAAAACGGCGATAAGCGTTTTAAGACGGACGAACAAATCGCCCAAGGCAAAAAATCGGAAATCGAACGCATTCAAAAATACCGCGACGCGTTGGATACCTTCTTAAACGATTACTTGAAAAACGGCGTAGTGGAATTGACCGAGCTCACCTTAAAGGATATGAACGGCAAACCGTTCACCGTAGAAGAACACGGCTTTGCCCGTACGGGAACATACGCCGTCAATCTTTGTCCAAACGACGAAGAAACGACCATGAAAAACTTGAAGGAATATCTTTCCTACAACGTTCCTTCTCAAACGGACAGCACCAAGCAAACGCAAACGGCGAAGGATATGCTCGTTATGTTCTTCGACTTTGACGGCGTGGAAGAAAGCTATCAATACGAAAGCTTGATTTTCGTCAATCAACTGATTGCAAAAGGGAAAAACTAACGTGTTTTTTCAGGATAAACAAACGCTAAAAACCTGCCGCATTTACTCCATGCTCAAAAAGCATGCAGGGCAAAAGCACCTTTCTTTCCACACCCCCGGTCATAAAATCGGTAAGTGGGATATCACCGAGCTGTCCTTTTCGGACAATCTCTCATCCCCCCGCGGTTGTATCGCCCAAGCGGAAAAAGAAGTAGCGCAAATTCTTGGCGCGTATAAGAGCTTTTTGCTCACCGACGGCAGCACCTGCGGCGTGCTTTCCATGCTGTATGCCGTCAAAACGTTAGGTGCAAAAAGCGTAGCGTTTCCCGAAACGTCGCATAAAAGCGTGTGGAACGGTTGCGCGCTGTTGGGCTTAACCCCCTTTCCTTTTTCCGTGGAATACGACGGGGGAATCCCCAAACCGACAGTTTTGAAAAACGTCGAAAACGTACTGCTTGCCGCCGACGCCGTCCTTCTCACTTCACCCGATTATTACGGGAATATTCCTAACCTTTCTTCTTTTAGAACGTTTTGCGACGAACACAAAAAGTTCTTTGTAATCGACGGCGCGCACGGCGGACATTTACATTTTAACAAAAGTATATACGCAGGAGCGTTTGCCGACCTTTGGGTGGACGGCGTACATAAAAGCTTGCCTGCGCTCACCCAAGGCGCGGTGGTTTCGGCAAAGGACGAAAAGACGGCAAACGCCTTACAAAAAGGCGTGGATATTTTTCGTAGCACAAGCCCGTCTTATCCCATTTTAGCGTCGGTGGAATACGCCGTCAAAGCCCCCCAAGGCAAAACGGAATTTTACGCCCGCGCTTTAGCGGAAAAATATCCCGAAAGGATTGTTTTGCAAAAGGACTTTACAAAACTTTGCGTTCGCTTTGGAAAACACGCCTTTTTGGCGGAAAAGGCTTTGGAAAAACAGGGGATTTACGCCGAATTTTGCGACGGGAATATTCTTATGTTTTACCTGTCTTGTAAGACGAAAAAAAGAGAGCTTATTCTCTTGGAAAAAGCCCTTAAAAAATTATTTGAAAAATACCCGTTTGAAAGCGTTCAACAAATACATGCCCCCGTCGTTTTATCCAAAACGTCGCAAACGGAATGGGTAAATATTCCCGATTGCGCAGGAAAAATTTCCGCGCAAAATTTCGGTTTGTTTCCCCCTTGCGTTCCCCTTGTGAAACGGGGAGAGCTCATCACAAAAGAAGCGTTAGAGCTTTTACAAAAAGCGGATAACGTATTCGGCGTATATGAAGAAAAACTTTTGGTTTTCAAAGGAGAAGAAGTATGACAAAACGCGGTAAATTTATCACCTTCGAAGGTTGCGACGGCTGCGGCAAAAGCACACAGCTGAAAATGCTTTCCAACTATCTTACGGAAAACGGGATTGCCCATATTTTCACCCGTGAGCCGGGTGGCGGTAAAATTTCCGAAGCCATTCGCGAAATTTTGCTTAGCGGTAAGAATATGGAAATGACGGACGAATGCGAAGCGCTTTTATACGCCGCGTCCCGTGTACAGCATTTATCCGACCGCGTAGAGCCTGCTTTGCAGGAAGGAAAGCTTGTCATTTGCGATAGATACGTCGATTCGTCCCTTGCCTATCAAGCGTATGCACGCGGACTTGGATATGAATTTATTTCACAAATCAATTCCTTTGCTTTGAAAAACTATTTACCCGATTTAACGGTGTTTATTGACCTTACGCCCGAAGCGGCGTTTGCGCGCAAAAAGGGCGCGGACCAAAACGATAGATTAGAGCTTGCCGGTATGGAATTCCACAAACGGGTATACGCAGGCTACGACGCTTTGGCAAAAGCTGAGCCCAACCGTATTGCGCGCATAGACGGCAACAAAACGCCGCAGGAAATTTTCAACGACGTTATCGCTCTTTTGAAGGAGCGCGATTGCTTATAACCTATCGGTAATAAGGAACTGCCATGAAAGATCTTACCATATGTAACCTTTTCCACGGCTTATTCCGTGGCGTAAAAGCGTCGGGACATTTGTTCGTCACCACGTTTGTCGGCGCATTTTCACGTTTGATATATTCGTGGTTGTTAATCCCGTCTATGGGCATGAACGGATTTTTCCTTGGTTGGGTACTTTCTTGGGTAACCGAAGCGGTGCTTTGCGTCGTACTCTTTTTCTTGGGCGGTTGGAAAGCAAAAGAGCATACCGTATAATCAAAAACGTTACAAAACACCAAAAAAAAAGCAAACACGTTTTTGTGTTTGCTTTTTTTTCTTTTACGCTTCCTTAACCCCGTGCGTGACGCGTTCGCTTTCGGGCGGCAGGGTCATATAATCGTTATAAATTTTCGTCAATACTTCATGATAGCCTTGGGGTGCGAAAAACTTTTTACCGCAAAATTCCACTTCAACGGGCGTAAACCATTCGCGCTTGAAAAAGCACTTTTCCTGTTTGGGAAGATACACGGCGGCATAGCAAAAATACTGTGTAAAATCTTCGCCGTTTTTTCCGCAATACTTGGTGATTGCGTCCACCGTTTTTTGTAGTTTTTTCTCTTCGGATAACGTACGCTTGAACCAACCCCACTTGTTATGTAAAAAATAAATGAGCTTGTTCATTTTCCCGTACAAAGAGCCGTTGTCAATCAAGAAGGTCTTACAGCGCGCTATCTTATACCAAAACAGCTTTTTCTTGAACGTTTTCAAATACCGTTTTTGCTTTTTATCGGGAAAGGTATCCAACGCGAAAATATCAATCCATGCATACGCCGTAATCGTCGTATTTGCATAGCCGCGCTGTATTTGCGTTTGCGTATCCAAAATCCGCATTTGCAGTTCGCTTGGTCTATCGCCCTTGGGTTTATACTTGCCTTCGTTAATGACAAACCGTCCTTCTTCACCCTTTTGGCGGAGATATTCCAAAAGCAACATATAATCCTTTCTTGGCATCCAAATATCCACGTCGTCGTCCCAAGGAATAAAACCCTTATGTCGGATTGCGCCAAGCAACGTTCCGTACGCCAAGTAATAAGTTAAGTTTTGCTGACGGCAAACTTCGTCTAAATAGACCAAAATTTCCAACGTTTTATCCTGCACGCCCTGCAAAACCGTTACCGTTTCCATATTTTTTTCTCCTTCGTAAATTACCGTTCGCCGTTAAACTGTTCGATAATGTCTAAAAATTCTTCAAACCGATACAAATCTTCGGGAGAATAATAATCGATATAAATTCTACCTTTTTTATCATTCCCGATAAGTGAAACCTTCGTTCGATAAACGCTGCGCATACGCTCAATTAAAGCCTTTAACTGCCTGCTCTTTTCCGCGGATTTAGCGGCGTTTTCCTGTTGTAAAATTTCCGGCGGCGTCAAAAACGCCTTTACCGCCCGTTCCATTTCCCGTACGGAATACTCTCTTTTGATACATTCCTTAGCAAACGCGTACTGCTTTTCCTTGGGTACTTTAACAAGCGCCCTTGCGTGTCCTGCGGAAATTTGTTCGCTTTCCACAAGCCCGACCACTTCGGGAGACAACGTCAAAAGGCGCAAGGTATTTGCAACGGCGGGGCGGGAACGCCCGATAAGCGCCGCAACGTCTTCCTGCGTAAAGGCAAACTCTTCGATAAGCCGTTTCATAAGATACCCTTCTTCCATAGCGCCAAGGTCTTGTTTTTTCAGCTTTTCCACAAGCATGAAAATTTCCGCGTTCTTTTCGGTAAAGCGGTACACTCGCGCTTCACATTCATGCAAACCCGAAAACTTCGCCGCGTAAAAATCCTTCTCCGCCGCAAGCAGGTGAAACCTGCCGTCTGCTTTTTCATTGACGGAAAACGACGGCGCGCCGTTGAGCATAATATACGCCGCGCGCATCTTGATATCCTTCTTTTCAAACGCCGTAATATCCACGTCCGTATCTATTATGGAAAGGGGGATTTTCTTCGTTTCGTAGCTAAACGAAATATTCGTTTTTACCTTGCCTTTTTTCATACTTTTCCTATCCTTATCAAGTCATTCACCTTATACATGGTAGGCAGCTTTTTTATAAACCGTTAACAAACCACCGTAAAGAATAAACTTTTTTATAACGGCTGTTTACGTTCCTTTCCCTGTCCGCGCGGATATTTCGGCGGGGTGGGCCGCAGCTTTTCCACCACGGCAAGCGTTCTTTCCCCATACCCTTCGGGAAGGGAATATTTTTGCACCGTTTTACACCTTGCGCCAAGCGTTTTATACGCGCTTTCCGCTTCCTTAATTTCCGAAACGTCCCCGCTTTTGTACGCGATAAACGCGCCGCCTACCTTAACGAACGGCAAGCAGTATTCGCTTAACGTATTCATTCTTGCTACCGCACGTGCCGTAGCGAAATCGTACTTTTCCCGAAAACGGCTATCCTTTGCGGCGTCTTCGGCGCGCATGTTATAAATATGCACGTTGGAAAGGGCGAAGTTATCCACAAACGCCCGTAAAAAATCACACTTTTTTCCCACGCTTTCAAATAAATCAAAGGAAAGATCGTCGCGTAAAAGCTTTAAGGGCAGCGAAGGAAACCCCGCGCCCGAACCGATTTCCGCCACGCGCGCGTTTTTAGTAAACAACCCTTCGCCCACCGCGCTGTCTAAAAAGTGTTTATAATAAATATCCTTTTCTTCGACAATGGTGGTAAGGTTGTATTTTTCGTTATATTCCAACAAAAATAAGCGGAATTTTTCGAAAATTTCTCTTTTTTCTTCCATGACTTTTTTTTGTAAAAAAGTAATTTGTACGTTGATATCCATGATACTTCTATTATACCATGTATTTTATAAAATCGCAATCTTTTTTTGTCGGTATTTATCGTCTTTTTTCCTTTTCAGCTTTCCACCGCGCGGTGTATATCTTTTCCACTATGTGGATAAATTCTGTGGACAAGTCGTCGTGCGTGTATTTTTATTCATAAAAATTGCATAAAAATAAAGTCAAGGTATTTTGTATCCACTTGACTTTTTCACATATCCACATTTTGCTCACAATTTTTTCCACATGAAAAACAGGGGTTGTCCACGGACAATCCACAACGAAAAAAGACTGAAAATATAAGGGTTTTTTAACAATTTTTACCGCTTATCCACTTTTCCACCGCACCTAATAATACTACCGCTTCTAAAAAATTATATAAATATAAATCAAACAGGGGAAAATAGCTTGCGCTGCATGAATTTTTTTTGGCGAAAAAGTTAAAAAAGTTGAAATAGACGCATTGACAAAACGCCGTCTTGTGGTATAATAGTTGATAGAAGAAAAAACGGACTTTTGAATGATTGCCTATCCGTATTCTTTTTAATCGTAACGCAGGGAATTTTTTTATGTTTAAGCTGAAAAACAAACAATTATCTTTGATAGAGCCGACGCAAA
>JAZTWF010000048.1:0-2313 GCA_045635725.1 Candidatus Scatosoma sp. | reverse complement strand
GAGCCTTGACGGGCACGACCCGTACCTTTTTGTCTCCAAGGTTTGATACCGCCGCCGCGGACTTCCGTTCTCGTAAGGGTGGATTTCGTACCCTGTCTTTCGTTAGCCAAGCGGGTAACGACTGCCTGATGAATCAAAGATTCCTTAAATTCGACGCCGAATACGTTATCGTTGAGTTCGATTTCGCCGACTTCCGCGCCGCTCATATTTAATACTTTAATAGCCGCCATTTTACCTTACTCTCCTTATTTGCTCTTCACGCTGTCCGAAATGGTAACGATGCTACCTTTAGGTCCGGGGATAGCGCCTTTGATGAGAATCGCGTTTCTTTCCAAATCAACCTTTACAACTTCAAGGTTTTGAATGGTAACGTTTTCCACACCGTATTGACCAGCGAGGTGCTTATTCTTGAACACTCTCGAAGGGGAACTGATAGAACCCATAGAACCGGGTTCTCTGTGCACGGGGCCGGTACCGTGAGTCATCTTCAATCTTTGTTGATTCCATCTCTTGATAACACCCGTGAAACCGTGACCTTTCGTCACACCCGAAACGTCTACCTTATCGCCTGCTGCGAACACGTCAGCTTTCAGCTCTGCGCCGACTGCGTACGTTTCCGCATTCGCTACTCTGATTTCCTTCAGTACTTTGTGGGGCTTAACACCTGCTTTTTTGTACTGACCGAGTTCGGGCTTGGTAAGCGCCTTTTCACTCGTTTCGATAAAGCCCAGCTTCAACGCGGCGTAACCGTCGTTTTCAACCGTCTTTACTTGCACTACGGGGCAGGGACCTGCCTCCACTACCGTAACGGGGATCATTTTCCCGTCTTCTGCGAAGATCTGCGTCATGCCGACCTTGCGACCGATGATTGCTTTATTCATTGATAAAGTTCACTCCTTAAAAATTTTTTATTCTCGAATACCTTTGAAAGTATTTCTCGGCTTGTTGATTAGAGCTTAATTTTGATATCCACACCTGCGGGCAAGTGAATGGAATCCAAAAGCTTTGCGTTGGGGGAATAGATATCGATGATTCGCTTATACGTTCTCATTTCGAACTGTTCGCGCGAATCCTTGTATTTGTGGGGCGAACGGAGAATGGTTACGATTTCTCTTTCCGTAGGAAGGGGAATAGGACCGGAGATCTTTGCCCCGCTCTTCTTCATCGTTTCTACGATGCGGCTTGCCGCTTCGTCTACAAGTTCGTGGTCGTATGCCGCTAACTTAATTCTGATTTTTTGTACTGCCATGTTCGTGTTACTCCTTTTACTGTTTATACTAACGTTTTATTTGCCGTATCAACTCATCCGTGTGTATCGAGCCTTTCCGCAAAATAAAAACTCTCGTTTTTTACCGAGCGTTCTTACGCAAAGCCTCGGTTAGTCGCAGGAGTCTTGCCCCCACTTTTGTCAACGGAAATTATCTGTCGGGGCGGCTTCTTGCCCCAAATTTCAGTAACTTCCCGTCTCAACCCTATACACCGCATATTTATACAGCCTAACTATAATATCAAATTTGCAAGGGGAAGTCAAGCGTTTGAACGAAATATTTTTAATTTTTTTTAACTTTTTTTCAAAATTATACATATTTTTATTTTTTCGGTATTTTTCAAGCGTTTTTAGTATATATTTCCCTTTTCGCCCGTTATTATACTTCCTTATTTATATTACGCGTGCGCGCGCGTATAGAGAAAAGCCTTCCCTTTTTAGAGAAGGCTTTGATTTTACAGTATTTCATTCAAGTAATGCACGTACGTATCCGCAATTTCGCGCATTTCGCGTTCTTTATCCTTGGATACTTCGTCGTATATCCCTACCGTTTGCCAACCGGCTTGCCTTGCCGCCGAAAGCGGCACGATACTATCGTCTACCATTACGCAATCGCTTGCATTTACGCCAAGTCTGCGGGCAATTTCTTCGTACAGCTGCGGATTTGCCTTATTCATAGGAAAATCGTCTACCGACCAAAGATTGTCAAATAAATTCTCTATCCCCAAACGGCGCACCCACGGATCGAGAAACGCGTGCGGACTGCCCGTAAGGATATTCAAGCTTGCTCCGCGCTCCTTTAACGCAAGCAACGTCTCCGTCGCATACGGCTTTTCTTGAATGGTATTTTCATAATGCGGTTTGGCGTTTTGGATAAACCAAGCGTACATTTCTTCCGCCGTTTCCGTAACGGGAAAATGCTCCTTTGTGTAAGCAATAAGCCCGGGAATACCCAACGCGATAACGTTTTTTCAAATAATCGTCGGGATAGGCAATATCCCGTTCTTCCAAAAAACGCAAGGGCATCGTTCCCCATACGGCTGGCA
>JAZTWF010000047.1:0-3661 GCA_045635725.1 Candidatus Scatosoma sp. | reverse complement strand
TATATGCGCATTTCACCCGAAAGCGGTACGCCGTACATACTCACCGTTGCGGCGACGGGCTTGCGCGGAGAAGTGCTTTTGCATATGGCTAACGATAAAGGCTTGATTATCGGTACGGGTTCGGCATGTTCGTCAAATGCTAAATCAAGATACAGCAAAGCGGTGCTTGCCTGCGGCTACGATGAAAAAACGGCGGACGGTGTACTGCGTATTAGTTTTTCAAGCGAAACCACACAAGAAGAAATAGAAAGGGCGGCGGAAATCTTAAACGATATCGGCAACGATTTGAAGCGCCGTATGCAATAAGGAAAATAATATGGAAAAAGTCATTATTCTCCGCTATGCGGAAATTTATTTGAAAGGCAAAAATAGGGGATTTTTCGAAAAGGCGTTGGAAAACAATTTACAGCGCGCAATCAAGGATATTCCTTGTGAGCTTGTTCGTCAAAACGGTAGATATCTTGTTCGCTCGTTTGCCGAAGAAGACGCCGAAACGTTGGTGGAAAAGCTCAAAAAGGTATTCGGTATCCATTCCATTAGCGTCGGTATGGAAACAAATTCGGATTTGGAAAGCATTTTAGAAGGCGCAAAGCTTGTTTGCCGTCCAAACGGCACGTTCAAGGTAGAATCCCACCGCGGCGATAAAAGCTATCCTTTAACTTCGGTAGAAATCAGCAAAAAGCTTGGCGGTATGCTCCTTGCTACCTTCCCGAAGCTGGAAGTAGACGTGCACACCCCCGACGTCGTTGTTCGCGTGGATATCCGCGAACACGGCAAAGCGTTCGTATTTGGTGGAGTGCAGGAAGGGGCAAACGGTATGCCCGTAGGCACGGCAGGGAAAGGGCTATTGCTCCTTTCGGGCGGTATCGATAGCCCCGTTGCGGGTTATATGATGGCAAAACGCGGTATGAAGGTCGATTGCTTGCATTTCCACAGCTATCCGTATACGAATATGCAAGCCAAGGAAAAAGTGGTGGATTTAGCGCATATTCTTTCGCAATATACCTGCGGTACAACCTTGTATACGGTAAGCGTTACGCACATTCAAGAAGCCATTCACGAAAAATGTAAACCGCAATTCATGATTACGCTTTTGCGTCGCTTTATGTACCGTATTGCCGAACGCCACGCCTTAAAGCTTGGTGGGCAGTGTATCATCACAGGGGAAAGCCTTGGGCAAGTTGCCAGCCAAACGATTGAGGGCATGACGTCGTCCAACTCCGTAGTGGAAAAGCTTCCCGTTCTCCGTCCGTTGGTCGGGTTTGATAAAAACGAAATTATCGACCGTTCCCTTGCCATGGGCGCATACGAAACGTCTATTCTTCCCTTTGAAGATTGTTGTACGGTGTTCCTGCCTGACTTCCCTGCTATTCGTCCTAAGCTTGACGAGATAGCAAGAGAAGAAGCTAAGTTGGACGTAGAAGGTCTTATCGAAGAAGCCTTCCAAAGTGTAGAAAAAATCAAAATATAATGCAAACAGACGGCGAAAAGCCGTCTGTTTTTTATCGCCACCATTCCTTAGGAATTGTGGCTTGCCGTTTTGTGCTAATAGAAGGGAGTATAATTTTTTCACCTTCCTTGCCGTTATATATCGGCGTTACGCTGTACACGTAATTTTTGTTGGGTAGCACGTTTTCGTCAATAAACGTATCCCCCAAAGCGCCGACAAATAAAGTAGTATGCGTCGCATAATCGTATCGTTCGATCTTGTATTCGTAGTAGGTCGGACGTTCTTTTTCTAGCTGTATATACACTCTGCCGTTTTCATACCGAATGGACGGCGGAGTAATGCTTGGTTTTGTAAAAGAAGTGCTGGTTTTCAAAGGGATACAGCTATTTTCAAACCATTCGCATATTCGATGCGACGGCGGCGCGTTTGTATCGGCAAGCGACAAGGTATGCCTGTCGTAATAGTCGTCCTTGTCTAATGTTACGCATACTACTTCTTTTGGTTTTTCAAATGGCGGTATATATTCGCCGCTTTGTTGATAATCGCTTTGAAGATGTTCGTTGATTTCGTAAAGGTAATTGCAGGGCAAACCACCGCCCGTGTGTTCAATGGGTCTGTTGTCGGCGTTTCCAAGCCATACGCCTGCAATATCCTTTGTGGTATACGAAAGGGCGTATGCGTCGGTGTTTCCGTTTTTACCGCCTGCCGTTCCCGTTTTTGCGGCGATTGCCATAGGCAAGCTTCTCAACTTTTTCGCCGTACCTTCCGTTGCGGCGGTTTGTAGCATATCCGTCGTGAGATAGGCTGTCGACGGACGAAAAACTATGCGCTCTAATTGCTTTCGATTATAAACGCAAACGCCGTTAATTCGCACTTTGGAAATAAAGCTTAAATCGGTGTAAACACCTTTTCGCGCCAAGGCGGTGTAGCCGCCTATTAGCTCGTTTAGACTAAATCCGTTTTTCATACCGCCAAGCGCCAAGGCAAGCGTTTCGTCGTCCTTATCGACGGATAAATCCAAGCTTTTCAAATACTGCGCGCCCTTTTGCGGTGTAAGCGTTTCCAACAGCTTAACGGCAGGAATATTCAAGCTTTTAGATAGACTTTCTCTAACGCTAACGTACCCGTGAAAGCTGTCGTCGTAATTGTTTGGCGCATAGCCGCCGTAATTGACTTTTTCATCAAGGATAGGCGTTGCAGGGGAGATAAGCTTTTCTTCCAAGCAAGGCGCGTAAATCAATAGCGGTTTTAATAAAGACGCAGGCAGTCTTTTTATATTCCCTGCGGTAGAAACGTACGCTTTGATACCGCCCGTAAATGCGTCGGCGCAGCTAATTGCAATATCCGTTTCTTTATGATTTGCAACAAGCTCTTCGCAATGTTTTTGCAAATTTTCGTCCAAATACGTGTCGATTTCTATCTTTCCGCCTACCGTAAAACCGTGTGTTTCCGCAAGCGCGCTCAACTCGTCGAATACCGCTTGTAAATACCCGTCACATTCTTTGCTTGCGTGCGTTTTTGTCGGTAACGGTTTTTGCAAAGCCTGCGCGGCGTCACGCTCACAAATAACGCCGTTGTTTACCATAGCGCGCAAAACGATTGCTTTTCTTTGCTTGCAGCGTTCGGGGTTTTTGAACGGGGAATAATTGTTAGGGGATTTGACAAGCCCTGCTAATAAAGCGGAATCCGCCAAATCCAACTCATTAGGCTGTTTCCCGAAATAAAACCGCGAAGCGGCGTGTATGCCGAAACAGTTGTGCCCAAAATAAATAACGCTTAAATACCGTTCAAGGATTTCATCCTTGGTGTAGTTTTTTTCCAAAGCGCGCGTAAGCTTCCATTCTTTTAACTTTCTTTCCATGGTTTTTTCATGGGAAAGGTGTGTGTTTTTGATAAGCTGCTGCGAAATGGTAGACGCACCTTGTTGAAAAGAACGGGCGAATACGTTTTTAACGGCGGCTTTGACAATGCGCTTTACGTCAAATCCGTTATGCGAATAAAACCGCTTGTCTTCGGTAGAAATAAACGCCTGCCGCGTATGCAGGGGAACGTCCTTGATAGGCGTCGTAATCCGCCTGTCGCCCACGGCAAGCGTTTCCGTTAAGACGTGATTTTTATCATAGATACAAACGTTTTTGTCGGATAGAACAAGTTTTTGTTCATCTAATTGCGCGTCGGCGGTTACGATAAAATAATACGAAAGCGCAAATA
>JAZTWF010000046.1:0-18860 GCA_045635725.1 Candidatus Scatosoma sp. | reverse complement strand
ACGCTCCGTAAACTGTGCAAGCGCTTTGGAAATTTTAATGTTTTGCGGACAAACCTGTTCGCAAGCGCGACAGGAAATACACGCCGACGGACGTTTTTCCGTAGGCAACGCCGAAATTTTAATGGCAGGAATGACGCCGTTGCTCGACATAAGGTGGTCGTTATACAGCTCTAAAAGCTGCGGAATATCCAACTGCATAGGACAATAGTTGGTGCAATATCGACAAGCAGTGCAGGGCATCAGCGTTTGTAAAATTTCTTCGCTGATATCCGCAAGCGTTTGCAATTCCTTTTCATTAAGCGGTTTCGCGCTTTCGTACGTTTGAATATTTTCTTGCAGCTGCGCAAAATCGGACATACCCGACAGCGTTACTTTCACCTGCGGCAAGCCTTGCAGGAAACGGAACGCCCATGCAGGAATTGTTTCGTCGGGGCGTAACGCTTTCAAGCGTTCTTCCTGCGACGGGGTTAATTTGGCAAGCTTTCCGCCGCGAAGCGGCTCCATAATCCAAATGGGAATACCGTATTTTTCTAACAACTCCATTTGCTCTTTGCCTTGCAAAAACGTCCAGTCCAGCCAGTTGACCTGTAATTGACAAAACTCCATAGCGTGACCGTATTTTTCCAAGAAACGGGTAATCGTTTCCAAGCTGCCGTGTGTGGAAAAACCAAGGTGGCGGATAAGCCCCTTTTTCTTTTGCTCTACAAGGTATTCGAATAAACCGTAGCTATCGTCAAGATACTGCTCGATATTCAATTCGCATACGTTGTGGAATAAGTAAAAATCAAAATACCCAAGTCCCGTTTTTTGCAGCTGTTCTTCAAACACCTGTTCTTTTTTAGCAAAGGTGGATAAGTCATACCCAGGGAATTTATCGGCAAGATAAAAGCTTTCGCGCGGATATTTTTTCAGCATTTTCCCCACCACGATTTCCGATTGTCCTGCGTGGTAGCCGTAGGCGGTGTCAAAATAATTGATCCCCTTTTGCATGGCGTAATCGAACATTTTTTCCGTTTCCGCCATTTCGATATGCGCGTTACCGTAGCCGCCGCCGGGGAGTCGCATACAGCCTAAACCCAAAGCGGAAAGGCGTTTGCCTTGAAATTCGTTATAAATCATAAGCACGCTCCTTTATTTACGTTTGCTTCGCGTTGATTTACGTTTCAAAAAATCCCGTCTGCGTGCAGACGGGATTTTTTCCGTTGTTCTAATTATTCAGCGCAGTTCTTTTTCAAGATAGCAAGGTTATCCATGATTTCCTTAGGCATCTTGTCGCCGAAGTTTTCCGCGTAGTACGTGGTGATTTCTTCCGCTTCCGCAGCCCAACGAGCTTTGTCTACAACCAAAAGCTTGTCAAGCGTAGCCGCGTCGATATCGCAGTTTTCAATGTTGATATCCTTTGCATAAGGCAGGTAACCGATAGCCGTTTCTTGTGCTTCTACCTTGCCGTCGCAACGGTCCAAAATCCAGTCAAGTACGCGCATGTTGTCGCCAAAGCCCGGCCACATGAAGTTGCCGTTTTCGTCTTGACGGAACCAGTTTACGTTGAAGATCTTGGGTTGCTTGCTTTCTTCTACCTTCGCGCCCATGTTAATCCAGTGTTGGAAGTATTGATCTACCGAATAGCCCATGAAGGGTTTCATAGCCATGGGGTCGTGACGAAGAACGCCTACCGCACCCGTAGCCGCAGCCGTCGTTTCGGACGACATAATCGTACCGACGAACGTACCGTGGTTCCAATCTCTCGATTGATATACAAGCGGAGTGGTGGTTGCTCTTCTACCGCCGAAGATAATTGCGGAAAGCGGAACGCCTGCTTTGGAGTTGAATTCAGGCGAAATGCAAGGGCAGTTTTCTGCAGGAGCGGTGAAACGGGAGTTGGGGTGCGCTGCGTTGCGTCCGCAATCAGGCGTCCAAGGCTTACCCGTCCAGTCGATAAGGTTAGCAGGCGCTTCCTTCGTAAGCTTTTCCCACCAAACAGTGTTGTCCGCGGGGTTCAAAGCAACGTTGGTGAAAATCGTACCCTTCTTGGTTGCTGCCAAAGCGTTGGGGTTGGATTTTTCGTTGGTACCAGGGGCAACGCCGAAGAAACCGTTTTCGGGGTTACAAGCCCAAAGTCTGCCGTCTTCGCCTACTCTAATCCAAGCGATATCGTCGCCGACGCATTGTACTTCGTAGCCAGCGTCAAGGTATTGCTTGGGAGGAATCAACATAGCAAGGTTGGTCTTACCGCATGCGGAAGGGAATGCCGCCGCAACGTATTTGATTTCCTTATCTTGGGGACGTTTTACGCCAAGGATAAGCATGTGTTCAGCCATCCAGCCTTCTTTCTTACCAAGGTTGGTAGCGATACGGAGTGCGAAACACTTCTTACCCAAAAGTACGTTACCGCCGTATGCGGAGTTCACCGAAATAATCGTGTTGTCTTCGGGGAAGTGCATGATATATCTCTTTTCGGGGTCTACGTTACACTTCGCGTGGAAGCCCTTAACGAAATCGCCGTCCGCGCCAAGCTGATCCAAGCACATTTTGCCTACTCTCGTCATGATCATCATGTTGAGAACAACGTAGATAGAGTCGGTGATTTCAATACCGATTTTGGAGAAAGGAGAACCTACCACACCCATGGAATAGGGAATAACGTACATCGTTCTACCCGTGTACGCGCCCTTGGCAATTTCGTTTACCATAGCGTAAGCGTCTTTGGGTGCTTTCCATTTAACGATGGAATGGGGAAGCGCGTCCGCTTCGTTTTCGCAGCAAATAAACGTTCTGTCTTCTACACGTGCAACGTCGTTTTCCGCAGTTCTATGATAATAGCAATCGGGAAGTAATTCCTGATTCAGCTTAATGATTTCGCCCGTAGCGCAAGCTTCTTCACGAAGCTCGTCTCTTTGCTTATCGCTACCGTCGATCCATACCACTTTGTCGGGCTGTGCGAATGCCTGACAGTCTGCAACGAATTGAAGCACTTTCTTGTTGTTAGTCATAAGATATCTCCTTACAATTTATATTATTTTATCTTGTTATTTTTTCGGCGGAAAAATTTTCCTTTTTTAGAAAAACCTTTCTCCACCGATTACCATTATACCATAAAAAAAATCGATTGTAAATAGTTTTGCGAAAAAAAATTTGAATAAAAATGAAAAAAAGTGAAAGTATCCCCTTGTATTTTTCAAAATCGGTGGTAAACTGTTTGCACGATAAAAATATAAGCGTAATTTTTAAGCCATTTAGGGGGAATAGACAGTATGGGAATACCGCGTGATAAATATACGGACAACAAGCTTGCCGAAGAATTTGATTTCATTGTTTTACTCAACGACGCCCACCGTTTTCACGGTGTAGAAAAGGGCGCGTTAGGAACGCTTATCTCCGCCTACACAAATAAAGAACGCCCCTTATACGCCGCCTTTGAAATAGGCGGCAAAACCCAAGAAGAGCCCCTACGTTTAGACGAGTTTCGCGTGCTCAATCTCAAACGCCCCGACGATTTAAGTATCGTAACGGCGTATTTGAAAAGGTTGCAACGGAAAAAATTCACCCGTTTTATTCAAGCACACATTACGGGCAACAATGAACTTTCGGTACACAAAAAATAATTAAAAAATGTAATTACGGTTCATAAATAGTACTTGCTTTTGCGATTTTTATGTGTTACAATAGGTTTACAAGCTTGTGAAAAACACATAAGGAGCAAACACATGAAAAAACAAGAATATCCCGCTTTTCGAAACTATTTATACGAATACGTTACAAGTTTAGACGAAACATCGGAAGCCCAGCAAATTAGGCGTCTTCAAAAAGAACTCGATAAAAAGCTGCCTGCAAAAGACGGCAAAGAGCATAGGGTCAGCGAAAGAGCAATTAAAAAATGGGTAGACGGAGACGCCTATCCCGACACGGAAAATCTAATAGCTCTTTCCGAAATATTCCACTGTACCGTTGACGATTTACTCAAAGACAAAAAAGAAACAATCCGTTTCAATGACAGTTTACCCGAATGGTATGAAAATTTAAGCGAACAATCTAAAAAAATTGTTTTAGCAACATTAGAGCCTTATCGCACGGGGAATATCTGCTTTTCCGCGCAAGATAAATTAGAAAACTCTGCGTTAGATTATTTTTTAGAATATAGTAAGGACGATATTTCAAACGCCACTAATACGCTTGTCTTCCCCCATATTTTTAACAGCTTGTTTTTTGAACTGTTAAAGGAAGATAATGAAATTAAAATCGTCGATTTTGATAAATACTATACACACGACCAAATAATTAAAAAAGAAAAAAACACGCACCAGAAAAAATATCAACAAGAACTGCTACAATTAATTATAAACCACGAAAATTTTTCGGATAAGTTAATTGACGCACAAAGAATACTTCGTCTTATTGAAATTGGCTATATAGAACTTCCTTCTCGGCTTGGCTACGCCGACTTTATCGACAAAACATATATTTTCCAGCCATTAATAACGGGCGATTCGCCAGTTGAAATGCGCCCCGAAGACCATTTAACAACCTGCGCAAACGAATGTGGATTCACCGTAGAAACGGAAAGTATCGATTCTTTTTTACAAACTTTCAACCCTCACTACACGAACTCAATAAAAAAAGACATTAACAAATGGCAATCTCGTATCGAACAGGAATACTTCCATGAATTAATTAATTGTAATAAAATTAAACTTTCTTATACATTTGCGTACATCGATTTTCATACGGAAAAATTCAATCATAGCAAACCCTATTTCGAAACAAGACTTCAGCTATTGATAGATGAACGCGAAGCCAAAAACATCTTAATTAATGAATACAAAAATGAAATAAACACAAATGCAACTCAACTCAATAAACGGTTCAAACATTGCCTTGTGCACGCACACCATATTTATACAAACATAAAGCAGGAGAAAAACAATGGAAACGATACTTAATACTCCGCTTTTATTATCTATTCATTCGCAAAAACGCTTAAAAAAACGGGTAAAAATTAAAAATTCACCTGAAATGCAACGCCGCGTTCAGCAAGCGTATCACAAGGGGTGTTTCATTGAACGCGATACGCAAGGAAATGAATATTTCTTATTTAATACTTGCGTATACATATTCAATAACAACGTGCTTTTAACTGTTTACCAAGTCGACCTACACAACGGTCTTATGAAAATTTTTATGCAAAAACACAAAAAAATAATGAGGAGAAAAATTTATGAAACTTGCTGAATACGAACAAATCAAAGAACTGACTTATAGGGAATATTGTGATTACTTACAAAACAAATACGGCACAGGGCTTTGCGATTACATGACGGCGAATTGGAATCCTATCGCCAAATGCAAACGCACAAAAGAAGGCTTGCTTGCCCACCACAAGTATGAAGACCACGCCATTATGTTATCAACAAGAGAATATGCTATGAATAATCCTTTTGAATGGCAAACCGCTAAAAATATTGTCTATTGTGATTATTTAGAGCATTTGTTATTACATATTCTTATTTGCGAAGAACCTTCGTTGGAATCCAATCCGTTTGAAATCGTAGGAATCGGCGGAGTTATCAATTATCTCGTACCCGAATTAAACGACGTATACAGCGGTTGGGAAACGGCACAAGCTTGGCGTGCAAACTGCCACGCTTTGATTAAAGAAGACAAGGAAGTTTATTTAGTGCTTTTGAAACGTTTCAAGACAAACTGCAAAAATTACCCGTATTATACCGACGACTGCTTGTACACAAGCTTCAACGAAGTATTCGGCGGTTGGTCTATCGCCAACAATGAAAAATTATTTGAAGAAATTAAAGGATTATAAGGTGATATTATGAAGTGTTTATTTTTAGGGATTGCTTTCATCTTGGCAGGTATTTGTTTCGCTTGTTTAGGATTGTTATTTATCACTATTCCCGGCTACGTAATCGAAACAAACAAGCTCTTCGCATTAGGCAGCGCCTTCGGTTCGGCAATATGCGTAACCATTGGACTGTTTTTTGCCGTATATAGCATACGTCTACCAAACGACAAATAAAAACACAACCGCGCGGGCATAAATCGTCCGCGCGGTTTGCCGCTGTATACTATTATTGCATAGCTGCGGCGGATTTGGGCAAATTCCCCTTTTGTCTGCCGTTGCCGCCGCGTCCGTTTTCGTCCTTTTTCTTATGCGTTTGGACGTTCGCCGCCAGCACCGCAAACGGCGTTAAGGCGCAGCAACCCACCAAAAGCAAGGTCGGCACAAGCGAAAAGTAGGTGAAATAGGTTACCGTACCCACAATCGCCGCGAACAACAACGAATCGTACGAAGCAAGCAGGGCGTCTTTCACTCCCAAGCGTTTGCTCTCTTTGGGGGTAACGATAAACTTGGCTTTTTTGCCGAACAGGGCAAGCGTTACCGTACCGATCATCATAGGCACAAGCGACGCGTACACCACGAAATTCAGCGCGGCGTAGCCAAGCAGCTTAAAGACGTTTTCTTTCCTGCCGTGTACGAAGAAATCGGGAATGAGCGGCGACACCAAAAAGAGCACCATAAGCGCAATCAGCGCTTTGGAATAACCGCCCACGTCAAACCCCAACGCGCCGATAAGCACCGTATTGACGATAATCAAAAAGGACAGCATAGGGATAATCGGCAGGTTGTAATGGGAAAGCTTTACGTCCAGCTTTTCGTACCAACTCATTTTAGAATTGGCGATACTTTTATTGTATTTTTTCATAAATTCCACGTTCCCCTGCACCCATTTTGCCTGCCGCTTTTTCAAGCAGGGATAACTAATCGGGAATTCTTCTTCGCATAAAATATTCGGCGCATACAGTACGTCGTAGCCGCTGTTTTTCACGTCGATTGCAAAGGAAATATCTTCGGCAACCACTTGGGGAAAACCGTGCGTCGCTTCAAAGCATTTACGGCTAATCATCATACCGTGGCCGATTAACGCGTTACTGCCGTAGAAGTTTTTCATAACCTGACAAATTTTCCCGTTGCTTTGCACGGAAAGCCCCATAAGGCTTTGGAATAAATTACTCCCCTTCGTAGCCTTATGCGCCGCCTGCACTACCCCAACCTTGGGCGAATAAGCGTAGTATTTTAACGCTTCCTTGATATATTCCTTGGGAATGCGTTCGTCGCTGTCAAGCACGATAAAGTAGTCATAATCCGTTCTTCCTTGCAGGTAGTTGTTCAAATTCCCCGCCTTAAAGCCGACCTTTTCTTCGCGGCGAACGACGCGCACACCGTGCGTTTTGGCAAACTTATCAATCCGCCGTATATAGGAAAAATTCGAACTGTCGTCCAAAATCACCGTTTGGAAATTGTCGTAATCCTGTTTCATGCACGCCTTTAACGCGTCGGGATTGAAATCGTTACACGTACAATATAATAACAGTACTTTGGGATTTTCTTTTCCGCTTGCGCTCAGCGTTTTCATATCGGGCTCGGAATAGATAATTTCGTCATATCTTTGCATAAGCTTTTTCTTCCGCAAAAGAAATACAAACGAAAACAAGAAGTCTTTCACACTTCCGAGCCACATATACGCCAGCATACCGCCGTTGATAAGCAACAATGCCGCCGCCGTCCATGCGCTTGCGGTAAAGCCTTGACCCGTGAATATATCGTATATCATAAATCCGCACGCCGTCAACAGCGCAACTGCGCACGCCGCCCACACGCCGAGTATCAATGCGTAAACCTTGGGATTTTTCTTCATATTTTTTTTCTCCTTTTGTGTACGTATTCAAACGCCGTTCGCCGTAAAGCGCCAACGCGTTTTTCATATACTTTAACAACGCAACCGTCTTTTTTTACTCTTTCCACCAAGAAGAAAACAGTGTGAAGATATTTGTAAACAGGGTGAAAATAAAGCTTTTTTCCCCTTTTTCCTATTTTTTTGCTTTTTATTTCATTTTTTTTCTTGTGGGTACTTGACAAATATTTACAAATCGTCTATACTTATTCCATAATCGAAAAAATCTTTTACAACACTGCTTTGTATCAAAAAAAGGAATTGTCAAAACATGAGAATCGTTGTTAAGGTCGGTACGTCCACGCTTGCGCATGCAACGGGTAAATTGAATATTCGCCGCACAAACGAGCTTTGCCGTGTGCTGAGTGATTTGAAAAACGAAGGGAATGAAGTCATTTTGGTTTCGTCCGGTGCAATCGGCATGGGCGTGGGCAAGCTTGCGCTTGCCGAAAAGCCTAAGGATATTCCCACCAAGCAGGCGGCGGCTGCCGTTGGACAATGCGAACTCATGTATACGTACGACAGGTTATTTACCGAATATCACCATACGGTGGCGCAAATTCTTTTGACGGGTGCGGATTTCCAAGCTCCCGATAGACACGAAAATTTCAATAATACGATAAACCGATTGTTACAGCTTGGCGTTTTGCCCATCATCAACGAAAACGATACCATCGCCACCGAAGAAATCAAGGTTGGGGATAACGACACGTTATCGGCGCTTGTCGCCGTCAGCGTAAAAGCCGATTTACTCGTCATTTTATCGGACGTGGACGGTTTATATTCCGCCAACCCGCGCACGGACGAAAACGCAAAGCTTATTGAACGGGTATACGATATCACCGACGAGCTCATAAACAAAGCAGGCGGCGCAGGCTCTGCCCTTGGCACGGGCGGTATGCTCACTAAGCTGCAAGCGGCAAAACTTTGCACGGCGGCTGGGTGCGATATGGCAATCGCCAACGGAAAATACCCCGTTCTTTTGTACGACGCATTAGCCGGCAATACCAGCGGTTTTACCCGTTTCTACGCAAAAAAATAAGGTATACGATTATGACAATGCAAGAGATTTTACAAAAAGCAAAAGCGGCGGCAAAAAAAGCCGCCGCTTTGACCACACGGCAAAAAAACGATATCCTTTTACAAATGGCTGACGCTTTAATGCAGGCTACCGCCGATATTTTGCGCGCCAACGAACGCGATATACAAAACGCGCAGGGCGTTCTTCCCAACGTCATGCTTGACAGGTTACGTTTGGACGAAAAACGCATTCAAGCCATGGCGGACGGTATCCGCGAAGTGGCGGCTTTGCCCGACCCCGTCGGCGTTATTTTAGAGCAAAACTGTTTGAAAAACGGCTTAACGGTGCAAAAAATCCGTGTACCCTTGGGGGTTATCGGTATCATTTACGAAAGCCGCCCTAACGTGACTTCGGACGCCGCCGCGCTTTGCTTTAAGAGCGGAAACGTGTGTATTCTTCGCGGCGGTAAAGACGCCTATTATTCGTCGAAAGCGATTGTGGATATCTTGCGCGGCGTACTCAAAAACGCAGGTGTGGACGAAAACTTTATCTCTCTCCCTGCCGACACTTCCCGCCAAAGCGCAACCGAGTTGATGACGGCGGTGGGCTACGTAGACGCGCTAATCCCTCGCGGCGGCGCAGGGCTTATCAAATCCTGCGTGGAAAACGCCAAAGTCCCCTGCATTCAAACGGGAACGGGCATTTGCCATATCTACGTGGATAAGCAGGCGGATTTCCAAAAGGCTTTGACGATTATCCACAACGCCAAAACCAGCCGTCCGTCGGTGTGCAACGCCGCCGAAGTATGCCTTGTGCATCAGGATATCGCGCAAGCGTTTTTACCCCTGTTACAAGAAAGATTGACAAACGTAGAGTTGCGTTTAGACCCTATCGCGCATTCGATTATCGGCGGAAAACAGGCAAGCGAAACGGACTTCGACACGGAATTTTTGGATTATATTTTGGCGGTCAAGGTCGTGCAAAATACGCAAGACGCCATTGCGCATATCGGCGAACATTCGACGGGGCATAGCGATTGTATTATAACGGAAAACGAACAAACGGCGAACGCCTTCGTAGCATTCGTCGACAGCGCGGCGGTATACGTCAACGCGTCAACGCGCTTTACCGACGGCGGTGAGTTTGGCAAGGGCTGTGAAATCGGCATTTCCACGCAAAAGCTGCACGCGCGCGGACCTATGGGCTTGGAAGAGCTCACTTCCTATAAATATATCGTCCGCGGAAACGGACAAATTCGATAAGGAGAAACGGATATGTATCAACTTGGATTTATCGGTTGCGGAAATATGGGCGGCGCATTAGCGCGCGCGGCAGCGAAAACCGTCGGCGGCAATCAAATTGCCGTATGCGATTACGACCAAACCAAAGCCGAACTCTTACAAAAAGATTGTCAAGCGACGGTTGCGGATATTCGTAGCTTAGCGGAACAAAGTACATTCGTCGTGCTTGGCGTAAAGCCGCAAAACTTGGAAACGACGCTGCAAAGCGTAGCGGATATTTTACGCGCAAGGACGGACGTTGTCATTATCACTATGGCGGCAGGCGCGGCTATTGAGCGCATACGCCGCTACGTAGACAAACCAACCCTGCCCGTCATTCGCATTATGCCCAACACCCCCGTTTTGGTGGAAGAAGGCATGGTATTATACTGCTGTGCAAACGTATCCGAGAAAGACGAAAACGCCTTTTTGACGGCGTTTGAAAAAGCGGGTGTTTTCGATAAAATCGACGAAGAAAAAATAGACGCCGCAGGTGCGCTCTCAGGCTGCGGCCCTGCGTTTGCATACGCCTTTGCCAAAGCGCTTACAGACGGCGCTACGGAATGCGGCGTACCGCAAGAAAAGGCGGCTTTATACACGGCGCAAACGCTGCTTGGCGCGGCGAAAATGCTGCTAAAATACGGTGAGCCCGACAAGCTAATTAAAGCGGTGTGCAGCCCTGGCGGCACGACGCTTGCAGGGATTGCCGCCTTGGAAAATGCGGATATGCACAGCGTAGCCAAATCCGCCGTTTTAGCGGCGTATAACCGCACCTTGGAATTACAAAAATAATAAAAACGGAAGGGGCATGTATGCGTTGAACGCATACATGCCCCTTTTTTTTTGTCTTTTTATAAACTTTTTACAACGTGCTGTATAAACATCTTCACCACGTCGATATCCGAACAGGCGTACAGCATACGTGCCCCTGCGGCGTCTTCGATTTCGTTGAGCACCCAACCCTTGCCGCTCGGCAAAAAATCAATGCCCACAAAATCAAAATGCAGCTTATCGTATAATTGTGCTACGATACGCCGTTGCGTTTCGTCCGCTTGGGCAAGCTCCACCTTTCCACCTAAGGAAAAGTTGCTTTTGAACTGCGTTTGCGAAGTCCGCAAAACCGCCGCTATAATTTCACCGCCGACGGCATACACGCGCATATCCTTTCCAAGTATATCGCAGGGCGTTTGCGCGATAAACCGCTTGCCCTGCTCGGTAAAACTTCGGGCTATCGTTTTATACTCTTTTTTATCGTTTGCCCAAAACACTTCCGTTCCGCCGTGCCCGTCCACCGACTTCACGACGACGGGGAATTTTTCCGCTATAAGCGCGGTGGGCAATACGGGAATATCCCAACGCTTGCAATCAACATACGTTTGCCATTTATCGTTGGCAAGCGCTGACGTTTTGGCGTTGTTGAATACGCGCACGCCCTTTTTCTCTAACCGTTCGTTGAGCTGTGGATACACCGTCCTTACGATGGCAAAATCGGGAAGTTCGCCTTCAAACGTTTCGTCCTTTTGACAAACGCGAAGGGTGATTTGTAAGCCGTGCGCCGCCCCTTCTTCTTGCAGTCTTTGGATAAACCAAGCGTTCCGCGCCGCCCCTTCCTTATCGTAAATCAGCCAACCGCGCATAATTGCTCCTTAATATAGGCAACGACGTATTCGCTTAAATCCACACCCGTCGCCGTCAGCGTGCTTTCAAAATGGGGGTTGGAATTGACTTCGCAAACCAGCGGTCCGTCCTTGCCAAGCAGGATATCCACCCCCGCAAAGTCCGCGCCTACCGCTTTGCAGGCGGAAATTGCCAAATCCGCGATAGCCTTATCCACCGCAAACCCCGTCGCCCTGCCGCCGCCTGAAATATTCGAACGGAAGTCTTTGGGGTTTTCCCGTAAAATGGCGCAAACCACCCTATCGCCTACCACGTTGACGCGGATATCCTTGCCATGGCTTTCCGCGATATATTTTTGAAAGAGTAAGGGCTTATGCCCTACATTTTCAATGAGAGAATGGGCTTGCTTTTTATCCTGCACAAGATACACCTGCGCCCCAAACGAACCGTACGCTTCCTTAATAACCATGGGATAGCCTAAGCGTTTTTCCGCAACTTCTAAAAAGGAAAAATCGGTATAGCCGATATTATCAAACGTTTTGGGCGCAATCAGCGTTTCAGCCGTAGCAACGCCCGCCCTTTGCAAACAAAACGCCGTGCGCTGTTTATCGTCGCAATTTTCCACCGCCAAAGCCGTATTAAAAAGACGGATACCTAAACCTTCCAAACGCTCTGCAAGGCGTACGTCTTTATCCCAAAAAATCACAAAATCGGGCATACGTGTCGTAAAATTTGTACCGTTTTGCAAATATTCCCAAGCCTTTGCGTTGGTCAAAAGCTCCAACGAAACACCCTGCTTTTGCGCAGACGAAGATAAAAACGCATACAGCCGTTCCAGCTTTTGCGTGCGTAAAAATGCGTTTACAATCAACCAACCCTTCATTTGCTTTCTCCGTTTTTTCTTCTATTGTACTCTTTTTTTTAAGAAAAAGCAAATATTTTCACTACCTTTGTCGCAAGGTCTCTATTAGTCGCGCCGTCCAGTCCATAGAAACGCATAACATAAGTATAGTTGCCAACACAAACGCAAGCGGTTTGGGAAATATACCGACAAATTTTTTTAACGGTAAAAAGAAAAATCGCATAAACACGAACAACAAAATACCCCAAACCATAGAAACAGGCAGGCAAACGTAGCCGTCGATATTCATGGGATAATTCCTGTACGTCCACAGCGAAAGGTGCAAAACCTTGTCTGAAAATATCCCCACAATAAGCTCTAAAAGCGTGGGCAAAAGAAAGCAAAATAACGCATAAATCAAATAACGTATGCTTGTTTTTTTGCATTTTTTGAGTATTCCGCGCCCTTTTTGCGGCGTTCCCAAAAGCAGGTAAATCGACAAAAACGCCCACCCGTAAATCGGGCAAAAGGGCAGCATAAGAAATCCCCTATCCTGCCATATACCCATAGATAGGTAAGTGTACAGCGTTTCAAACGCCCACCCTAAAAAGGAAAGCGCCCAAAACAGCAAAACGTAGCGTCCTATTCCGTAATGTTCTCTCCGTTTTTTCACCCTTACAGTATGTATTTTTACGATAAATTTCACGCGTGGGCGCGCACGAAGGAAAAAAATCTCTATTTTGGCATAAATTTTGTTAATTTTTTAATATGAATTTACGGAAAATACTTGACGGTCTTTGCGTTTATGATATGGCGCAAAAATGAAAAATTGTTCGGCAACAAATGTTGCGATTGATTCTGGTCGTAACGCTGGTCAACTTGTCGGCGCTGCTAGCGAAAGTTTCCTTGGTGAAGGCAACACCGCTACCAACGTAACGGTTACGGCAAACGGCGATTGCACGGGCGCAAACATTAGAAACGAATTTATCGGTAGACTTTAATATCTTTTGATATTACTCACCCGTCCAAGGGAGACCTTGGACGGGTATTTTTTATATAAATCACTTGCGCTCCGTTCCCCTTTTTGGTATAATAAAACAAGCTTTTACAATTCTTTAACAATTCATTAACAATTCGTTGATACCTATCCGTTATACTATTTCCAAAAGGTGGTGCATTATGGCGAAAATTTTAGTTGCCGAAGACGACAAAGACTTAAACCGTTTCGTTTGCGCAAGCTTACGCGCCCAAGGGTTTGACGTAATTTCCTGCTTTGACGGCGCGCAGGCGTTAGAACAATTAACAACCAACAAATGCGATATGCTGCTCACCGACGTCATGATGCCAAACGCCGACGGATTTGAGCTTGCCAAGCAGGTGCGTTTATTCAACAAAACCCTGCCTATCGTCTTTATGACGGCAAAGGACGACAAGCCGTCCAAAATGCTTGGCTACCGTATCGGCATTGACGATTACGTGACCAAGCCGTTTGACATGGACGTCCTTATTATGAAGCTCACCGCTATGCTGCGCCGTGCGAAAATCGAAACGGAAAAAATGATTACGGTGGGGAATTTTACCATGAACATAGAAGAACGCACGGCGACGGTAAACGGCGAAGAAATCGCCCTTACGATGCGGGAATTCGACCTTCTTTTCAAATTCTTATCCTATCCGAAAAAGACGTTCACCCGTTCGGCGCTTATGGAAGAATTTTGGGATTACGATTCGTCTGCGACGTCGCGTACCGTCGACGTATACATGGCGAAGCTGCGCGAAAAAACCGCCGATTGCGACGGGTTTGAAATACTCACCGTACACGGTTTAGGGTATAAGGCGGTGTTAAAATGAAGCCGCGCAAATCCCGTTGGCTTTCGGGAAGTATTTTCTTTTTTCTACTCGTAGCCACGATTATCCAAATCGGTATATTCACGTTCGACTACATTGAAGGGCAAACGGACAATAAAATGCTCATGGCGGTGCTGATTCTTATCGTCATTATATTGTTATCCGTTATCGCGACAACCATAGACCTAATCCGCCGAAAAATCACTATCGAACGGCCTGTCAATAAAATTCTTGACGCCACCGACCGTATTGCCAAAGGCGATTTTTCCGTTCGGCTGGACGCCACGCACGAATACGGCAAGCACACGGAATACGATTTAATCATGGAAAACGTCAACACGCTTGCGGCGGAGCTTGGCAAAAGCGAAGTGTTAAAGACGGACTTTATCTCCAACGTTTCGCACGAATTAAAGACACCCCTTGCAATCATTCAAAACTACGCCGTTTTATTGCAGGACGAAACGTTAGACGAAAAAATGCGCGCCAAATACGCCAAAACAATCAAGCAAGCGGCAGGGCGTTTATCCGCGCTTATCACCAACATACTCAAACTCAACAAGCTGGAAAACCAACAGCTTTCCCCCGAATTTGAAAAATACAATCTCACCGACGCTTTGGCGAAAGCGGTGATTGCCTTGGAAGACTGGATTGAAAGCAAAAATTTGCAAATGGATTGCGATTTGCAGGACGTTACGCTGTTTTCTTCCCCTACCTTGCTGGAAATCGTTTGGAACAATCTTTTATCCAACGCCGTCAAATTTACCGACAACGGCGGCAGTATTTTTGTCAAGCTGACAGCCAAAAACGACCTTGCTATCGTGGAAATCACGGATACGGGCTGCGGCATTTCCCCCGAAACGGGCGCGCGGATTTTCGAAAAGTTTTACCAAGGCGACACTTCTCATGCCCAAGAAGGCAACGGACTTGGACTGCCGCTTGTCAAAAAAGTTATCGACATTCTCGGCGGAGAAATCTCCGTGCGCAGTCAGCTTGGAGAAGGCACAACCTTTATCGTTACCTTAAAAGGAGTTATGCATGCGTGAATTTTGGGATAAATTCCTAGAAATTTGGCGCGCATTCGTGCGGGTATTTTTACAGCCGCCCACGTGGGTGAAGGTGCTCACCTATCTTTTGGCGGTGTTTGGCAGCGTCGGCTCTCTCCTGATTTTACTTGTCGATTTTACGGGCACGATTTGGGAAATTTTCGCCTATGCGCTGTTTGGCGTAGCCGCCCTGTCCCTTGGCTATGCCGTCTATTTGACCATTCCGCTGATTCCCCGTATCAAAAAATGGGTGATTGCCAAGGGCGAAAGCTGGCGCTTTACCCATTCGCTTATGCGCAATTACAGCTTTCGGACAATCGTTTTTGCTTTCTTTCCCTTTCTAATGAGTATCGCGTTCGGCGTGCTTAACGGCTATAAAGGGATTGCCCTGCAATCGATATGGTTTGGCGCGTTAGCGGCGTACTACGTCTTTCTTGCGCTACTGCGCGGCGGCGTGCTTATCCATAAACGCCGTCGGGAAGAAAACAGCGAGCTTTCCGACGCCAAAACCTATTATAACTGCGGTATTATTTTACTCATACTCAACGCGGCGTTATCTTCGGCGATTGCGCAAATGATTTTCGACGATCAAGCGTTTTCGTATGCCGACTGGACGATTTTCGCCTATGCGGCGTATGCGTTTTTCAAAATTACCATGTCGATTATCCATTTATTCCGCGCCAAAAAGCAGGACGATTTGATTATCATGGCTATTCGGAACGTCAACTTTATCGACGCAGCGGTGTCCATTCTTGCCCTGCAAACCGCGCTTTTGCACACGTTTACGACGGGTAACGTCAATATCTCCACCTTCAACACCTTAACGGGTATTGCGGTAAGCACCGTTTCCATTTCGCTTGCCATACTCATGATTCGCAAAGGCTACAAACAAACCAAAGAACTCAAAAGGAATAACCAACATGAACAAACCATTTAACTACACCTACACCGCTCCTACGGAAGAAGAACGCAAGGAAATCGCCTTCATCCGTAAACAGTACCAACCCGTAGAAAAAACGGAAAGCAAGTTAGACCGCTTGCGCCGTTTGGACAGCGCCGTGAAAAATACGCCTCTAATCCTTTCTCTTATACTTGGCATTGTCGGCTGTCTGATTTTCGGGCTAGGGCTCACCCTTATTTTAGAGTGGAATATTTGGCTTTGGGGTGTGCTTTGCATGTGCATAGGAGCTATTCCCATGGCGATAGCCTATCCCGTGTATTTGAGCGTATTAAACGCGAATAAACGCAAGTACGGCGCGGAAATTTTACAGCTTTCCGAAGAGCTGTTAAACGAAAAGTAAACGTTTTGGCATATCCAAAGGATATGCCTTTTTATTTACAAAACTTTAACGTATCGTTTGCGTTTTGCAAACAATCGTCGTGTATACTATACCTACAAAATAAATGTACAAGGAGCAACAAAATTATGACAACAAATCAAACGGCGGAAATCCAAAAAATCCGCGCAAGCTACGAAGAAAAACAACGCACGAAATTAGACGAATTGAAAGACCTTGACAAGCACGTCTCCACCCCTGCGACGGTATTTGCCTATATCTTTGGCAGTATCGGGTCTTTGGTGTTAGGGCTTGGCATGTGCCTTGCCATGCAGGTTATCGGCAATTCCATGGCGCTTGGTATTATTATCGGGCTTTTTGGTATCGCTTGGGTGTCCGTTACTTATCCTATTTACAAAGCTATGTTAAAGGCAAGACGGAACAAGTATTCCCAACAGATTTTCGAGCTTTCGGATAGTTTGCTAAATGCATAAGAAAAAGGAAGGACAGCCGTCCTTCCTTTTTCGTTGTTATTCTTATTCGTCGTTGCCAAGCCAAATGCCCATTACCGTGGAAATCACACCGAACAGTACCGCCGCTACGGGCCAAACTACCCAGCTTGCGCCCCATGCGTCAAAGCTAAAGCTCCATACAAAATACACGGCGGTGGCAATCAGCCAGTATATCGAAGATACCGTTTCTTTTATCTTATCCGCGCGCTTTTTCCCTTCCGTTGTCTTACCCGAATACCGTAACGTATCCATACGTTCCTTTTGCACACCTGCATAGACAAGCAGCGCAACGCCCACCGCTACAACCATGAGCAGCACGCCAAGCATTAGCATGGTCAAAAAAGCATTTTCCATAAACGCCGCGACAAGCAAGGGTATGGGCGAAAGCACGCAAAGGCACACGCCTATAACGAAATACACCGAAAACGTACGCCGTGTTTGCGCTTGCTGCTGCGAAACGTATTCTTCCGCTTGGGGAGCTAAACGCCATTCCCCTTTTTTGATTTGTTCCTGCTGTCCGTCTTTCAATCCAGCCCAAACGAATATCCCCACCGCCACCGCGACAATGGCAATCAAAACGCAAACACCCACGCTGACGGCAATGTTTTCGGGAACACTACCAAGCTCTTCAAACGCCAAAAGGACAAACAGCGTAATCGGCGAAAGAATGCAAAGACAAACGGCAAACGCCCACCACGGCGCATTCGCTTTCACGCTATCCAGCGCCGATTTTGCTTGCTCTAAGCTTATCTTTTCTTCGGGCGGTAACGGTTCTTTTTGTTGCGTTTCCACGTGCTCGCCTTGTTCTTCCTTTAATAAGTAGTCGGTGGACACGCCGAAAAAGTCGGCTATCTTCACCAGTTTATCCAAATCGGGAACGGCTTGCGCGCCTTCCCATTTAGAAACCGATTGACGGGAAACCCCGATTTCGTTTGCCAAATCTTCTTGCGACATTCCGCGCGATCTGCGCAGTTGCATCAATTTATCCGATAAAAGCATACCTACCTCCTGTGCTTTTCTTGCCTGTATTATAACACTTTTTTTAGTTGCATGCAACCAACTTTACCTATCAATTTGTCAACCAGCAGTTGCATTTTACAAAAAAACAGGCAAACGTCACTTGTTTTTTCGCTTATTTCGCCCGTTTGATAGATTGTACGCCGTCCACTTCCGCCTCGTCAAATTCGCCGTAAAAAACGCCTTATTCGTTCACTTTCCGTCTATTAAATCGTCAATCACTTGACGGATTTCTTCGTAATCCACTTTCGGTAAAAGATAGGTGTGTTTGCCCGTTTTATCCGATATCCAATGCGTCACAAGCGTATCGTCTACCTGTACCCTGCCAAAAGCGGCGAACTGCAACAATGCGTAACCGCCAACAGCTCCGCTTCGCCCTTATCGCATAAGCGGTGAATAAGAGCCAACGCCCCTGCGTCGTCGCAATCCTGCCCGATATCGGTATCAAAAATAATTTTCACCTTTTTTTTGCGTTGTCATTATGCAAAACTCCTTATCCCGTTTTGTTTCATTATACTTTTTTACATTCGATTTGTCAATAAAATAATACTACGGAAAAGAGAAACCAGCGCAATCACAAATAATTAAGCATAGCTTGCATGGTAAAATATGCTTCAAAAAGCAGACCGAAAAGAAAAAAGAACCAAGCTTACACTTAG
>JAZTWF010000045.1:0-2523 GCA_045635725.1 Candidatus Scatosoma sp. | reverse complement strand
ACCGCCATGTATATCGCCAAGCTGATCAAGCCGTTGGATATTCCCGTAACTCGTTTGGCACACGGCATACCCGTTGGCTCGGAAATCGAATACACCGACGACGTAACCTTGGCAAGGGCGTTTATCGAACGCAACCGCTTATAAGCACCGTTATTAAAAAACCGACGCAAACCGCGTCGGTTTTTTTGTATAATTTTTTTTACCTTTCCACATAGTAATAGCATGAAAAAAGTAAAGATATTCCAAGGGGACGGAAAAACAAGGGAAGAACGTGAAACGTGTTTCCCAACTGCTAAAAATAAGGGGGCATGTATAGAGTGACGGGGAAAAATAGGCAAAATTACAATAAGAATTATATCGATTACGTGCATTCGTTTGAACCACCTACCAAGCATTTCAAAAACTGCCTTCGCGCTTTTTTGGTCGGCGGTTTAATTTGCTGCGTCGGACAGTTTTTACGCTATATTTTAGAAAGCGCGTTTTCTTTAAGCGGCGACGAGCTTGCAGGTACGGTGAGTATATTGCTCATTTTCTTGGGCACGCTTTTGACGGGCTTTGGCGTATACGATAGGATAGGGCGTAACGCAGGGGCAGGCTCTATCGTGCCTATAACGGGCTTTGCCAACAGCGTAGCTTCGCCTGCGATTGAGTTCAAAACGGAAGGCATGGTATACGGTATGGCGGCGAAAATGTTTATCGTCGCAGGGCCGATTATCGTATTCGGCGTTTTAGCAGGAACGCTTGTCGGGCTGATTTATCTTTTCTTATAAGGAGCGGATATGCACACCATTTTTTTCAAAAATAAACCGCGGATTATTTCCACGGGCACGATTGCAGGACCGAAGGAATGCGCAGGGGTAGTGGGGCAATACGTGGATAAAGCGTTGCCCGACGATACGTTTGGGGAAAGCACGTACGAAAAAGCCGAATGTAAAATGCTGACCTACGCCATCTCCAAAGCAATCGAAAACGCCGCTTGCAAAGAAGAAGATATCGATATGCTCATTTCGGGGGATTTGCTCAATCAAATCATTTCCGCGTCCTTTGCGGCAAGGGATTTTAATATTCCCTTTTTGGGCGTATACAGCGCGTGCTCTACCATGTCCGAAAGTATGGCGGTGGCGGCAAGCTTGATTGACGGGGGTTATTTCAAAAAAATCGTTGCGGCTACGGGCAGTCATTTCTCTTCTGCCGAACGGCAGTACCGCTACCCCTTAGAGCTGGGCAATACCCGTCCGCCACAAGCACAATGGACGGTGACGGGCGCAGGCGCAACGCTGATAGCAGGCGAAGGGAGCGATATCGCCATCACCTGCGCTACCTTTGGTAAGGTGGTGGATTTCGGCATTACCGACGTCAATAACATGGGCGCGGCAATGTGTCCTGCGGTGGCGTCGAGTCTTTTGCAGCACTTCCGTGATACGGGCAGAAAGCCCGACGATTACGATTTAATCGTAACGGGGGATTTAGGGGCGCTGGGCAGTAGACTTTTGAAGGATTTGACTTGGGAAAAGGGCGTGGATATTCAGCCCAACCACGTCGATTGCGGCGAAATTATTTATAACGTCGTCGAAGACGAATTTCAAGGCGGAAGCGGCGCAGGGTGCAGCGCTGTCGTATTCAATTCGTATATCCTTGACAAAATAAAAAAAAGAGAACTCAACAAAGTTCTCTTTGCGGCAACGGGAGCGTTGCTTTCCACCGTTTCGTCAGGTCAGGGGGAAAGTATTCCCTGTATTTCCCACGTAGTGGCGATAGAAAACGTTTAGAGCGTATCTTCCGTCTTTGCGCGTTTGCGGTATGCGGACGGGGATATGCCCGTGTGTTTTTTGAATACGTTGGTAAAATAATTGCCGTCTGAAAACCCGATAGAAAACGCAATTTCGGTGATATTCAGCTCTGAACTATGCAAAAGCTGTTTTGCGCCTTCTATGCGCAGTGCGTTTAGATATTCTTTCAACGTCGTACCCATGGTTTGGTTGAACGTATGACTTAAATGCGAACGGCTGCAAGCAAACTCTTCGCATAGCGTTTTGGAAGTAATCGGACGGGTATAATTACATTTCAAAAAGCGCAGTATTTTAGATAAAAAGGTTTCGTCCTGTATCGACGTATTATCCGCTTGGAGATAGAAAAGCTCTAACATTTGACAAAGGGGAATAAGAAGAGTATCCACCGTCTTTTTATCGGGCATATCCTGTTTTAACGTGCGGTACGCCGCCGACAGCTCTTTTTTGGGAAAAGCGTATTTACGGCTAATCGCCGAAAGGTATTCCTCCCCGTGCTTGTCCGCATAACCGCTCACCGAAATAAAGCCCTTTACCCTTGCGTTTGCCGTAATGGGATAAACGTATTCCCGTACGCCCGCATGACAAGTGCCGATATAGCTCCCGCCTGCGCACGCCGCTGCGACGGCGGACTGTTTTTTTATGCAATGCTCTTGCGCTTGCTTGCACGTTTTTATGTAAATGCAATAGGGGTTTTCGTGAATGTTAAAAGCAATCAATTCCGTTGTATAAAGCA
>JAZTWF010000044.1:0-26691 GCA_045635725.1 Candidatus Scatosoma sp. | reverse complement strand
ATTCCATACCGCCAAGGTCGATATCGTTGGTCAGTTTTACGGTAGCGTTATCAAAAATGTTAGAAGCTTGTGCCGCGACTTTATTCACTTCGTTGGCAACCCATTTCAAACCTTCTACGTTAGAAATGAAATATACCGCTTTCGTTTCATTGCCATATACGCCGACTGCAAGGCTCGCGCTCATAGCGATTGCCGCAAGAGAACTGAGCATTACTTTCGTTCTTTGTTTCATAGTTCTACTTCTCCTTTTTTTGTTTGCTTTGATTATTTTTTGGTTGCAAACTTTATTCTATCATAAGTATACCCCCCTGCGCTTTGTCAAGTACTTTTCCATTCTTTTACAATATTTTTTTATAAAAAAATAACGCCGAGCAAAAAAGCCCGACGTTGGGATATTATTGAATTGTCATTATTAGAATAATGCGCGGAAGGCTTGCGGAACGCTTGCGCGGATAGACACAATTTCCTTGGTTATGGGGTGGATAAATTCCAACGCCGAAGCATGCAGTCCCAGCCTGCCAAGGGGATTTGCCGCCGCGCCGTATTTATCGTCGCCGACGATAGCGTGATTTCTATGCTTTAACTGTACGCGGATTTGATTTTTCCTGCCCGTATCAATTTTCACACGGAGAAGAGAATACGCCGTATTTTCGGCAATCACTTCATAATGCGTCACAGCGCGCTGCCCAGTAGCGCCAAACGAAACGTATACAAGATTATTCTTATTTTCGGACAATTCGTCTATCAGCGTATCCGTTTTATTTTCAAAAACCCCTTCCGCTACGGCATAGTATTCGCGCAAAGTAACGCTTTCATTCCAATGCAAACGGAGCATAGAATGTACTTTGATATTTTTCGCGAACAGTAGCACCCCCGACGTTTCCTTATCGATACGGTGCAGCACGTACGGGCGCGCCGTCTTATCCTTTTGCCGTAAGTACGCAAGTACGCGCGAAAACGCGCAATCCGTTTGCGTATCGCTTTCCACCGACAAAAGCCCCACGGGCTTATCCACGGCGATAAAATCGTCGTCTTCGTAAATGATTTTAGGCATTTCCACGCGCGGCGCTTTTACCCCTTCTCTTTTGAGCGTTGCGCCCCCGTTTACGGGTGCTTTGGCAAGCTTGACTTCGTCGTCCTTGGCAAGGGGAAAGTTATACTGCGTAACCACGCTGCCGTTGACAAGCACCTGCCGACGGGTCAACAGCGTTTTGACGTTGTTTCTTGACGTGTTGCATTTTTTCAGCAAAAATTCCAACAGCTCGTCGCTTCTGTTCACCTTATACACGGCGGTATATTGCGGCTTGGTTTCGCGTTCAACGCGTACATGCCCCGTTCGTTTTTCATTAAAAAGCTTTCGTTTCATAGTCTTTACAAATCAAAGGGATAGTTGTTATCGTCCTTTCTTCTCGCTTCCTTTTGCCATTTTTTTCTACGCCGATATTGCTTAAAACTCCGCCACATAACGCCCCAAAAAAAGAGCAATACGTTCAGAAGCGCCATAATCAGCGCAAGCCGACCTGCCCAGCCTTCCAAAATAAAGAGCACGGCTAAACCGATACCGCAAATAATCGCCAGCCATTTCATTTTCACGGGCAGGATAAAGAAAAGATACAGCGTGAAATCGGGATACAGCAGCGCGAACGCCAAAAACATAGACAGGTGCAAATAGTAGTTGGTAGCATAACCCGTGATAAAGCCCGAAGCAATCGCCCCAAGCCAACCGCAAAGATAGAACAAATCAAACTTCAAAGAGCCCCATTGATTTTCCAAGGCGTTGCCGATCAGCCAGTCTAAATACAGCGAAAGCGCCAAGGAAAACAAACTAAGCGTATCGGGTACGAACAGGAAGGTGACAAGCCGCCACACCTGCCCTTCTAAAATGAGCGTGGGGCTAAAATACAAATACCATAAAATACTTGTTTCCGTTTTTGCCGAAACAATCGTTTCCAGAAGCCAAACAATCCCCGTCCCGACGACGATAATCATCATCAGGTTTCTCAAAGCGTATCGTCCTATTTTTCTATCAAGCTTATCTAAAAGCGGTTCTCTCATGCGCCGTTCTCCTTTCCCATTATTATACTACGGAAAAAAGCAAAAGTCAATACATTCTTCGTGTACGAAAGAGGAAAAAAGGGCGAAAGCTTCGCCCCTTATCTATTCGTTTTTGCTTTCGTCCGCGTTTGACAAAGCTTGCTTATTCGTTTGTTCCTTTTTACGGAAACAGGCAAACAGCTTACAATCGGATATCTTTTGTAAGAGCTTATCATACCATTTATTGACGGCGTCGGCGTGCTTAAAGCAAACGATAAACGCCGCAATCCCGACAATCGCCACCGCGCCGAGCACGATAAGTCCCCAACCTTCGAAGGGGATAAATTCCCCCGACATAAACAGCAGCGTTCCCCCTGCCGACGTCGCGCGAGTGACGACAAGCATTAAGAAAAATCCCAGCCATGTGATAGGCAAAATGCCCGCAACCGAACAAAGCAAATCGTCGGGGAAAAAGGGAAACAGGAACATAAAAAACAAGAGCACGTTTTCCTTGCCTTTGAGCTTTTGCCGCCATTTATCCGTTTCTTCCTGACTGCCCGTAATCCAGTTGACAAACGGTTTTCCAAACCATTTTCCAAGCAAAAAGGCAAACATACCGCCGATGAGCGTACCGATATACGAATAGACGAACGCCGCCCACGGTCCAAACACGTAATTGCCTGCTAAAATGGTGATTGCCGCAGGAATGGGCACAAGCGTTACCTGCATAAAGCTGATAACGATATACACAATCGGCGCAACCCAGCCTGTGGAGAGCATAAACTCTTGCAGCTGTTCACGGGAAAGGTCTTCCCAACCAAGCAAATGCAGTATACCGTACCCCACCGCTACAATCGCCACGACGATAAGCGCCGCCCCGATAAGCTTTTTTAACATTTTCTTTTGTTCTGTTTTCATAATAGCTATTATATGCTTTTTATGGAAAAAAGTCAATAAAAAGAACGTTTTTCCAAAAACGTTCTTTTTCCTTTAACATTATTTTACATTTAATAAATCGCTTGCCTTAACGGTATACGTCGGCATGGTTTGTTCGCCGTTTCTTTGATACACGATAGAAAACGCAACGCCTTTGGTCAAATACGGCAGGATATCCCCGATATGGAAAGTCCTATCCACCGCGTACGTTTTTCCGCCGAAGGTAATACCCGTGACGATATCCCCTGCCTGCAAGCCCATTATCGACGCAATTCCCCCAGCCGTTACTTCATTGATTAACACGTCTTCCGTAATCCTGCCGTAGCCAAGCTTTTCGTCGTACGTGTATTTGGAATTTTCCCCCGTAACCGTAATGCCAAGCTTAATTTTATAAACGCCGTTTGTCGTAGCGTCGCCGTCCGCATGGTGCAAAAGGATATTGCTTGCAATCCCCTTCACGATAGAAACGGGAATGGCATAGTTGACGTTTTGATCCGTGCCGTCGCCTGCGTTGGCAAGCCCGATAAGCTCACCCTTGCCGTTGAATAAACCGCCGCCCGAATTACCGTGATACAAAGCGGTATCGATACGCACCGAACGGTAATAACGCGACGTGCCGTCAATAGATAGCGAAATGTTTTCGCTGTCTACGCAAACGATACCTTGGGTAACGGATATCCCTTCGCCGTTGGGGTTACCGATAGCAATCGCCTTTTCCCCTACGTAATATTCTTTCGCAAGCGTAACCGCTTTTACGTTTTCATTTACCGCCTTTACGTCACTTGTCTTTGCGCGGACGATGGCAAGGTCGTATTCCACCGCACCGCCGATATATTCGCAGGAAATGGCGTTTTCGCCGTAGTCGTATACCGTTGTTCCCGATTGCGTTTGCTTGCTCGGTCCGCCCGCACTGCCGTATAAATAGCAATGAATGGTATCGGAAATGGTTTTCTCCGCACCGTTTTTGGAATATACTACGTGGTAGTTCGTCAAAAAGTAGGTGTAGTCTTGGTCGATACGGTAAATAACGCACGCGCCTGTGTACATAGCGTCTTTTACGTCGTCTTTCGTGGCGGTTTCGGTGTTCCATTCGATAAATTGACTGTAAATTTTCGCCGCCGATTGCAAACAATCGTTGATAGCCGTATGCCCCGATTCTCCGCCAAGCTGTAAATACAGGGATAAAAATTCCGCATAGGTTAAAGAATCCCCGTACACCGTGCAATAGCTTTCGTATAAATCCATTGCCGTGATATCTTCGCCGTCTTCCCCGTCCTTACCGTTGGTGACGGTAAAGGTGCTTTTGGTGTTGTTGGAATAGGTAATGGTGTAAATATCCACCAGCCCGTTTGTACCCGTTTTTTGAATGGATACGATACTAATCGGCTCACCGTTGGCGTTTTTTCCGTCTTCGCCGTCCTGACCGTCTTTACCGTCTTTACCGTTGGTAATTTCAAACGTGGACGTCGTTCCGTCCGTATACGTAATGGTGTAAATATCCACTAAGCCGTTCGAACCCGTTTTTTGAATAGACGCCACCGCTACGGGCATAGAACTGCCTGCAAGCACGCAACCGCTTGTGGATATAAGCAATATTCCGCAAACAAAAAAGCTTGCTATTTTTTGAATAAGGTTTTTCTTTTTCATATTCTTTTACTTTAATATTTTTTTAATGGCGTAGCATTGTAAACGCTTAGGACATGCGTTTAACAAAAGCAATAATGTATTTCTATTGATTGTATAGGCAAATTTCGGATTTTTCTTCCGTAAAATTTTATATACCTTGTCGGCAAGTTTTTCAGGGCGAATGCTTTTCGCTTCTACCCCGTTGACTATTTTACGAAAGCGCGCCGCATTACAAGCGTACGTTTTCGTCTTTTCCACAAATGCATCCAACGCGGCGGTAGATACGCCCAGCATACCCGTCGACACCGCCCCTGCGCGGAGCACCGAAACGGATACGCCCAAAAGCTGTAATTCCATACGCAGGGAATACGCGTATTTATCCAACGCACTTTTGGTGACGGCGTATACGCCCGTAAAGGGCAACGGATCTAACGGCGCAAGCTCGCTTGTCGTTATTAAAATTTTACTGCCCTTTTTTAAGAGCGGCATAAATATTTTGTTGATATAAAACGCGCCGAATACGTTGATTTGGAATATCTTTTCAAACCGCCCTTCGTCCATTTCAATCAGCGAATCCAGCATATACACGCCTGCAAAATGGATTATGGCGGTTACTTCTTTCGTAACGCTTTGCACCTGCTCAAAGGCTAAGCGCACACTTTCCGCGCTTGTCACGTCCACTTCGATAGGGTGAATATTTTCTTCCGCTTCGCCCACTTTTTTATCCAACGCAAACACCGTATATCCGTTTTTAGCAAGCAGGCAAGCGGTACTTCTTCCCATACCCCCATACGCGCCCGTGATTATTACGTAGTTCATTTGAGTTGTAACCCATCGAAAAAGGCTTTGCCGACCTTTTCGCCAAGGGTATAATATCCGCGTACTTCGCTTGCGTATATAAGCGGAGCCAGCTTTTCCACGTCGATTTTGCCCTTTTCGTCCAAAATACGTTCGTCCACCGATACGTTGACCACTTCACCGATACAAATTTCCGTTTGGGTGTCATAGCTCACCAGCTTACATTCTAACACAAGGGGCAATTCTTGAATAATCGGTGCGTTGACAAATTCGCCTTTTTGGATATGCCAACCCGTTTTGGCAAGCTTATCGGGCGTATCGTTGGCGGAAACAATCCCTACGTAATCGGCGGCGACGACGTTGTTTCTATCCGCAATCGCCACGCTAAACGCTTTATTTTTTAATAAATTTTTCACCGTTTTATGTCCTGCACTTAAAACGATTGCTACCTGCGCGGTATCGCAAACCGTACCCCAAGCGGCGTTCATAGCGTTAGGCGTACCGTCTTCGTCGTACGTACCGATAATAAGCACGGGCAACGGATAAATATATGATTTTGCTTTCAAATTCTTCCGCATTGCTTTTCTCCTTGCATAGCCTTTATATACGGATATTATACTATAACGAAAAACACTTGTCAAGCGCGCATACAAAAAAACACCCCGTCTAAAAAAGACAAAGCGTTTTTGATATACTCCCAAAAAGTTTACCTAACTTTTGGGAGCATATCATTCCGTAGAGTTTTTCTTTTATTTATTCATCTAAAAAGAACGCCCTTATACACCGTTTTCACTCTCGGGCATAATGCTATTGCCAAGCTCGTCAAAATCGCTTTCGCCGTCCGTTTCCCAAACACCGTTTACAAGCTCTAAATGGCTGCCGCGTTCGTTGACGACTTCCAAAGCGGTGGAAAACCCGCTAATCACTCTACCGTTATAATCCAAACAAAGCTCACCGTTGTCGAGAAAAAAAACTCATACCTTCACCCCTGTGCGTTTGTGTATTGTTGTACACTGTTTACTATGCTTTTTTAGTAGATTTTAGTTTGGTTCAGGGGAACATACATTCCCATTCGGGAATGTATGTTCGTCTATTTAGAGCGCAATTTTTACCAAAATCTTTTTGATAGAAGCAGAATTGCCATTGACGGCAAGCCCTGGTTTGTGAATATCGTTGGGGAAGAAAATTCCGTACTCACCTGCTTCCACAAGGATTTTCCCTGCTTTATCGGTGTCGCAATAAAATTCCACATCCTTTTCTTCATTATAGTCAGTCTTTAACGTTGCTTTTTGGACGTCTACAATCTGCATAATTTCTGCGCCGGAAGCGATATATTGAATATCGATATATTTTCTATGCCCTTCATATTTTGCATCCGCTTCGAGTTTGCCGTTATATTCTTGCACGGAGGCGTGAATTTTTCTACCGTCTATTTCATATTTGCCGACTGCATAGTTTTCTTCTACTGCTTTTTTGATAAACTCAAACGCTTGCGCAAAACCATTGTGCAAGCCATAATATTTTTCGCAGTTTTTTAAGGTGTCAAAGATCATAATTTTTTCTCCTTTTTTCTATTTCAACACTACCATGGGCGCGTTGTTTTTTATTTTTTTATTTATTCGCCCTGTGCGTAAAACCACGGGCTTTTGGGGGAACATATATTCCCCTTCGAGAATGTATGTTCGTCTCACGCCGACGGCGAGCCCAAACACACAGATACTATCCTTTTGTTTTACTTGTAAAACTCTAAAATATATTTCACCCTTCGCCCCGTGATTAAACGCACGGGCTTTGGGGGAACATATATTTTAGTTTGTCTTGCGCGCAAGACAAACGAGAGTTTCTACGTGTTTGGTTTGGGGGAACATATCGAACGGTTGAATGCGCGAAATTTCGTAAAATCCTTGCAACGTATCGGTATTTTCCATACCGTCGTAGGCGGAATTTTTCACAAGCTCGCCGTTTTCGTTTTCAATCAATCTTCCTGTCAATATTCCCAAATCTCTTGCAAGAGTAGCAGGATTACAGGATATAAGCGTTAAGCGCGGAATACCGCTTGCAAGCAGCGCTTTTACAACGCTACGCGCAATTCCTGCGCGGGGCGGATCTAAAATTAAGCGGACCTTTTCCCCTTTTTCCTTTTCCAAAACGCCTTGCAACTTATCTTCCACCGCGCCGCAAATATTCGTCATATTCGTCAAGCCGTTTTTCTTTTTCAAGGCATCCGCGCACGCCGACGCTTCCTTTTCAAGCTCGATACCGTACACCCGTTTTGCCTTTTTGGCAAGCATAGCGGTGAGCAAACCGCCGCCTGAGTACGCGTCCACGACCACTTCGTCGCCCGTTTCAATCACCGTTTTTAACGCTTCTTTATACAGCTTATTGCGCACGTTTTCATTCACCTGCAAGAAGGTAACGGGCCCTGCTTCATAGCGAATACCCTGTTCTTCCGCCTCAAAAACGCCCGTGCCGTACAGCAACGAAAATTCTTCGCCGAAAATGACGTTGGTGTCCTTATCGTTGATATTGAGATACAGCGTAAACAATGGAAATTCCTGCGATAACAGCTCGATAAAATACTTCGTATTCGGCAATTCCCGTTTCGCGCTCACCAACGTAAAGATAAACTTACCGCCGATTTCCCGCGCGACGATATGCCGAAGCGCGCCCGTCTTTGTTTCTTCGTCATAACCCTTGACGGAGCATTCGTTTACGTAGCGTTTGATAATTGCAATCAATTTTTCCGCCCATTGCGGATGAATAACGCAGGCGTCAATCGGCACGATACGATGCGAACGTTCGGCATAAAAACCGATAACCGTATTGCCGTCTTTATCCACGCCGATAGGCATTTGCAGTTTATTGCGATAGCCGTACGGGTGTTCGCTTTTAATCGCCACGGGAACGTCGTATACAATCCCCCCGATTTTGCGCAAGCTTTCCTTTACCACCGCGCTTTTATGGATAAGCTGAACGGGGTAGTCAAGGTGTTGCAAGCTACACCCACCGCAACGCATAAATACGGGGCATTTAGGGCGAACGCGTTCTTCGGCAGGGGTAAGCACTTCTTCTAACTTCCCGTAGCCGATATTCCCTTTAATTTTCAAAATCTTGAACCGCACTTTTTCTTGCGGTAAGCAAGCAGGCACGAAAAAAGTAACCCCTTCGTGCCTGATAATGCCTTCTCCACCCGAGCCGATCGCTTCGGTAACGGCAATGATACTCTGATTTTTTTCCATCATAATCCCTTGTCTCCTATAACGAACCCGTAGTTTTATGCTCAAAAATCACTTATCTATTTTTTATGACCGCCGATGCGGTATACCGTGGTGTTGACCACCGCGCGCGCTTGATAGGATATATAATCGTAGAACACGAAAAACACCGACCCAAGCCCTAAAATAATCCAAAATACGTACTCGTTCACCCATGCAATACTCGTCGTCATTTCAAAGACGAACGTCCACGTCAAATACATGGTAATATCAAACCACAGCGCCTTTATCGCGCATGCCACCCAACGGTTGATTTTGATTTTTAGCTGCAATTCATTGACAAGCGGATGCAAGCCGAAAAACATCACGAAGGGCAAAACGTTCCAAAAACGGAAGGACGAAAACAGCACGGTTAAAACGGACGTTGCAATATACGCCAAAACGTAACCCCAGTAGCTTTGCTTGGCAAGCGGCATCATTAGGGCGATACTCGCCACCAAATACCCCGTAAACAACAGGATATCCGAATAAATGCCCACCGTCAAAAACAGCGTAGCTATCGCGCACGCAAGGGCGGATAGCGCGATTTGGTAAGACGTGATTTTCCGTTTCATGTCTTTACCGCCTTAACGGCAACCGCAGCAAAGGCTGAATAAACAATCTACGCAAAGATAGGTATAGCAGCAAGAAATACAGTCCGAACAAGCATTACCGCCCATTTGCGGTTCTTCGTCCATGGACATATCCGGACGGCCCGCATACGGGTTTTGCGTTTGCTGCGCCGATTGCTTTTGATACTCGTTTTTCGCGTTCATTTTCCCGTAAGCGTTTCTATACTTCACGTTTTCGGGGTCCATTTGCATGGCGATTTCTAATTGCTTTTTGCTATCGTTAGTCCAGTTCTTTTTATAGAACACGACGGCTTGCAAATAATGCCATTCCGCGCTACGTTCGTTGCAATCGTCCAAACGGTTTTGCGCTTCGGTGAGCTTATCTTCCTTTAACAAAGCGGCAATTTCTTCATAGACGTCAACCCCGTCCGTGTTACGGCTTTGTTCCTTTCTCGCCGCCGTAATTTCACGGTAAGCCGTTTCCACCTTGGTCAGCATTTTTGCCGCTTCGTTACCGGCTTCGCCGTCCTGCCATCTTTCTTCGGCATACTTTTCACGAAGCGCACTATAACGCGCTGTAATTTCTTCGTCCGTGGCGTTTTCGTCTACGCCAAGCAGTTGGTAATATTCGTTCATTCTTCTCTCCTATTGACTATCTTTTGCAAAATACTTCTTTTTATTTCTGTTTACGGTTTTTTTCGCAAGCGCAGCCTTCCATAATCTTTTTCGTCATGGTCGGCAAGCCGCGCAGTAAAATATTATCGCACAAATCCCGATTAAAGGGAAAAGTGATATTCGACATGTTTTCCCGCATATCGAAAAAGAGCGAATGGAACACAAACCGCACTTCTTCCCCCGTTTTTCCCGAAAGCAAATCCTGCTTGCTTTCCGCTTTATACGCAAGCGAAAACGGATTGTACGCGCCCTTCTTTTTATCCTTATCGTAATCGTCTAACGCGTCGATAAGATATATCCATTTTCCAAGCGCGTAGAACAAATTTCGCGTATACGGCGTTGCTTTTTCTTGTAAAGCATACTCGGAAAATTCCGCAAGCATATTCGCCGTAGCGTCCGCCGCCCGATCGATACTCTCCGTTTTTTGTTTTTCCGTTTCTTCCTGCGCGCGCATGTTTTCCCGAACGATTTTTTCTATTTCAGGGTATGCTTTTTTCGCGCGCTTAAAGCCCTTTTTGAACCACAGCCGTTTGCCCCTGCCCCTATCGCCGTCGGCGATATCGTCGGTGTATTTATAATACACAAGCATGGTATTGAGCGCCCCCAAACGGCAGGTAAGCTCGTCCACCTCCGCCATTTGACGGGAACGGATACAATGGGTTAAGCAATGCTGTTTTTCTATCTTTACGTCTATACCCGAAAGATTATGCAGTAAAACGGATAAAAAGGTAACGTCGTAGGAAAGCCCCATACGCGCGGAATGTCCGCACACCTTGGCAATCCCTTTGCATACGCCGCAATACATAGCGCGGTAAAGTATATCGTCTTTTATATATAAATACGGCGTATCCGTGCGAACGTATCCAAACATACAATGTTCCTTGTTCCTTTTTTCCTTTTGGACGGAATACGCCGCGGTTTGCCCACGGCGTATACATAAAGTTTATCTATATTATACCACGGATATTGCAAAAAGGCAACGACAAAACACGCATTTCACGCGAAAACACCCTAACTTTCACCTATTTAACAAATTCCGTCTTGCTTTTTGGCACTTATTTCTTCGCGTCGGGAACGGGTACGACGTAGCCGTCGGCAAATTTGAGAATTTCCGCCTCCATCATTTCCAAATTATTCTCTACAACCGTCTTAAAACGGAGCGGACGATAGCGCAGGTCTAAAAGACACTTAGGCGGTTTCATTGCCGTGAGCAAATTCAAACGCTTAATCCCCTTAAAGCTGTCCTTCACGTCGTTGCCCGATAAGGCGTACAAAACGTCTTGGGGGAATTTATACGGGTTCGCCGTAGCCAGCACTACCGTATGCGTTTTATCCCAGTCCTTTTCGTCGTCTTTGCCCTTATTAACGAGTTCTTGATACTGCATATACGCCGAAAGCGCAACGCCCGTGTGCGTATCCATTGCATACCCGTATTCGTCGAAAATTTCATACATGGCTTCAATGGTATCGTCTTCGGTGGCAAACGCGCTGAAAAATTCCTCGTCTAAAATCGCTTTTTCCTTTTGCGTAATGGAATATTCCTTCTTTTCGGCAAGATTTTTCATGCGCTCCGCCGTAAGCTTAGCGTTACGGCCGCTGATTTCAAAGAGCAGTCTTTCTAAGTTGGACGAAATGAGAATATCCATAGACGGCGACATGGTACGGAAGAAGTTTCTCTTCACGTCGTACACGCCTTTTGCAAAGAAGTCGGCAAGCACCTTGTTGCGGTTAGACGCGCAAATGAGTTTTCTTACGGGTAAGCCCATTTGCTTGGCGTACCAACCCGCCAAAATATCCCCAAAGTTGCCCGTCGGTACGACGAAATCAATTTTGTCGCCCATTTGAATTTGGCGGGACGTAATCAAATCGATATACGCAGAGAAATAATAGGCGATTTGCGGTGCAAGCCTACCGAAGTTGATAGAGTTCGCACTCGAAAGGCGAATGCCTTTTTTCGCAAGCTCCGCGTTGAACTTTTCGGACTCAAACATGCGTTTTACCGCGCGTTGACAATCGTCAAAGTTCCCCTTGACGGCGGAAACGAACACGTTGTTTCCGTCCTGAATACACATTTGCAAACGCTGCATTTTCGCTACCCCTTCGTCGGGATAGAATACGGCGACCTTCGTGCCTTCTACGTCACGGAAGCCTTCCAACGCCGCTTTGCCCGTATCGCCGCTTGTGGCGGCTAAAATCAGCACTTCGTCCTTTACGCCCGTTACTTCCAAGCTCTTTTTCAAAAGATAAGGAAGAAGGGTAAGCGCCATGTCCTTAAAAGCGCACGTAGGACCGTGATACAATTCCAAAATAAACAGCTTCCCGTCGATTTTCACAAGGGGAGCGGGGTCGTTACCCGTAAACGTGGAATACGCCTTTTCGCAGCTTTGTTTAAGGTAATCTTCGCCAAGCTCTTGCCCAAGATATTTCCCCAAGACAAACGCCGCGCGTTCGGGATAGTTCATTTCCGCCATTTTTTCCATTTCTTCTACGGAAATTTTAGGGAACGTTTCAGGGGCGAACAATCCCCCGTCGCTTGCCAAGCCCTGCACGATTGCTTGTGCGCCCGTTACTTTTTCACCGCCTCTGGTGCTGATAAAATACATGTTAATTACCTACCTTTTTGGATTTGAACGCACGAAAACCGCAACCGCGCCACGGCTGCGTTTCGCGCACTATTCCCCCTGCTTTTCTATTAAAAATAGCCGAACGGAAAACACCGCCCGGCTATCCTTTCCTGTGTGTTGGTAAAGACGCCGCTGACGTATCGGTGCGGCCGTCGATTACAGATATTTCGTAACGAAATCAGGCAATTCTTCTTTCGTAGCCGAAACGGATACGGTGATGACTATATTGTTGTTCTTCGCTACTTTATCCAACATATAGAAGAATGCCGCAAGCTCTTGCACGGGCTTACCCGCGATACGGACGACGCCGTCGATGTACACGTATTCGTTGTCGTTGTTTCCAGCGATAACGCCTTTAATGAAACCGCAAAGCGCAGCTTCGCCTGCAATGTCGTATTCGCTTACGTCAATAAAGCGAACTTCTCTTTCCAAATCGTACATACCGCGCTTGCTGTCGGTAATGAAAATCAAATGACCTTTCGCCGTTTCCACAGCCGCGTTTGCCGCGTCGATCATCATTTTGGTTTTGCCCGTACCTTTTGCGCCGTAAATTACTTTAATCATAATAATCCTCCCAGATTTGTTCTCATGCACCCGAAGCCAAGAGAGTTTTCCTTCGGTTTATTATAGTTTACCAAATTTTTCTCATAATTTCAAGGGGTTTTTGAAAAAAAGTTGGCAAATTTGCAAAAAAAATTTGTATTTTTCTGTAAATAAACAAAAAACGGACAATTTTGCCCGTTTTCGTTACCGTTGTTTGTTTATTTCTCTTACTTTTCAAGCCTTAACGCAAGTTTTCTACAAAACGCTTAATGCGTTCCAGCCCCGTTTGGATATCTTCTTCGCTAAGCGAATAGGAAAGACGCAGGCAATCGTCCGTGCCAAAGGAAATCCCGGGGACGGTGGCTACCTTTTCCGCGTCCAAAAGCGCGTCGGCAAATTCCACCGAATTCGTCAGCGTTTTGCCGTTATAGCTCTTGCCGTACAAATCCCCTACGACCAACATAACGTAGAATGCGCCGTCGGGCTCAACCGCCTGCACGCCGTCGATTTCTCTAATAAGCGCAAGCAATTTTTCCCGTCTTTTATCAAATACGTCCACCATGGCTTGAACGTCTTCTTCGGGAGAGCGCAAGGCTTCTATCGTCGCGTATTGCGAAATGGAGCAGGCGTTGGACGTTGCATGGCTTTGGAAGGAGTCTATCGCCTTGGCGATATCCTTGGGCGCGGCAAGATAGCCCACGCGCCAACCCGTCATGGCGTACGTTTTGGAAACGCCGTTAATGGTAATCGTCAAATCCTTCATTTTTTCGCTGCACTTTGCGATAGAGAACGGCTTTACGCCGTTATAGCAAAGCTTTTCGTAAATCTCGTCCGCAAGCACGAAAATTTCCGCGTCTTCGCAAACCTTGGCGATAGCGCGCACTTCTTCTTCGTTATACACCGCGCCCGTGGGGTTGGACGGGGAATTGAAAATCAGCATTTTCGTCTTGGGCGTGATTACCGCCTTCAAATCTTCCGCGGTAAATTTGAATTTATTTTCCTTTGTACATTGTAAATACACGGGCGTTGCGCCGCAAATCTTCACCACTTCGGGATAAGTAAGCCAGTACGGCGCGGGAATAATCACTTCGTCCCCTTCTTCCAAGGTGGCAAAACAAGCGTTGTAAATAGAGTGCTTCGCACCGTTGGATACGATAATTTGCGACGGCTCGTAGTCAAGTCCGTTATCCTTTTGGAATTTTTCGCAAATCGCCTTACGCAAGGGCAAAAGCCCCGACGAAGGGGTGTATTTGGTCTGTCCGTCGTCCAACGCCTTTTTCGCCGCCGCCATGATATTGTCGGGCGTGTTAAAGTCGGGCTCGCCTACGCTAAACGATACGACGGGTTCGCCTGCCGCCTTCATAGCCTTGGCTTTCGCCGCAATCGCAAGCGTCAAGGACGGGGAAAGACTGCTCATTCTCGATGCAATTCTCTTCTTCATTCGTTCTATCTCCCAAGAGTGTTTTTTGTTCCTTATTATTCTACATTGTTTTGAAAAATATTGCAACCTATAAGGCGCTGTTTTTTGAAAATTCTTGAAAAATAATCGAAAATTTTAATATTTTTTACATTTTAATTCGTTTTATAAATTAATACAAACGATATTTTTTATTAAAAAAGCCTGCAAGAGCAGGCTAATTTTTATGCGTTTTCTTGGGAAGAAAGCAGCGCTTCTCTATCGGCGATAGCAAGCGCTTCTACCATGCTGTCGATATCCCCCGTCATAAAGGCGTCAAGGTTATATTGACTAAGCCCGATACGGTGGTCGGTCACGCGGCTTTGGGGAAAGTTATAGGTGCGGATACGTTCGCTCCTATCCCCCGTACCTACCATGCTACGGCGGTTTTCTTCACGCGCTTTGGCGTTTTGACCGTTATAAAAATCGTAGATACGCGAACGCAATACCTTAAACGCGCGTTCTTTGTTTTTCAGCTGCGAACGCTCGTCTTGGCAAGTAACCACGATACCCGTAGGGAAGTGCGTAATACGCACCGCGGAAGCAACCTTATTAACGTTTTGTCCGCCTGCGCCGCCCGAATGGAAAATGTCGATACGGATATCCTTATCGTTGATTTCCACTTCCACTTCTTCCGCTTCGGGAAGAACGGCTACCGTTGCCGCGGAAGTGTGGATACGCCCTTGCGTTTCCGTTGCAGGTACGCGCTGAACGCGGTGTACGCCGCTTTCGTATTTCAACAGCTTATACGCCCCTGCGCCCGTTACCGAATACACCGCTTCCTTTACACCGCCAAGCTCGGTATCCGCCACGTCGATTTCTTCTAAGCGAAGCTTATGCGCCGCGCAATAGTTTTGGTACATTCTACAAAGCTCGGCGGCAAACAGCGCCGCTTCTTCGCCACCCGTGCCTGCGCGAACTTCTAAAATACAACTTCTTTCGTCGTTTTTGTCTTTGGGCAAAAGCAGGATTTTTAATTCGGTAACCATTTTAGCAAGCTGTTCTTTACAAGCGTAGCCTTCGTCGGTGAGCAGCTTTTTCATTTCACCGTCCGTTTCCATTTCCGCTAAGTCGAACGCGTCTTGCATTTCCTTCTCTTTCGCCACGTATTCGCGGTATTTTTCCGCCGTTTCCCGAAGGTCGGCTTGTTCTTTGGAATACTTTTTCCAAACGCTCATATCCGCAATAACGTCGGGGTCGGACAAAGCGTCCGACAAAAAGACGTACCGTTTTTCAATTTCGTCTAATTTGCGAAACATACTCTTTCCTTTATATCATGATTTTGACAAAACGGTCTATGCCGTTGAAGTCTTTGACAATCATAGAGCAAGAACAATGCTTAAAGAGCTTGACAACGTCTTGCGCCTGTCCTGCGCCCACTTCCATAATCAACATACCGCCGCGTTTGAGATATTTGCCGATTTCCCCTGCAATCCTGCGGTAGATATCCAAACCGTCCGCGCCGCCGTCCAAAGCCAAACGGGGTTCGTGGTCCTTCACTTCCCGTTGCAGGGTATCGATTTCCGCCGTGGGAATATACGGGGGGTTGGATACGATAATGTCGTAGCGTTCACGAAGTCGGGTGAACAAATCCGAACGGACAAAACGGATATCCGCGCCGTTTGCTTCGGCATTTTCCTTGGCAAGCGCCAACGCGTCTTCGCTGATATCCACAGCCGTCATTTCCACCTTACGGTTATTTTTTTCAAGCTCCTTATACACGGCAACCGCAATCGCACCGCTGCCCGTGCAAAGGTCCAAAACGCTTTGCCCTGCTTCCGCAGCCGAAATGACAAGTGCCGCAAGCTCTTCCGTTTCGGGACGGGGAATCAGCACCCGTTCGTCCACTTTCACGGTATAGCCGTAGAAATCGGCGTCGCCGATAATATACCAAAGCGGTCTGCCCGTCAAGCGTTCGTCCGCGATACGGATAATCTCTCTCGCCTGCGCTAATTTGAGTATTTTTTCTTCCTTGGCAACCGCGCTCTTGGGCATATTTAAGGTGAGCGCAAAAATCCATTCCGCTTCGTCTTCTTCAATGCCGTTATCTAAAAAACGCTTTTTGGTATTCTTCAAAAGCTCGCTCATCTTGCCCGAAGTTACGAATATTTTTTCGGGAATCGTCGGGTCGGCTTCCATTTGCATAACGGTGGTAAACGCCGTAATCGCACATTCAATCATACCGTCTTCGGGTTCACGCGTGGTTAAACGCTGTAAGAGTAGCCCAGGCCATTTGAAGATATAGAAAAATTTATTTTTCGTCTTGGAAAGCAAGCGGAGTACTTCAAAGGACACCCCTGCCACAACGGGCAATAACGCTACCTTAAATACAAAGCGCGCTACGCCGTGCCAACGCTCGTCAATCACGTTGTACAGCCATTCGCCTACCAGCATATTTGCAAGCGAAAAGACCAAAATACTCACAATCATGACAAGGAATAAAAAGGTCGTGCCGCATCTATCGTGCACGCGGGAACAACCGCGCACGTTTTCCACCGTGAGCTCTTTTCCGTTTTCGTAGCAGGAAATGGTTTTATGCTCCGCACCGTGATACATAAACACGCGACGGAGCGACGGCATCAAGGATATGAGCAGGATATACAAAACGAATATCCCTAAACGGATACCCCCTTCGATTAAGTTAAACCACAGCCCGTCCAAGCCCGTCGACGTTTTATCAAAGGGCAAAAAGCCCGTGATAAATTGCGGCAGGGCGATAAAAATACCCAACGCCAACAACACGCCAAGCACGATTGCCACCGTATCTACGATACCGCTTAAACTGATTTTATGTTTTTCTTCCAGCCACTTTTCCGCTTTGGACTGTTTTTCGTCCTCTTCCGTCATTGCAACGTCCGCGCTCCGCATGAGAATGCGGTTGCCGTCGACAAGAGAGCGCACAAAGCTCACGACGCCGCGAATAAAGGGCAGGCGCGCGATTTTACTGCGTTTTTCGGGCGGCGTTAAGCGTTCCGATTCGATTTGAATAACCCCGTCGGGGTCGCGAACGGCTGTTGCCATGACGCGCGTTCCGCGCATCATAACCCCTTCTAATACCGCCTGACCGCCGATTGTGGCGCAAGTTTTCTTATTTTCCTTCATATCGTATACCCATAAGCGAAAAACTTTTTATGAGATTTGCTTTCCGCAAAAATGAAAAATAAGGCTTTAAGACGAAAAGCGTCTTAAAGCCCTGTCGGTTCTTCCGTTTACATACCGTATCTTTTCTTGAACTTATCGACACGTCCACCGGTATCAACCAACTTCTGCTTACCCGTGAAGAAGGGGTGGCAGTTGCTGCAAATATCTACTTTCAATACTTCACAATCTTTGGTCGTGCCGGTCTTGAAGGTAGCACCGCAAGCGCAAGTTACCGTTACTTCGTGATATTTGGGATGAATGTCCGCTTTCATTATGTTCACCTCGCTGTTCGTAATTTCTAATTGCTTATCAATTATAACGCTTTTTTTATTCCCCGTCAACTGTTTTTGCTTGAATTTATAAAAAATAGTTGCAAATTTCATAAAAATGCGGTATACTTATCTTATCCGCTATGCGGCGTTTGTTTCGCCCGCAAAATTATCCGCGGATATAAGGAATACGTATCGTATGAAAATTTGGCAGCTGGCTTATCCCCATAACTTACAGCACGTAAGCGCGGCGGATCTAAAACTTACCCCCGATAAAGTCAAGGTAAAAGTAACCAAGGCGCTTGTCACCGAATCGGACGTCGCCGTCTATTCGGGCGCAATTAAGGTAAAATCCCCCTTTATCCCCGGCCGTTTTGCCATCGGTCAAGTAACCGAAGCCAACGAAGATTCCTTTATCCGTAAAGGCGAACGGGTGTATCTTGCCGGCGTTACCGAAGACGAATGTTCGCCCACAGGCTTAAAGGTCGCAGGGGAAACGGCGGACGGGTTTTATAGAGATTTCGTCTTGGCTGGCGTGGACGACGTTTATCCCCTGCCGGCTTCCGTTTCCGACGAAGCGGCGTTCTTGATTGACGCTATCGCCTTAGCCGAACGCGTTGTGGACGAAATGCACATTTCCGTGGGACAGCATATTTTGGTGCTTGGCGGCGGTTTGTACGCAAACGTGCTTTGCCAAATCCTTATCTATCACCGCGCCGTACCCATTTTAGCGGACAACAACGCCGAACGGCTTGCCTTGGCGAAAAAGAGCGGTATTTACTACACCTTCCCCAACGACGAAACGTTAAAAACGAATATCAACAACGTAACGGGCGGCAAGTTTGCCGACGGTGCGGTATACCTTGCGTATGCCAACCATTGCGAACCGTCTATCGTATTCCCCCTTGTCAAACGCGGTGCGTACGTGGCGTTTTGCGCCCCCACCTGCAAGAGCTTGCACGTCAATTTGGAATACGCGTTGAAAAACAACGTAACGGTGAAAGGCATTACCGAAAGCCGTGAATTTGTTTCCACCGCCATTAACCTGCTTGCCAACAAAGCGGTCAACTTCTCCGCATTCCCGTATGCAAGCTTTAAGGAAGAAGAACTTCCCAAGCTGTTGGAAACGTATGCCACCTTGCTAGCAGGCGGTACGAATTTACCCGAAAAAATGGACGTTGTCAAATTTATCTTTTAATCTAACCGCCGCCTATAAGCGGCGTTTATCATAGGAGCATTGTTATGAAATACGTAATTGCATCGGATATACACGGTTCGGCATTGTGGTGCGAAAAGCTGCTTGCCGCCTTTGAAAAAGAAAACGCGGATAAGCTGATTTTGCTTGGCGATTTACTCTATCACGGTCCGCGCAACGACTTCCCCGACGAATACGCCCCGAAAAAAGTATTCGCCATGCTCAACGCCGCTAAGCAAAAACTGCTTTGCGTACGCGGAAATTGCGACAGCGAAGTTGACCAAATGGTGTTGGAATTTCCCATTATGGCGGATTACGCCCTGCTGTCCTACGACGGTGGAAAGCTGTTTGCTACGCATGGGCATTTGTACAATACGCAAACGCCGCCCCTTTTGCAGGCTGGGGATATTCTTTTGAACGGGCATTTCCATACGCCCTGTCGTCAAGCTATGGAAAACGGCGCGATTTACGCCAACTGCGGCAGCGTAGCTTTGCCCAAGGACGGCACGCCCCATTCCTATCTTGTGTTTGAAAACGGCAAACTCACTTGGAAGGATTTAGCCACGAGCGAAATTTTTGACGAATATACAATGTAAAGGAGCAAACTCATGAAAAAAGCACTTGTTGTTATCGATATGCAAAACGATTTTATCGACGGTTCGCTTGCCAACCCCGACGCCAAAGCTATCGTCCCTGCCATTGTGCAGCGGATACAAGAATTTGACGGGGCGGTTTTCGCTACGCGCGATACGCACGCAACAAATTATTTACAATCCCCCGAAGGCAAGCATTTGCCGATAGAGCATTGTATTCAAGATACGGACGGTTGGCAAATTCAAAAAGATATCCTTGCCGCCCTGCAACAAAAAGGCGCGACGGTTTTGGATAAACCCACCTTTGGGTATTTGGGTTGGGGCGTGTTGGCTTACGTGGACGAAGTGGAGCTTGTCGGCACTTGCACGGATATTTGCGTGGTGAGCAACGCACTTATTCTAAAAGCCATGTTCCCTGCGCTCACCGTCAAGGTAAACGCCGCCCTTTGTGCGGGTACGACCAAGGCAAACCACGACGCCGCTATCCAAACCATGCGTATGTGTCAAGTAGAAATGGTTTAAAAATAGATTTTTTCGTTCAAACACTTGACTTCAATCGAAAAATATGATATAATACGGGAAAACAAGGAAAAGTACCCGTAATGCGACGGTAGCAAATACTTCCCAAGGAACGGGATACCCGTTCTTTGGGATTTTTATTTTTCAAAAAGGAGAAGGACTATGGCGAAAGAAATCCCCTATAAAATTTATTTAAGTGAGAATGAACTCCCGAAAAAGTGGATGAATTTACGCGCGTTTATGAAAAATAAGCCTGCGCCACTGCTCAATCCCCAAACGTTACAGCCCATGACGCAAAACGAGCTTTCGCAAATTTTTTGCGACGAACTTGCCCGTCAGGAATTAGACGATAGTACGGAATATATCGATATTCCCAAAGAAGTGAGAGATTTCTATAAAATGTACCGTCCTGCGCCGCTTGTGCGCGCGTATTGCTTGGAAAAGGCGCTTCGTACGCCTGCGCATATTTATTATAAGTTTGAAGGCAACAACACCAGCGGCAGCCATAAGCTCAACTCTGCCGTAGCGCAAGCGTATTACGCCAAGCAGCAGGGCTTGAAGGGCGTTACCACCGAAACGGGCGCAGGGCAATGGGGCACGGCGCTGTCTATGGCTTGCGCGTATTTTGGCTTGGATTGCAAGGTGTTTATGGTAAAATGTTCGTATGAACAAAAGCCCTTTCGACGGGAAGTTATGCGCACGTACGGCGCGTTTGTAACCCCTTCCCCGTCCCTTACCACCAACGTCGGCAGAAAGATACTTCAAGAGTTTCCAAATACAAGCGGTTCGCTTGGCTGCGCCATTTCCGAAGCGGTAGAAACGGCGGATAAGCTGAACGGTTATCGCTACGCTTTGGGGAGCGTTCTCAATCAAGTATTGCTGCATCAATCGATTATCGGTTTGGAAACGAAAACGGCGCTTGAGCAATACGGCGTGAAAGCGGATATCGTTATCGGCTGCGCCGGGGGCGGTTCGAATTTAGGCGGCTTGATTACGCCGTTCATGGCGGAAAAGTTGCAGGGCAAAGCGGACTATCGCATTATCGCGGTAGAGCCTGCGTCCTGCCCTACGCTCACCCGTGGAAAATACGCCTACGATTATTGCGACACGGGCAAGGTTTGTCCTTTATCTAAAATGTATACGCTTGGGTCGGGCTTTATCCCTGCGCCCACGCACGCAGGCGGTTTGCGGTATCACGGCATGACCAGCACCCTTTCGCAATTATACCACGACAAGCTTATGGAAGCGCGGACAGTCAAGCAAACGGAAGTATTTGCCGCGGCGGAATATTTTGCCCGTATCGAAGGCATTTTGCCTGCGCCCGAAAGCGCACACGCTATCAAAGCCGCACTTGACGAAGCGGAGCTTTGCAAACAAACGGGGGAAAAGAAAACGATTGTTTTCGGCTTGACGGGTACGGGATATTTCGACATGATGAGCTATGAAAAATTCCACGATAATAAAATGACCGATTACGAACCTTCCGAAGAAGAGCTTTTAAAAGGCTTTGCAGGACTGCCTAACCTGTAAACAAACGAATATGGAAAACGCTTGCGTATCGCCGCAAGCGTTTTTTGTTTGCCGTTTGCCCGCAATTGCGGTTTACCGCACGTATTTTCGGCGTAAATACACGCAAAACTCCCCTACCAAACAGGAAACCGTCCACGGCGGTTTTTGTCGTTTTTTCGCGGTTTTTGTTGCTTGGTGGAATATGCGGCTGCCCACAAATGCCCGTTCCCCCATTCGGGGTGAAACGACGGCGTTCGACTATCGATTTTTGTCGTATGGCAAACGGGGCAAGTGTAAAAAGGCAAAGAGCGAACGACGTTTTCCCAAAAAACGACGCAAAAAAACACTCCCGAAAGAGTGTTTTTGTTACACGTTGAGTGTGGCGTCGATGCGCGTTTCCGAAGCGCCGTAGCTGCCCCATTGAAAATCGAATTGCATTACAACGTCCGTTGCGCTTGCCACGACAAACGTAAATTCTTCGTTGGGCGCAAGCTGTGGGCTGTAATGTTTATCGTCGCCCACCGTGAATACGGCAAAACCCGTTTGTGCCGTACCGCTTGCCTGTAAGGTGACGGCGTACTGCTCGCCTGCCGTCAAAGCATAACTGCAAGAGCCGTTCGCCTGCACAGAGCCGTCCACGGGCGCAACCGCTTGGCTGCCTTTAGAAAGCTGTATTTGTATGGCGTAATTACCGCTTGCCACTTGCGACGGTTTCCCGTTGATTGCTTCGTTGAACCATGCGTACGAACCAAGGCTCAACGTGCACACACATAAAGCAATAACAAGTATTCCGTGGATAACGGCTAATTTTATCGGATTATCACGTTTCATTGTTTACTCCTTTACGCCGCGTTGCCTTGCGTTGCAAATACGGTTACGTCAATTACGCAACGCTTGTTTTGGTAAACGTTGCCCGATTCGGGCAGCATGTGTACCGCGATAGCGTAGTAATTTACATCACCGACTTCCATCATCACGTAATCGTTCCCCGACATGGTGTTGCCACCGTTTTTTAATAATACGGGTGCGGATTTTTGAGAAATACTATCCCACGTTTCCGTGCTTGCGTCGTAGTATTCGCTGTCAAACACACTCACTTCCAAAGCGCCGACCAAATCCCCCACCAACACGTTGAGCTGAAAAATGTAGCCGATACGGATATTACTGTTGTTCTCGATTTTCAAGAATACCACACGGGTTTGGTTGGGTTCCCACGGCTGATTGCCGAACACGTCGCCTTTTTCGTCCTTAATGCTGACGTATTCCCCGTTTTCGTCCGCTTGCAATAAATCTACGTCCATGCTACCTGCGTTTACACGCGCCACGATAGGGCCCGTCGAATCGGTAAATAACGCCATCGTCGTTGTGGTTAATAACGAAAGAGTTAAAAGAATGGTCATGAAAGCAAAGAATATGTTTAATTTTACTTTAGAAAACATGGTCTATACTCTCCTTTCCTTTATTCTTTCGTGTAAAGCCACCGCTTTTTACTCCGTCTTTTGCTGTGAGTTTTGCTCCGTTTGAGAAGCGTTTTGTTTTTGCTCGTCTAACGCCTTTTTCAAAGCGCGCATTTCTTCCAACATGCGTTGTGTTTCTTCCCGTTCCTTTGCTAAGCGTTCACGCTCAATACGGTATTCGTCCGTTTTTTCGCCGCGATACGCTTTGAAATATTTCCAACAATTAACGCCTTGATAGGCAATCAGCGCGCCGAAGGGAAGTAGAATACAAACGATATACCCCGGCACCGTTTTTAAGAAACTGAATACCCAACCAAGCCAAGGAATTTTACCTACGTATTGACCTTTAATCCATTCATACGTAACAACCGCTTTGTCATTCTCCCCTGAAGTTGTTCCGTAGGTGATAAAACCGGGGTTGCCGTCTTTGGTAGTTGTTTTTTCACGGATTTTGTGGGTAATCGTTTCACCAAGGCTCTTTTCGTTTTGCGAAACGAAAGTGATAATATCCCCTTCTTTTAACGTTTTCGGGTCGACTTCCTTAACAAAAATCAAATCCCCTGCGGCAAAATCCGTCTTTTTCATGGAATCGGACAACACGACGTACATTTTTACACCGAAAATTTCCCGATCGTCTTTATTGAACATGATTGTGGAAAAGACGGTAAAGATAACGACGATAATGGAAACAATCAACAGCGCACGGGACGCAATTAAGCCGACGATATTCCAAACCGAACGTTTTTTACCTTCAGTTTTAGAATTATCCACGCTTTCCGCCACGGGCGTTTGCTCTTCCATTGTTGTGTTCTCCTTTTAGGTTAAAGGGGTGATTTAGTAAGCAAAGGACACAACACCCATGTGATTGTGCCCTTTGGTTGTTTCTCCGTCAAAAACCCCAACGGGGAAGTGTTTTTGTTTTTGCCTTATTGAAAGGTGTAGGTTATCGTGCTAACGTCAACGTGCTCGCTTTCGTTTTCGGGATTCCACAAACGCAAAATTACCGTCATGGTAACGCCCTTCAGCTTATTCTCGTAAGAATATGCGCCGCATTGGAACGTTCCGACTTGGGTTACAACGTCCGTATACGTCCAAGGATTAGAACCAGCAACACCACTAAGCAAATAATATCCCACGTTTTTCTCTACGTCAGCAGGGATATCAAAAGCAATCCAATCAGAGAAAAATAGCTCATAATATCCAGCCAAACCGCCGACGTTATCTGCCGCCTTTACGTCCGTATCCAAGGAAACCACGTAATCGCAATACCAGTCTGCCCATTCGCTTTCCGCCACGTTTTCCGCCGTATGCGGAGCCTTGAATTCATACGCTACATCAAGGGTAACTGCTTTACCCGTGTTTTGCCCGATATTGTTAAGGTTGTAAACGGTAATCGGCTTACCTTCATTAACGTTAGTCGGGTCTAATTCCTTTACCCCTGCGTCGGGCATTCCTTCAAACGTGTAGCTGTACGAACCGATTACTTCATAGTTACCCGTTTCCGCATCAAGGCTTGCGTCTGAATCGGTGGGGTCTTTTACTTCGTACAAACGAAGCTCTACCGTCATGGTTTTACCAACGTTTGCAAGGCTGTTATTATACGCGCCGCAAGTAAATTCTTTGACAATGGTAACAACTTCTTCGTAGTTCAGCGTACCAAAATTCGCCAACAAACGCATTTCTTCATTTGCCTTTACGTCCACAGGCGAATCAAAGACAATCCACATTCCGTCTTTCCAAGACCCATAAGAGCCTGCAAGCCCAAGTGAGCCTGCCGCTATATCTTGGTCAAACGTGACGACAAAGTCTGTATGATAATATTTGTAAGGGTTCTCTTCAATCGGTTCCGTCGTTTGGGGCGCTTTGAAAGTATACGCCGTATCCAAAACAACTGTTTCGTTTGTGCTGCTACCATATTTCGGTAATTCCCCGATAGATACAGGATTTACCTTATACACTTTCGCTACGGGAAGCTTTTCAAAGTCGGCGTCTTTGTCGTACTGATCGTCAAAGCTGTCCTTTTCATAGGTGTATTGCGTTGCATACAAGCGCAGGTCAAATCCGTCGCCTACGTTCAAGCCCATGTATTCTCTGCCTGCGGAAGTCTTCATTTTCATGGTTACGCGATAAACGATTTCGTCCGCCTTATCGTCCGCAGTATCTTCCGCCGCTACCGCAGCCGAGTAGAGAACACCTGTTGCGATAGACGTGCTATTATCAAAGATTTCCGAAAGCGTACCCATGCTCGTTGCCGTACCGTCCGCAACTGCAACCGAAACGTCGATAACGTCCGCAAGGTCAACTTCGCCGTCCGCCATAAGCATCATGGGAACGATATCCAGCGCATACTTGAATGCAAGCGTGCCTTCGTTTTCAATTTTAACGTATTTCACGTCGCTATAGCCCGGTTCCCAGTTCGCATAATTAAATACGGGGGGTGTATTTTCCGCTTCTACGTCGAGATACGTACCGCCAAGCGTTTCGCTATAGCTCATTTTTACGTCCAGCTTACCCGTTTGGATAATGTTTCCACCGCTAGTTGCGGTGTCGGTGAACCAAGCAAACGTCGTGCCGACCATCATTGCCGCGCTAAGCCCAAGCGAAGTAAGGCTGACAAAAAATTACGTTTCGCCATGTTTTTAGCCATTTTGTTGTTCTCCTTTTTTATTAAAACTTTATGTAAACGGATTTTCCGTTCCTTTGCTATTAGATGTTTTTCGTCGTATAACAGGGCTTTTTTGGCATAATTCGCCCTTACCCTACAATAACACAGTATATTATGCTGAATAAATTATATCACTTCAAAGGCACTTTGTCAATATATTTACCATAAAATCAGTGAAAAAAGAAAAAAATATTTTGCCAAATCTTGTATATTATATTTGACACGTGCGCGCGTTTGGGATATAATGGAATTATGTATTATAGTGGCAGGTGTTTTTTGTTGCTCTTTTTCAAAAAACAAACCCCTACTCTAATAAGAAAAATATTATTATAAGGAGTTTCACATGTTTAGAGCAACACAAAAGATCAAAACTTGGCTTCTTGCCTGTTTGATGGCTGTCGTTACCGCGCTGGTAGCAGTTTCCGCGTGCTTACTTCCGACAAGCACCGTTTCAGCTGAGACAAAATGGCAGTTGGTGACAAGCGTAAGCGACCTTAAGGTTGACGACGAAATCATTATCGCGGCGAAGGATTCCGCGGTGGCTATGAGCACTACGCAAAACAAAAACAACCGCGGACAAACTGCTATTACCAAATCGGGTGATACACTTGAAGCGCCCAGCAGTTCCGTACAAATTATTACTTTGAAAGCTGGTACAACAACTGGTACGTTTGCATTCTATACGGGGAACGCAGGCTATTTATATGCAGCAGGCGCTAACAGCAATAACTACCTTAAAACGCAAACCACCAACAACGCCAACGGTTCTTGGACGATTGCCATTTCTAACGGCGTGGCAAATATCGTCCCAACAGCTTCAAGCAC
>JAZTWF010000043.1:0-5964 GCA_045635725.1 Candidatus Scatosoma sp. | reverse complement strand
CAAAAAATTTGTTGCAAATACTTCCAAAATACAAAAAAATATGCTATAATAGGAGAGACCCCCTTTTGACGGAAAAACGTTTTTGGGACGATTATGCGTCCTTTTCATACGAAAAACCCTTCTCGTTTTCTCGCCATAGCTCCATAGGTTGCGGCGGAACGGCGCGTTGCGCTTTTTATCCACAAACGGAAGGACAGCTTGTCGAGCTTGTTTCCCGTTTACGCTCAGACGGTATACGCTATTATACGGTGGGCAATCTCACCAACGTCTTACCGCCCGATAACGACGTAGATACCGTTTTCATTAGCACCAAACGTTTGCTTTCCGCCCAAGCGGCGGCAACGGGATTATACGTAGGCGCAGGGGTAAACAGCGGTATGTTCTTGCGCCTTTGCAAAACGTACGGTTTCGGCGGCGCGGAATTTTTTGCGGGAATTCCCTGCACCATGGGCGGCGCATTGTTCATGAACGCCGGCGCAGCAGGGGAATATATCGCGCCCTTTGTCGGCGGCGTTAAGGTGTTCGACGGTAAGAAAACGTATATGCTGTCGGCAGCGGAATGTAATTATGCCTACAAGCAAAGCATATTCATGCAAGAAGATTTGCTTATTTTAGGCGGAACGCTGCGTTTGCCCGAAATGCAAGAAGAAGAAATTACAAGGCGCACGGACTCTTTTTTACAAAAACGCGCACACCTACCCAAGGGCAAAAGCATGGGCTGCGTGTTCAAAAATCCGCCAAGCGGCGCGGCAGGTAAGTATATCGAAGGCGCAGGCTTGAAGGGCTTGCGTATCGGCGGCGCTAAAATCTCCGAACGTCACGCAAACTTTATCATCAACGATTTAGGCGCAACGTCGGCGGATATCCGCGCGTTGATAACGCTTATGAAAAATGCGGTTTTGGCGCAATATAATATTCGGTTAGAAGAAGAAATAAGATATATACAATAGGAGTACGAAAGTGATTTTAACGGCAGATTATCACACCCATACGCCGTATTCGCACGGCAAAAATACGGTAGCGGAAAACGCTTGTCGGGCAAAAGAGCTCGGCTTGCAGCAAATCGCCATTACCGACCACGGCTTTTCACACGTGGCGTACGGTTTGCGCCGTAAAGAAATGCCTTCCTATAAAGCGGAATGCGCGGCGGCGGAGAAGGAATACGGTATCCGCGTGCTTGTCGGTATTGAAGCGAATATCCACGGCATATCGGGCAATTCCGACCTTACGGAAAAGGATTACGAAGATTTCGATATCTATCTTTGCGGTAATCACGTATTCATTTTCTACGACCACGAAAAGGGAAAGTGGGCGTACGGTTGGGGAAACCTGTTTGCCCGTAACCTGCTGCCACGCGTACCCCGTCGATTGATTCGCGCCAACACACAAGCGTATATCAACGTCATTAAAAAGAACCCTATCGACGCGATTACGCACATTAATTTCAAATGTCCTTGCGACCCGTTGGAAGTGGCAAAAGTCGCGGCGGACTACGGCACGTATATTGAACTTAACTCTAAAAAATCCCACTTATCCGACGAACAGCTTAACGATATCGTACAAAAAACGCAAGCGCGTTTTATCGTCAATTCCGACGCGCATTCGGCGGAACGGGTAGGGGATATCAAGCTTGTGGAAGAACAGCTTGCAAGGCTCAACTTCCCTATGGATAGGATAGATAATATCGACGGGCGTTTACCCAACTTCCGTTTTGCGGAATTTAAGAAACACTTATAATATGAACTTTACTGCGGATATAAAAAAAGAAATCATCTCCCGTAAAATCGGGAAAAAGGGAAACGTGGACGAAAAAAAGGCCGCGTTTTCCGCTTTTGTCCGCACTAGCGGCGTCGTTGGTATTGCCGACGGAACGCCCACCTTTTTCCTTGTCAGCGAAACGGAAAACGTTGCAGAGTTTTTTACGGCGGAATTCTCGTCCGTATTTTCTTGCGAGCTCTTCGTTACGCACGCTACCATGAATAAAATGAGCGGTAGGGACAAGCTTGTTTTACAATGTCCACCCCAAGCCACGCCGCAAATTTTGAAAGAGCTTGCGCTTTTGAAACGGGACGGCAAACAAATCAAAGAAGGGATTGCCCGTTCGCTTATCAAAACGGACGGACAAAAAATTGCGTATATCAAAGGCGCGTTTTTGGGCGGCGGAAGCTGTACGCTCCCCGTCGACGGCAAAAACGTGGGGTATCATTTGGAAATCGTCTTTTCCGACAAACAAACGGCGCGCGATTTTTGCGATTTGCTTGCCGAATTTGAACTTATTGCCAAGCTTGTCGAACGAAAGGAAACGCAGGTGGTGTATATCAAAAGCAAAGAAGTCATTTCCGACTTTCTTGCCGTTATCGGCACAAAGCACGCCTTGGACAAGCTGACGGAGTTTATCCAAAAACGCGACGCGTCGAATAACGATAACCGCGCGAAAAACTGTTTTTCAGGCAACGCGGATAAATCGGCAATCGCCGCCGTGAAACAGGTTGTCGCCATCAAAAGCATACAGGAAAAGACAAATTTCCGCGATATGAGCGGTGAGCTTATTGCCCTTGCCAAAGCGCGGCTTGCCAACCCAACCATGTCGCTTAAAGAGCTTTCTAACTTACTTGACGTCAGCAAAAGCTGTCTAAACCACCGCATGCGTAGGCTTATGGAAATAGCGGAAGAACTATAAGAAAAATATAACGGAATAAAGAGATTATGACGGATTTTATACATTTACATTTGCATACGGAATACAGTCTTTTGGACGGTGCGGCAAAGGTAGACGACCTTGTCGATTATTTGGTGAAAAACAATATCGACGCTTGCGCGGTAACTGACCACGGCAATATGTTTGCGTCCTTGTATTTTGCCGAAGAATGTCAAAAGAAAGGTATTAAATACATTATCGGCTGCGAGCTGTACGCCACGGACGACCATTTCGACCACCGTCCGGGCACAAAGACGGAGCATATCGTTTTGCTTGCCAAAAACAAAACGGGCTATCGCAATATCGTCAAATTAGACTCCCTTTCCTATATCGACGGTTTTTACGGTAAACCCCGTATCAGCTACGATTATATCAAACAGCACAGCGAAGGGGTTATTTGCCTTTCGGCGTGCTTGGCAGGCAGAATGCCCCGTCTTTTAATGCAAGGCGATTACGAAGGCGCAAAGCAGTGGGCAGCGGAAATGAAAGAAGTCTTTGGGGACGATTTTTATATCGAACTGCAAGACCACGGCATAGCCGAAGAAAAGCAGGTTTTGCCCGACTTGATTAAAATCGCAAGAGAGCTTAATATCGGTCTTGTCGCCACAAACGACGTGCACTATATCGAAAAGGACGACTGGGAAGCGCACGACGTCTTGCTTTGTATTCAAACGAAAAAGACGCTTGCCGACCCTAAGCGTATGAAGTTTGACACACACGAATTTTACATGAAATCGGGGGACGAAATGGCAGAGCTTTTCCATTACGTACCCGAAGCCATCACCAACACGCGCGTGATTGCGGATAAAATCGAAGAACCCGTTTTCGACCTTACGCCTAAGGGCGACCCCATTCGCGATACGTCGCTTATTCCCTTGTATAAGCCCGACGACGGCACGACTTCGCCCGAATATTTAACTAACTTAACGTGGAAAGGCTTGTCGGGTAGATATGAAAACATAACCGAAGACATCAAAAAACGTGTGGAGTACGAGCTTGGCATCATCATCAAAATGGGCTTTGCGGACTACTTCCTTATCGTTTGGGATTACATCAACTGGTCGCGCTTGCACGGTATTCCCGTAGGTCCGGGACGCGGTTCGGGGGTAGGCAGTATCGTTGCATACTCCATCGGGATCACCGACGTTGACCCTTTGAAATACGACTTGATTTTTGAACGTTTCTTGAACCCCGATCGTGTATCCATGCCCGACTTCGACGTTGACTTTTGTACTAGGCGCCGTATTGAAACGATTGAATACGTACGGAAAAAATACCACCCCGAAAACGTTGCGCAAATCGTCACGTTCGGTACGCTTGCTTCGCGCGCCGTTATCAAGGACGTAGGCCGCGTTATGGGTATTCCGTATTCCGAAACGGATAAGGTTGCAAAGCTCATGGACGGTAAATCCACCATAGGGGAACTTTTGGGCTTAAAAATTCCCAAGCTTGAAAAACAAATTGCGGCGGAAGAAAACGAAGAAAAACGGCACGAGCTTGAAAAGAAGCTTGCCGAACAAAAGCAAAAGAAAAACCCTGAATTTTTGGAAGTGTACGAAACCAACGGCGAGCTTCGCCGCGTAATCGATATGGGCTTGAAGCTCGAAGGTATGCCCAAAAACACGTCTGAGCACGCCGCAGGCGTGGTTATTTGTAACAAAGTGCTTTCGGATAACGTGCCTTTGGCAAGAAACGGCGAAGATATCGTTACACAGTTCGACATGAAAGAAGTCGAAGCCGTCGGCATGTTGAAAATGGACTTCCTTGCGTTGACGACGCTCACCGATATCCAAAACACTTTGGAATATATCAAAATCGGTCAAGGGATAGACATTGACTTTAATAAAATCGGGGTAGACGTTCCCGAAGCCTATCAGCTCATCTCGTCGGGGGATACCGACGCGGTGTTCCAGTTGGAACAAGGCGGCATGAAGAAATTCATGCGTGACTTGCAACCCAACTGCTTAGAAGATCTTATCGCAGGGATTTCCTTATACCGTCCCGGCCCTATGGACTTCATTCCCAAATACATTGAAAACAAACACCACCCTGAAAAAATCGTATACGATACGCCTTATTTAGAACCGATTTTGAAAAACTCGTACGGCGTTATCATTTACCAAGAACAGGTTATGCAAATTTTCCAACAGCTTGCAGGGTATTCTTTGGGCCAAGCCGACCTTGTCCGTCGTGCCATGGCGAAAAAGAAGAAAAAAGAGCTAATGGAACAAAAGGATAAATTCATTTACGGCGCGCCCGAAGACGGCATTACGGGTTGCGCGTCGTTGGGAATCCCTGCCGAAGTGGCAGCAAAGATTTTCGCGGATATGGAAAGCTTTGCGTCCTATGCGTTTAATAAATCGCACGCCGCGGCGTATGCGGTGGTGGCGTATCGTACGGCGTACTTAAAACACTTCTATCCCAAAGAATTTTTGGCAGGTATCTTAAACGACCGTATCGATAAAATCGAAGAAATTTCCAAGTACATTATGTACATGAAGGAAAAGAATATCGCCGTCCTTCCGCCCGATATCAACAAATCCAAGGATATTTTCTGGGTAGAAGGCAAGGGGCTTCGTATCGGGCTTGGCGCGCTCCGCGGCGTAGGGCAAGACGCCATTGAAAAGGTTATCAAAGAACGCGAAGAAAACGGACTGTTTAAGGACTTTGCCGACTTCGTGGTGCGCTGCGCAAAATACGTCAATAAACGTATTGTGGAAAGCTTGATTTATGCAGGTGCGTTCGATTCGTTCGGGTATGCCCGTTCGCAATTCGCCGCCGTGTATGAAGAAGCGCTCACTCGCGCAGGCGCAAGGGATAAACAGGCGAATTTAGACCAGCTTTCGCTGTTTACCATGGACGGGGGATTAGAAGAGTTGGAAATGGATATTCGCTATCCGAATATTCCCGAATACGAAACCATGGAACGATTATCCAAGGAAAAATCGGTTCTTGGCGTATACGTCAGCGGACACCCGTTTGAAAAATTCCTGCCGTACTTTAAGGATAAAACGTTCAATTGCTCCATGCTCAACGCTTATACCGAAGACGAAGAAACGGGCGTAAAGACGTATAACGAAGTATCCGACGGTATGCCCGTATCTATGGGCGGTATGATTTCCGCTTTCAAGAAATTAAAAACCCGTTCGGGCGCGTTTATGGCATTCGTTACCGTGGAAGACTTGTACGGCTCTATCGAATGCGTATGTTTCCCGAAAGTCTACGAAAAAATGCGTAGCTTTTTAGAAGCGGATAAGGTCGTTTCG
>JAZTWF010000042.1:0-3167 GCA_045635725.1 Candidatus Scatosoma sp. | reverse complement strand
TTTTTTGCCCCGTGATTTTTGGCTATCGTGTGCATATTTTTCTCCGTTTTTATTTGTGCCGTAGCATATTATAATACTTTCCCCTAAAAAAAGCAAATCATTTTCGCGCGTTTTTTATAAAAAACGCAAAGGATAAATCTCCACCATTACGAGTATTTTCCCCTTACAAATGAAGGGCAAAGTCAATTCAGGTATGATTGCAGGGGTGCTGAACGGATTTTGTTACGTGGGCAGCACCATTAGCTCCTACGGGCTTGGCTTGGTTGCCGATTTGTGGGGTTGGGAAGCGGTGTTCTATTTATTCCTTGCCGTTTCGATTGTCATCACCGTGATTGCGGCGGTGTATTGTTTGATCAACGGAATGATAAAAAAGCGTAAATAAACGTATATAAAAAATCACCCCCAAAGGGTGATTTTTTCTTGACGTTTTACAGTTTTTATTTTACGTAATCGTAGGCGTACAGCCAAAGCCCTGTGGTGAATTTTCCGAAGATATATTTATTGCAAGCCGATTCGTTCATGACGTACATTTTACCGTCTAAATAGACGACTTCTTCGGACATAGGGGGCGCGCTGATCACTTGTTTGATATCGTTGTCTTCTAAGTAATACCAAGGCAGCGAAGAAACGTCTTGTTCCCCTGCGGTAAATTCATTGTCGGGGTCGCCTACCGTTTTAGCAAGGTCGGAAAGATTGTATACGGTGAGTTGCGAAACGCTCAAACCCGAAGACGTGGATAAAACAAGGTCGCCCTCAGCCGTAAAGCACATGCCTTGCGCTCTGTCCTTGGTGGAAATAACCGCTTTAATCGTGGGGTCAATGCCAAATTCTTTGCTTTCGTCTAACTTGAACACCGTGATAATGGCGGTGTTTTTTTGTCCCGAAGGGGTGGTTACGTGTTCCTGCGCTTCTACGTCGTCCGTTTCGTAGAAATACGAACCCGCAAACAAATACCCGTTATAGATATAGCAATATGCAGGGTCGTTAAAGGTGGGCACAGTGCCAAGGAGCTTGGTGGTTTTTGCGCCGTTTTTCACGTCGGAATAGGAAAATACGTCGATACTGTCTCCGCCCGTTATGTATACGAAATCGCCAAAATGCGCAATACCGCCCGTATGCCCCGTATACTTTTTGCCGTTGGCTTTTAACAGCTTGGTATACGTAGCGTTCCCTGACTTATCAAACGCGTACACACGCGATTCGCTCTTGTCCGACATATAGCCCGTGGCAAGGAATTTGCCCCATTCTTCGTCGTAATCAAAGCCCTGCGGAACGTAATTCTCGTGAATGCCCGGCATGGCGCAAACGGCGCTTGCGTTGGAATAGAAGGGGAAGAAGGCTACGTAATCGACAACGCGCACGGCAAGCAAAATGCACAGCACGACGAAAAACAGCCAAAATAAAATCTTTCCGAATACGGATATTACTTTTTTCATAATGCACCTTTTTATAGTAAGTATAGGTATAGTTTACCACTTTTTCAAGCAATTGTCAACTTTCTATTGAAAAAAAGGATAGACGGGGCTATCCTTTTTATATAAAGTCGGATTTAGACGAGCGACGTAATCATATTGATTAAACCGCTAACCGCCATAACGGCGTAAACGGATTTTTGAATCGTTTGCGGATTTAATTTGTTGCGCGTATGTTTTGCGGTAAACGCGCCGAGAAGCATTCCGAAAAGCCCAACGGCAATACCCAATAAAACGTTTGCGGTGATAAAGCCGTTGAACGCTTTCATGGCAATGGAAATCATGCCCGAAAAAACGAAATACGCGGATATCGTCGCCAAATAATCGTCGGTGCTTTCTTCCGATTGCATATAGTAAATGACGACGGGCGGACCGCCGATAGAGAATAAACCGCTCATCACGCCCGAAATCGTACCTGCGATAAGACCGGAATACCACGTCGGGCGGATTTTGATTTTATTCGAGAAGAAAAAGAAATAAACGCTTAATAGAAATAGCGCGATGCCAAGCAATAACGTCAATATTTGATTTTCCGCGCCTTTGACAAAGGTAATAGCGAAATAGTTTGCAAAAAAACTGCCGATTAGCGGAAAAATCAAGTTTTTCCAATGCACGTTTTTATAGGTGGAAATCAAAAGTAGAGCGGAAGTAACGGTACTTAATACGGCAGATAAAACGTTAGCTTCGGTATACAACAAAAAAGCGGGCAAAAAAATCATTGCCACGATACCGAATCCAAAGCCCGTAACGCCTTGTACGTAACTTGCAAGCACGGTTACAAGTGCTATGAGTATGAGCATATACGCTTCTTCCATTTGAGTACCCCTAAATGTAGATACACGTAGTTTACCACGTTTTTGGAAATTTGTCAATCGCTGTGCATGCCTTAAAAGAATACAGGGCACGCGTTGTGTTATGGAATATAAAAAGACGAAAAGAACGCTTCATAAATATTGACTTTTGAATAGGGATTGTGGTATACTTGTAATGGGCAGACGAAAAAAAATATTTCAAAATAGTAACATTAGGAGAAAATAAAATGAAGTGCAAAAATTGTGGAGCGGAAATCAATTCCCATGAAAATATTTGTCCGCATTGCGGAGAATATCTTAAAAAAGAAAGTTCGCAAACAATGGAAGAAAGAAGAACGAATATGTTTGTAAACAAAGGAATGGAAAATCGCGCGGAAGGCAAGAATCATGTTGAAAATTCCAAAACGGAAACCAATCCGTTGAAACGATTTTTTAATTTTGACAATATAGGCGAGAAAATTAAGAACGCAGCCAAATTGTTATGTTGGATTGAAATTATGATTGTTTGGGCTGTAAGCGCGTTGTTGTTTGTAATGTGCTTATTTGATAATAGTATGCGTAGTTTAGGCGGGGTAGTTCTTCTTATAGCGATTGTTTTGCCTTTTGTAATATGGATAAGCAGTTGGTTTATGTATAGCATCGGAAATTTTATAGAGAATGATGAAAAAAGAACGCAAGCACAAATGGAAATTGCCGAAGCAATGAAAAAGAAAGGCGAATGATGATAACGTAGATAATAAAGGCGAGCCATAGCAGCTCGCCTTTATTATAGGAAACGCTGTAATACCCGTACAAACAAAAAAGACGGAAAACAATTCCGTCTTTTTGTTTGTGGCGCAGAGAGAGGGATTCGAACCCCCGGAAACCCTCGTTTCTACGGTTT
>JAZTWF010000041.1:0-17576 GCA_045635725.1 Candidatus Scatosoma sp. | reverse complement strand
ATTTACTTTGCATTGCAACTATAAATTAAAGCCACAATTCAGCATTCAACATTCCACATTCAGCACTTGCGGAACGCACTATGCATTCAGCACTTGCGGAACGCACTCGCTTACCCCCATTATACCCAACCCGTTTTAAATGTCAACGCAAAGCTCACCTACGCTTTTGAGAGTTTCTCTACTCAAAAAAAATGAACTCTACCCACAGTAGAGTTCACTCTATTCCTTGAAAAATAAGGGGTTTTGCATACAAAAAGGGCAACCCCTACGGATTGCCCCTATCAAAATTCAAAGTATGTAGATTAGCGGTTACGCTTGCAAAGCTCGTTGCAAACCTCCGAAATTTTGACGTCGGTTGCGTTCAAAAGCACCATTACGTGATAGAGCAAATCCGCCGCCTCGTTGACGATACCAATCTTTTCGCCATTCTTCGCCGCGATAACAAGCTCCACCGCCTCTTCGCCAACCTTCTTGCCGATACGGTCCACACCGCGCACGAACAAAAAGCTTGTATAAGCGCCCGTTTCGGGGTTCTTTCTCACTTCGGAAAGAATGCGTTGCAAACGCCCGAACATTTCGCCGCCGATATTGTTATATTCGCCTTGCAAACGGTTGTTGAAACAGCTAAACTCGTTCTTTTCCGCGTTCGCGTTCCCCTTTTGGATAACCTTCAACAAAAGGCTGTCGTTGTCGTGGTCAAGCGCCATCACAACCACTTTTTGCGTGTTGCCTGTCACTTCGCCGTACTTCGTCACCGTCTTTTTAGAACGGCTGTAATAATGCGCATACCCCGTCGTAAAGGTCTTTTCCAAGGCGTCTTTATTCATATAAACGAGCATCAAAACTTCGCCACTCTCGTAATCTTGCGCAACGACGGGAATCAATCCGTCTTTGTCAAACTTGAAATTTGAAAAATCCATTGTTGATTTTTTCACTGCCATGGTCATACCTCCGTGTATAGCATCCTTCGTATATAATTATACTACAAAATTCCCGCCTCGTCAATACCCACAGAAAAACTTTTTCAACTTTTTTTGAGGAAATTTTACAAACCCCGCCCCACAAAACCGCCAAAAAAACCGCCTCGGCTTTTTTTCGCCAAGACGGTTTACAAATTTATCCAATCAATTCAATACAACATCCTTTAATTTTGCGTATTTTTTGAGTGCCGCGTCGCGCAGTCTGTCGTCGTCGAACCTGCCCTCAAACGCATCGTCGGAAAGCTTTTTCGCCATGAAAATCACGCTCGTCGGATAGCGCAAATTCTTAATATCCGTAAGCATTTTTCCCGATTGACGAGTGCCGAAAAAGTCCCCGCTGCCGCGCATTTCCAAGTCCTTTTCCGCAATTTTGAACCCGTCGGAATTGTTCTTCAAGGTCAAAAGCCGCTCTTTCGCCGTCTCGCTTTCCGCGCCCATCAACAAGAAACAATAGCTCTTTTCCGCGCCGCGCCCTACACGCCCACGAAGCTGGTGCAGCTGCGAAAGCCCGAACCGCTCGGCATTGTAGATAATCATTATTGTCGCGTTCGGTACGTCCACCCCGACCTCGATGACCGTCGTCGAAACCAAGCAATCGAACGCGCCCGCCTTGAACGCAGACATCACTTCCGTCTTTTCCTTGTCCTTCATGCGCCCGTGCAAAAGCCCAAACCGCACCGTCGGTAACCGACCTTTCAATTCCTCGAACAGCTCGGTAACACTCATCACCGTGCCTTCCTCATCGTCGTCGATTTTGGAACAAACGAAATACGCCTGCCGTCCCGCCGCCGTCTGCTCGCGCACGTATTCCAACATATCCTCGTACTTGCTTTCGGGAATAATGCCCGTCGAAATCTCCTGCCGCGCTTTCGGCTTGTCCGTAATCGTCGTAATGTCCAAATCCCCGTAAAAAATGAGGGATAAGGTACGCGGAATGGGGGTTGCGCTCATAACAAGCATATCCGTACCCACGCCTTTTTCCGCCAACGCGTTACGTTGCGCCACGCCGAAACGGTGCTGCTCGTCGCAGACAATAAAGGAAAGACGGGGCGTTTCCACGTCCTCTTGCAAAATCGCGTGCGTACCGCAAAGGATATCAATCTCTCCGTTTTTGAGCTTTGCCTTCATTTCCCGCTTTTCTTTCGCGGTCATACCGCCCGCCAAATACCCCACGCGGTATTCGGGGAAATATTTCTGCAAAATACGGTAATTTTGTTCGGCAAGCACTTCCGTAGGCGATAAATACGCCGCTTTAAAACCGCTTTTCACCGCCATAAAAATACCGCAAAGCGCCACCGCCGTTTTACCGCTGCCGACGTCGCCTTGCAAAAGACGGTTCATTTTGGTAGGTGCGTTTAAGTTTTTATAAATTTCATTGACGGCGTGCTTTTGCCCTTCGGTAAATTCGAACCCAAAGCGCGTAGCAAACGTTTTTACGTCTTCCGCCGTCACGCCGTAACGGCGCAGCCGCACTTCTTCCTTACCGCCCTTGATAATTTTGAACGCCGAAATGAGTGTAAAATATTCCTCCAACGCAATCCGCTCCGACGCCAAATCCTTGGCGGCTTCGCCCGTGGGATTATGCACTTCGTAGTACGATTTAAGCAGGGAAGGTAAATTGTATTTTTGTATAATCGGATACGGGATTACGGAGTTTAAGTCCGCCTTGGAAAGCGCTTCTTTAACCGCCGAACGTACGAGCTTTTGGCTAAGGCTGCCCTTTAAGGCATACACGGGCACGATACCCTTTAAGCGATAATTTTTATCCAGCGGTTCAAAGGACGGGTTGATAATGGAAATTTGCCCAAACTTGTTTTGCACACGCCCATAGAACAGGTATTCCCCCGCCTTTAATTTTTGCATGACGTAGGGTTGGTGAAACCACACCGCCGTGAACGGGAATCCGTCTTGATTACAAAAGGCGCGCACCACTTTTTTCGCGCTGGTATAGTTGGGCGCAAGACGGGTAACTTCGCAGGCGATGAGCACCATGTCGTTATGGTACGCTTCGCGCAGCGTCGAACGCTGGGTTAAGTCCAAATACGCGCGCGGATAAAACTTTACGAGATCGTCTATCTCGTAAATTCCCAACTTATTAAAATCCTTTTCCCGTTTTTCTCCGATGGATTTCAGCGCGGAAACCTTCATACGCAGCCCCTTAGTTTAACAAAGGCGGAAAAGCCAACCTACGCTTTCCGCCATTTGTATATTTATTCATTTTATGCAATTTTATACATTATTCCAACGACAGGATATAATAGTATACCGATTGTCCGCCGTTGTGGAAGTCTACGTCGCAATCGGGATATTTTTCCGCAATCGCCGCGCAAAGCGCTTCCGCTTCGTCTTCCTTAACGTCTTCGCCGTAGTACAGCGTAATCATTTGGTGGAACTCTTCTTTCATTTTGCCGATCAGCTTAACTACCGTTTCTTCTACCGATTGCGACTTGGCTAAAATCTTCTTATCGTCCAAGCCGATAATATCCCCTTCTTTAATAGAGAAGCCATTAAGCGAAGTGTTGCGCACAGCGTACGTTACTTGACCTGCCTTCACGTTATCCAGCGCATGAATCATGTTGGTCTTGTTTTCTTCCGCCGTCGCTTCGGGGTTGAATTCCAACGCCGCCGCAAAGCCTTGGGGTACGTTTTTGGTGGGGATAACGTGCAACGTCTTGTTTTCTACAAGGTTTTTCGCCTGTTCCGCCGCCAAAATAATGTTTTTGTTGTTGGGGAATACGAATACGTGCTCTGCATTAATCTTTTGCGCTGCGTTGGCAATGTCGCTTGCGCTGGGGTTCATGGTTTGCCCACCTTCAATAATTCTATCCACCGACAAATCGCGGAAGATATCCGCAAGCCCTGCGCCCGTACAAATGGCAAGCATGCCCATTTCTTTCTTTTCCGCCTCGCGCTTTGCACGAAGTTGACGGTTTTGTTCTAACATGTTTTCAATCTTCGGTCTGTCAAGCTCACCAAGCTCCAACGCATAGCTAAGCGCTTTCCCCGGTTGGTTGGTGTGTACGTGTACCTTAACAAGCTCTAAATCCCCGATACAAATTACGCTGTCGCCGATTGCCATCAAGCGTTCACGCAAACGGTCAATTGCGGAAAGCGTCGTGCTCTTTTTCATGTTGATAATGAAAAATTCCGTACAGTACGCGTATTCGATTTCGCCCAAATCCATATTGATGATATCCGAGTTATCCCCGAATTCTTCGCCGCCTTGGGGCGCGGCTACTTCCGTGATATTTTCCGCGATTTCTTCGCCTGTAAGCTCACACGCAAAGCCCTTGATAATCGTCATAAGACCGACCCCGCCCGAGTCGACTACGCCCGCTTTTTTCAAAACGGGAAGAAGTTCGGGGGTCAACGCAAGCGCCTTTTCACCTTCGGCGATTACGTCTTCGAAAAATTCTTCAAAGCTCTTTTTCTTACCCGCAATTTTGACGGCGTGTTCGCTCATCATACGGATAACGGTAAGGATAGTACCTTCTTTGGGAACGGATACTGCGCCGTAGGCGATTTTCGTACCCTGTTCCATAGCCTTAGCAAACGTTTTTATATCCGCTTCTTTTTCGCATTTGCCAAGCACCGAGCAAATCCCTTTCAAAATTTGAGAAAGGATAACGCCGGAGTTACCGCGCGCACCCTTCAAAGCGCCTTTGGAAACGCTGTTGCAAACGTCCGAGAATGCGTTAGACGGACAAGCCGTCAATTCCTTTACAGCCGATTGCATGGTAAGCGACATATTCGTACCCGTATCGCCGTCGGGAACGGGGAATACGTTCAAAGCGTCTACTTTGGCGCGATTGATTTCCAGCTGTTTCGCGCCGACCAAAATCATTTTACGGAATTCCGTACTGTTTATCGTTTTATGCATAAAAAATGCTCCTTCTTTAATATGGTAAAAACTTGTGCGTATTTGCCCGTGGAAAGAGATTTACGGCTAAAGCCGCATAGACGGTGCAAATTTTTAGCGCGTTAAAAGGGCGCGCTAACGTTCACGCAAAAAGGCGCAGGTTTATGCGCTGCGCCAAGAATGGTTAAAGTTTGACGCCGATAACGTTGACGTTGACGGTATCTACAATCATACCGGTAAACGCTTCTACTTTATATTTAATAGCTTCTTTCAACGATTCGGCAACGGCGTTGATAGAAACGCCGTACTTGATAATAACGTATACGTCGATATAAATGCGGTTTCCCGAAGTGGTCACTTTAATACCTTTGCCTTCCGCTTCCTTTTTGGTGAAAATGGAAAGCTTATCGGTAAAACGGCGAGAAACCATTTCCACGATCCCGTAAGACTCCATCGCGGTATGGGAAGCAACCTTGGCAATAGAAAGGTCGGATATGGAAATTTTGCCGTAAGCGTTATTAGTGGTAACTGACATAATTTTTCTCCAAATACACTCCCATTGTACAACATTTCCCGTCATTTTGCAAGTGCTTTTACAAAAAAAACGAAAATTTTTTATTTTTTGTCTTTTGGGGCGCATTTTTGATTGATTTTTCTCCTTAAAAATGATATATTATTTATGCTGTTTGAATAAAGCGTTGCTTTTGCACGTCTTTCAAACGCAAAATACCACGTAAAATAACCCAAAATCGGAGGTGTCAATATGTCGAGAGTATGCAATATTTGCGGTAAAGGTCAAGCAACGGGCAACAACGTAAGCCACTCTAACCGTAAAACGAGAAGAACTTTTAAGGTGAACGTTCAAAAAATTTCCTACGTAGCTGACGGGAAGGAAACCAACGGATACGTTTGCGCAAGATGCATCAGAACGCTGAAAAAGGCAGACTGACGCTTTCCTATTACTTATTTATATTTATAATAAGGAAGAAATATCCCCGACCACTTGGTCGGGGATTATTTTTTATTCTTCACCGTTTATAAAAAAATAGGCTTGGTTTTCCAAGCCTATTTCTTTATTTTCTATGTTTGAGTATTCCGCGTAAAATAACTTGAATAAACGTGAATGCGGTCAGCGCGGTGACAATCCACGTAAACGGATAGCTGATCGATATTGCTTCCATGGTATAAAACATGGGGAATACCGTCCACAGCCACACAACGCGGAGCAAGCACACCCCTACAAGCGAAATGAGCATAGACAGCACGGACCTGCCCAACCCACGCAAAACACCCGTACAAACTTCCATAATACCGCAAAGGAAATAGGGTATACATTCAAATAACAATCTTGTCGTAGCGGCATACGTTGCCAAAGCTTCTATGCTCCCTTCCGCGCCCGAAGTAACGCCGTACAACGCAAGCAGCGGCGTACGCAAGAAATATACCAAGTTCCCCATAATAAGCCCGATAACCGTTACAATTAAAAAGCAGTTATACATAATCGGTTTAACCCGTTCGGGTTTATCCGCGCCCATATTTTGGCTGGTAAAGGTGATCGCGCCTTGATAAACGGCGTTCATGGAAGTATACACAAACCCCATTAAATTCCCTGCCGCCGCCGAACCGTTGACAATGGGCTGATAATCACTTCCCGCAGGACTGAGCAGGTTATTCACCGTTACGATAGACGATTGTATCAACAAGTTGGAAAGAGCGAACAGCGCGCCCTGCAAAGCCGCAGGCACACCCACCGTAACGATATCCTTCATTACCTTGACGTTGAGCTTTAATTTTCGGAACGAAAAGGTAGTAAAATCTTGGTCTTTACGCAATTTCATTAAAAGCGTAATAAAGGAAATGAAGTTAGCGATAGAGGTAGACAACGCAACCCCTTCCACCGACATACCGACAAATACGACGAACACAAAATTCAAAAGAACGTTGACAATCCCCGACAAAGCCAAAACGACAAGCGGTGTTTTGGCGTCCCCTTTCGCCCTGAAAATAGCAATCAAATAATTCGTCAACGCCAAGAAAGGCACGCCTAAAAAATAGATATCGGTGTACACAATAGCAAGCTCTAACAAGCTACCGCGGTTTCCCATAGCCGAAAGCACGGGACGGGCAATGAGTATACCCACCACGCAGCCGATAAGCCCCGTGACAAAGCCCATAATTAAGGACGTATGCACCGCCCGTTGTGTTTTTTTCTTATCGTTTGCGCCGATTCCACGGGCGACGACTACGTTTGCGCCTATGGAAAATCCGATAAAAATATTTAATACTAAGGTAACAAACGAACCCGTCGTACCGATTGCGCCGACGGCGTTGACTTCGCTGGATAAGCTAACCACCATCATATCCGCGGCGTTATAAAAGGTTTGCAGTAGGTTGGTAATTACAATCGGCAAAACAAACCATATAATTTTACCGAATAATTTGCCTTCCGTAAAATTCACCTGTTTCTTTTCGGCTACCATACTACGTACTCCTTCGCCTTACGGCGATAACCGTTTTTAATGAGACAGCTACGCTTCTTTCAAAGCGGCAATCGCCGCCGCCCTGTCTTCCGCCTTAAATACCGCGCTGCCTGCAACGATAACGTTTGCCCCTGCCGCCTTGACAAGCGCAACGTTTTCTTCGCAAACACCGCCGTCGATTTCAATATCGATTTCCTTTCCGCAAGCGTCGACAATCGCCTTGACTTCGCGGAGCTTATCGAGTGCCCCCACGATAAACTTTTGTCCGCCGAACCCGGGGAATACGCTCATGACAAGCACCATATCGCACATGGGAATGACGTCGGCAATCTTTTCCACGGGCGTATCGGGGTTGATAACCGCGCCGCATTTTACGCCGCTATCCTTGATAAGCTGTAATACTTCTTTAAGATTGTCTTGGCAAGCTTCGTAATGCACGGTAATGATATCCGCGCCCGCTTTGGCAAAACGCTCTACGTATTTTTCGGGGTGAACGATCATCAAATGACAATCGAGCGGTAAGGAAGTGATTTTGCGCAAATCTTCCACCATTTTCAACCCAAACGTGATATTATTGACAAACACGCCGTCCATAACGTCGCAATGCACGACGTCCGCGCCGCATGCTTGCAAAGAACGTACTTCTTCCCCCATTTTGGCAAAGTTTGCCGATAATATCGAAGGGGCAATTTTACAGTTTTTCATAGAGTTCTCCTTGTCCGCCGTCGGCGGTTTTTTCTTTATTAAATACGTAATAACGCAAAATAGATAAAATCGTTGCGCCAAGCTCAAACGAATACGAAAGCACCGAAAATACAGGCGCTCGACTAAAAGCGGTATACAAAACGCCCAACGCTACGGGGATAATCGAACCGAAACGCACCGTCTTCAAATCCCGCTGACGCATGACGAATGCAAACCCGATTAAGGAAAGCAAGTAGAAAATATCCACAGGCTTTGCCGATTGTTCAATCCCCAAATCGACGATAGCATACGCCGCAAGGGTGGCTATTGTAAACAGCCACGCCGTCCATTCGGGCGCTGTTTTTTCTTGGCGTTCGTAAACAAAATACGTAAGTCCGCGGCAAAGCCCTATCCCCAAACCGATTAGCGCGAAAAATGCGCCTGTAAACAGGTACGACGCCATTAAAAAGACCATACCAAGCGATTGTAAGAATAAGTATGCGATTTTATTTGGACAAAAATAGCTGGCGGCAATCAGCGCCATTGCCAAAAAGCTTGCTAGTAAAGCAAGGATATCCCACATAGGTTATTCTCCTAGCCATTACGGAGCGAATTAAACCTGCCCAAAACAAGTCTTTTTGCCCCTTTAAGGCTTATCGTCATTACAATACGTACAGTATTGTTGCTTCCTCTGCGTCTCAAATCTTTCAAAAATACTTTGTTTTGGGTGCAGAGCAATTTTCAGCAGCCGAATTTACAGTTATGCAAGGAGAAATCCGCAGGTAAACCTAAACGGTTTAACAAGGCTTTCGACGAAGTAGAACACAAAATTCGGCGCTCAAAATCAGGTTCAAATCATTCCGTAATGGCTAAATACTGCGCGCGGAGCTGTCCGCAAGCACCGCCGATATCCACGCCGATTTGACGGCGTAAGGTGGCGGAAAGTCCGCCCTTTTCCAACCGTCCTAAAAAGCGGTACGCCGCTTTATCGTCAAGTGCCTTTAAGTCCCGTTCTTTGACTTCGTTCAAGCGAATGAGATTGACGTGGCAGGGCTTGCCTTTGAGTAGTTTAATCAAAGCGTCCGCGTGTTCGTTATCGCAGTTTTCCCCTGCGATTAGCGTATATTCAAAATAATACCGTCTACCCGTTTTTTGGAAGTAATTTTCGCAGGCTTTTAAGATATCGTCTATCTTATACGCCTTCGCCACGGGCATCACGCGCGCACGCGTGATATCGTCCGTTGCGTGCAGGGAAACGGTGAGATTGACAGGCAAGCCTTCCTTTGCTAAATCGTACATTTTCGGCACGATACCGCACGTGGAAAGAGAGATATTGCGCGGGCTCATACCCATACCGCTTTCCGCGGAAATCAAGCGCAAAAACGTAATGACTTCGTCGTAATTATCTAGCGGCTCTCCGCTGCCCATAAGCACCACGTTGGTAACCGCGCGCTTTTGAGCGCCTTGCCCCACCGCGTCGTCCTTATGCAGAGCATTGACAATTAAGATTTGCGAAAGAATTTCCCCTGCCGTCAAGTTACGCAGCAGTCCGTTTAAGGTAGAGGCGCAAAACGTACAGCCCATACGGCAACCCACCTGTGTGGAAACGCATTGCGTATAGCCGTATTTGTACTTCATCAATACCCCTTCCACAACGTTACCGTCGGCGTATTCGAACAGGTATTTTTCCGTACCGTCGTTAGATACGAACTTCGCCTTAATCTTCACGGGCATATTTTCATATTCTTCGCAAAGCCGCGCTTTTAAGGCTTTGGGCAAAGACGAAATATCTTCAATGGCTTTGCCCTGCGTCAACCCTTCGTAGAGCTGCTTGGCGCGGAACTTTTTCTCTCCCAAAGAAAGTATTAAATTTTCCAACTCGCCCAAGGACAAGTCCTGTAAGATTTTTTTCATAACCGTTTCAACTTCGCTATATAAAACCCTGCGCCATACGCCCTATCGGGCAAAAATTGCAAGCCGTACTTTTTCTTATCGTGCGGCAGCTTGCTGTCGATTTCTTCTACGGTAAAATGGGGATTTTCGCGCAAAGACGCCCCCACTCTACTATCATTTTCCGCCTGCAAAAGCGAACAGGTGGAATAGTATACATACCCGCCCTTTTTCACGTAACGGCTGCACGTTTGTAGGATTTTATCCTGCGTTTTATTTAGCGATACTATATCGCTTTCCTTGCGGAATAATTTCACGTCGGGGTTTTCGCTAACCGTTCCAAAGCCCGAACAGGGCACGTCGCAAAGCACGCCGTCGAACGTTTCTTCCAAAGCAGGGTCAAAAACAGAGCTGTCCTTTTGATATTCGGTGATATTTTCCACGCCCATACGCTGTTTATATTGCGTGATTAGCTCTACCCTGTGTTCGTGCAATTCAAAAGAAGTGATTTTATCGCACTTCCCTGCCAAAAGCACCGATTTCCCGCCCGGTGCGGCGCATGCGTCCAGCAGACTTTGACAAGGCGTAACGATATCGCAAATAGCGATACTGCCCACCGATTGAAAGGTATATTCGCCGTTATCAAACCCGTCGTCGCGGACAAACCTTTCGAAAATATAATGCCCGTATTCTTCGGAAAAAGGCGTTTGGATATGCGTATTTTGTAAATAGTTTTCTTGGTTTTTCACAAAGCGCACGGAAATACCTGCCGACTTTGCCGAAGCTATTTTTTCCGCTCTATCCCCGTATTCCTTTTTCAAAAGCTTATAAAAGAACAACGGACAGGACAACGCAATTGCCCGTCCTTCGTCGCCGCTTGGAAGCGCGGCAAGCACCTGCGCGTTATCAAACCGACGCAAAAACGCGTTGACAAATCCGCTCACGCCCGATTTGCCCAACTTTTTACAAAGCGTAACCGCAAGGTCGGTGACCATATACCGCTTTTTGTCCATAAAAAGCAGCATATATAAGGCGATTTTGAGTATAATCCGCACGGCAAGCTTGGGGGCTTGGGGCGCGTAATGGCGAATACAAAAATCAAAATAGATATCGTTTTCCAACACGCCGTACACCATTTTTACGGTGCGGGAACGGTACTGTTCTTCGATATACGTTTTTTCTATCGCTTGCTTAACAAGCGTGCCGTCCGAATAGATTTTCGTCAAAATTTGAAAGGGGTCGTAAACGGGATTGCTCAGCATGAGAACACCTGTCCTTTTTGCGCTTTTCTGCCGTTGATTAAATCTCCCCCGTTCATGATTTTACCGCCCGAAGGCTGCACCTTGACAAGCTTCACCGCGCCGTCGCCGCATTTGACAAGCAAGCCGCGCTTGGCTTTATCCGAAAGAATTTCGCCTATTTTCGCCGTTTGCATATACGCGTTTTCTTCGTCCGTGAGCACGGCTTTTTCCGCTTCCCATACGTTGATTTTATTATTTTCCAGCGTGGTAAACGCCACGGGCGCAGGGTTCATGGCGCGGACAAGATTGACTATTTCTTTTGCCGATTTACAAAAATCCATTTGCGCCTGTTCTTTGGTGATTTTTCTCACGACGTTGACGTTTTCTTCCCCTTGCGGCGTAAACGTAGCCGTCCCGTTTATTACGTCTTCGATAGCGGTAACGACTAACTCCGCTCCCAAAAAGGAAAGTCGTTCCGAAAGCTGTCCGTACGTTTCGTTGGGCAGGATATCCAACGTTTGCATGCGCAAAATATCCCCCGTATCCAAACCGAGTTCGGTTTTGATAATACATACGCCCGTTTGCGTTTCACCTGCCAAAATACAGCTTTGAATGGGCGACGCACCGCGATACTTGGGCAATAATCCTGCGTGAATATTGTATACGCCTTTGGGGAAACAATCCAGCACTTCTTGCGTTAAAATTTGCCCGTATGCGCAGGTGACCATCATTTCCGCGCCAAGCGCACGCAAGTCGGCAACGTGCTCTTTGATTTTAGCATATTGCAATACGGGGATATTATGCTTTTCCGCTTCTACCTTCACAGGCGGCGGCGTTAAAATCCCCTTTCTACCCTGCGGTTTATCTTCCTGCGTCACAACGCCAACCACTTCTATCGTATGCAGTTGTAGTATTCTTTTTAACGGCTCTACCGCAAATTCGGGCGTGCCGGCGTAAATTATTCTCATACTTTCTCCACGTGAGTTGCTCTGTCGATATACAACACCCCGTCCAAATGGTCAAGCTCATGACAAATCGCGCGGGCAAAAAAGCCCTTGGCTTGCAAAAGATGCTTTTCCCCGAAACGGTCTTGATAGGAAAGCTTAACTTTCATAGGACGGGAAACGATACCGCTTTTTCCGCGTACGGATAAGCAGCCTTCCCAGCCCGTTTGTTCGCCCTTTTGCGAAAGGATAACGGGGTTGATAAATTCAAAATACCCGTCTTCGACGTCCACGACCACCACGCGGCGAAGTATCCCCACCTGCGGCGCGGCAAGCCCTGCGCCTTCTTCCTTTTTTACCGTGTCTTTCATGTCTTCCAAAAGCTTGTGCAAGCTTTCGTCAAAATTCTCCACGGGAAAGCATTTTTGTCTTAATACGTCGTCGCCGACTTGTACTACGTTACGAATAGCCATCGTTTTTTCTCCTGTTGTATTAGCTTAAATTAGCGGGATTTTCTTCTACCGAAACCAACACGTCGCGCGTGCGCGCTTCGGCGCAAACCGCGTAGATTTGGGGCAATACCGACGTATCGCACAGCCGCATGAGTACTTGATATCGGAATTTGTTTTGTATGCGCTTGATAGGCGAACGCATTTTGTTAAAGAATAGGAATTTTTCGCTCTGTTCGGTGTATAAACGCTCTAATTCGAAATACACAGCTTTAAGCGCTTCCAGCGTTTTCCCGTCGTCTTCGCCCGTCACCAAAACCCGTACGATTTTGGAAAAGGGCGGAAACGCCATCGCCGCGCGCAGGGATATCTCACTTTGATAAAACCCTTCGTAATCGTACGCGCAGGCAAACCGCAGCACTTCGTTTTCGGGGTCAAAGGTTTGCAAAACAACTTTCCCCTTTTCTTCCGCTCTTCCGCTCCTGCCCGACACTTGGGTGATGAGCTGAAAGGTTCTCTCTCTACTTCGATAATCGGAAAAATGCAAGCTCATGTCCGCGTCCAAAATTCCCACCAAAGTAACGGACGGGAAGTCGTGACCCTTGGCAATCATTTGCGTGCCGACCAAGATATCCGCTTTCTTTTCCCCGAACTGTTTTAATATTTTGTAATGCCCTTCCTTACCGCTTGTCGTATCGTTATCCATACGCAAAATACGCGCGGTGGGATAGAGCTTTTGCAAATCGGCGGCGATACGCTGCGTGCCCGTACCTGCATACGATAATTTCTTACCGCCGCAATCGGGACAAGCCGACAGCATGCCGTATCTTGCGCCGCAATAATGACATTTCAAGCAGTCTTCGTCCCTATGATAGGTCAAGGAAACGTCGCACGAACGGCATTTTGCGACGTAGCCGCATTCCTTACAAATCACCGTTTGCGAATAGCCGCGGCGGTTCAAAAACAAAATGGCTTGTTTGTCTTCGGAAAGACATTTTTCCAGCTCTTCCTTTAAGGCAAGCGAAAAGGCGGAGTTATTCCCCTTGCGCACTTCCCTTCGCATATCGGCGATAACGATTTCAGGGAGCGGTTTTTTATTGATACGCTTATCCATACGAATGAGCGAAAATTCCCCGTCCCTTGCCCGTTTATAGGTATCCGCCGACGGCGTTGCGCTGCCAAGCACCAGCTTGCAACGGTTATATTTTGCGCGGAGCAACGCCACGTCAAACGTGTTATACCTTGGCGCGGTTTCACTTACGTAGCTGCCGTCGTGTTCTTCATCGATAATAATCACGCCCAAATTTTCCATAGGCGCAAAGATTGCGCTTCTTGCCCCGATAGCAATTTTCGCTTCGCCCGTGCGCAAACGCCACCATTCGTCAAACCGTTCGCCTGCCGAAAGTCCGCTGTGCAAAATAGCCGCGTTACGGCCAAAGCGTGCGCGAAGCTGTGAAAGCATTTGCGGCGTTAAGGAAATTTCGGGTACTAAAAAAATAGAGCTTTGCCCTTGCGCTAAGCACTTGGCAATCAAGGTAAGGTATACTTCCGTTTTACCGCTGCCCGTAACGCCGTGCAAAAGCTGCACGGTGCGTTCGTCCGTTTCCACCGTTTGTACCGCCCGTTTCTGATCGTCCGAAAGCACGTGGAGTACGTTTTCTCTATCCAACGTTTTATACGGGTCACGCAAGACCTGTTCTTTGGTGATAACAACGTAGCCTTTCTTTTCCAGCTCTTTCAAAGCCGCAGGGAATTCGGCGTTCAAAAACGCGCAATCGGTTTTGCCGTTGTCGCGTAAATACTCCGCCGCCGCCTGTTGTTTTTTCGCCCTGCCAAAGACCATGTCCTCAAAGGGTATACAAAGCTGCGCGTAGTTTCTTAACCGCTCTCTTACCTTGCCCGTACGCATTTCGGACGGCAAAAACAAACGGAGCGTCAACGCCTTGGGAACACGGTATCTTGCCGTAATTTTTTCCGCAAGCTGTAAACACTCCTTATTCAAAGCGGGCAAGCCGTCGTCGCAAAGGAATACGCCTTTTAGCTTTTCCTTGGGATAGTCGGTGGTTTCCTTCAAGCGCATGATAAACCCCGGTACGATTTTCCCGCCGAACGGCGCGCGAACGCGACTGCCGACGACGGCGTTGTCGTCACAGTAATAATCGTATATTCTGTCCGTTTCACCGGACGCAATGTCTACGATAACTTCGGCTATCATGCAATACTCCTTGAAAGTTGAATTGCCCCGAACAATTCGAGGCAACCAAAAAATTTACTCTTTCGCGATAACGACTTTGCCTTCGGCTATGTCCTTGCAAGCCGTCAGCAATTCTTTATCCTTGCCCGTCGAATCGGTAACGCCTAAATTTCTTTCGGTTTCGATAATTTGGCGTGCGCGTTTCGCTGCCACCGTGCAAAGCGCATAGCGGCTGATGGGGTCTTCTTCTGAGCCCAACTTTCTAATCATTTCGTCTACGGAAGGTTCGTTAATCATATCTATATCACTCCTTTTGTGTTATTTTTTCTTATTTTTTTGCGGGAATTTTCTTGCCGTCGATAATATCTTCCAGCTCGGCAAGCGCCCGATCAAAATCGTCGTTGACAAGTACGTAATCGTATTCGTCTATTTTGGACAGCTCGTATTCCAAACGGGCAACTCTGCCTGCTATCTCTTCGTCCGTTTCGGTGTTACGCCCTTTCAAACGGCGCATAAGCTCTTCCTTGGACGGGGGTACAACCATAACCAAAATACATTCGGGAAAGGTTTTTTTGGCAAGAAGCGCCCCGACCACGTCAATTTCCATGATCACCGATTTTTCTTCAAGCGTTTTCTTGACAAACGATTTGGGCGTGCCGTAATAGTTTCCGAAATGTTCGTCGTATTCCAAAAAATCGTCTTCTTGAATACGGCGTAAAAATTCTTCCTTGGAAAGGAAAAAATATTCCCTGCCGTCTATTTCTCCTACGCGCGGAGCGCGCGTAGTACAGGAAACCGATTCGACAACGTCGTCGCGCTTTTTAATAATCGTTTTCACCAGCGTTCCTTTGCCGACCCCCGACGGGCCGGATACTGCCAACAATCTTTTCATTCGTGTTTCCCTTTATTCCAAATTTTGTACCTGTTCGCGTACCTTTTCAATTTCGTTTTTGAGCGCCAAGCCCAGCTGCGTAATTTCAATGTCGTTACTCTTGGAACAGGTCGTATTCGCTTCGCGGTTAAACTCCTGCACCAAAAAGTCCAGCTTTCTTCCCACAACGCCTTCGTTACAAATATCGCGGAATTGCTGTATATGCGAACGCAAACGGGTGAGTTCTTCGTCGATATTGCTCTTATCGGTGAACACCGCCACTTCGGTGAGCAAACGGCTTTCGTCGATTGCCGCGCCTTCTAAATATTCCTTCACGCGCGTAGTGAGCTTATTGCGGTATTCGGTAGCAATCAACGGCGCACGAACGGCAATTTTCTCCACCAAGCTTTCGATAGTATTCATACGCGCAAGCATATCCGCTTTTAACTTTTCCCCTTCGATAAGGCGCATTTGATTGAGCGCGTCCAACGCAGCGGTCAAAGCCGTTTTAAAGGCGGTAATCATGCTTTCGTCCAAGCTTTGAATATCGTCTTGCTTTAATACGTCGGGATAACGCAACACGCCCGATAAGGTAACGTCGTCTGTAAGGTCGGGAAACGCCGCTTTCAAGGTCTGCGCCGCACGGATATAGGACGCGGCAAGCGCGGTATCAAGCGCAAGCGAAGTGGGTTTTTCCCGTTTATCCTTAAAGGAAACGTATACGTCCGCATGACCGCGGGAAAGCTTTTCCTTGACGATACCCTTCGCCGTTTCTTCAAAAGCGGCGAAAATGCGCGGCGCTTTCATGGAAACGTCTAAATACCGATTGTTCACCGTTTTAATTTCACAGGTGAGTTCTAACTCACCGTCGTCGTACGCGCCTTTGCCGTACCCCGTCATACTCAACATATCGTTTCGTCCTTTTCTTTAGTCTTATTCAAGATTATCTTATTATAGCAAATATTTTTTGAAAATACAAGTACATACGCGTTATTTTTTTCTTTTTTTATAAAAAAGAAAGCAATTACAGCGAAAGCATTTGCTTAAACTGCGTTTCGTCAATGATTTTGATTTGTAATTTTTTGGCTTTTTCCAGCTTGCTGCCCGCTTCTTCCCCTGCGATAACCAACGTCGTTTTCGCCGTTACGGACGATTGACATACGCCGCCGTTGGCTTCGATAAGCTTTTGCGCTTCGCTGCGCTTAAAGCTTGTTAAACTCCCCGTCAAAACGACGGACTGTCCCGAAAATACCCCTTCGCTTTTAACGTCGCTCCACGTAGGCGTTACCCCTACCGCCGCCAAATCGGCAAGCTGTAAAAGGTTGTCTTCGTCGGCAAAATATTCCTTGATGGCGTTTGCCGTGATTTCCCCGACGTTGTCCATGGCGACAAGCTCTTCCACGGTCGCGTTTTGTAAATTTTCCACGCCCTTAAAGCGCGCCGCCAAATCCTTCGCCGCTACGCGCCCCACGCCGTCGATACCGATAGCAAAGAAAAACGCGTCCAAGGTGGGCGTTTTGCTCTTTTGAATTTCGGTGAGCAAATTGCTTATTTTTTTATCCTTAAACCCTTCCAGCGTAGCCAACTGCTCCGCCGTCAAACGGTATAAATCGGCAAACGTTTTGACAAGTCCTTTTTCCACAAGCGTTTGCGCCGTGCTTTCGGAAAAACCGTCGATATTCATAGCGTTTTTGCCTGCGTAGTGATCCAGCTTAGCAACGATACGCGGCACGCAATTTTTGTTGGGGCAAAACAGGTGCGCCCCCACTTCATTCAGCGGCGTTTGACAGGCAGGGCAAGCGGTGGGCTTTTCCACTTCACGGCTGTGTTCGTAATGTTCCGTCGTGCCTAAAATTTCGGGAATGACTTCGTTGGAACGGCGAACGAGCACACGCGAGCCTATTTTTACGCCCTTGCGCACGATATCGCCGTAATTGTTTAAGGTGGCGCGCGATACCGTTGCGCCGCCAAGCTCTACGGGTTC
>JAZTWF010000040.1:0-15152 GCA_045635725.1 Candidatus Scatosoma sp. | reverse complement strand
TAAGCGGTTGCGTTCGATAAACGCCCTTGCCAAGGTTACGTCGTCGGTGTATTCGATTTCCGAGCCAACGGGTATGCCGTGTGCCAAACGAGTTACGGGAATATCCAACGGCTTGATCAGCTTGGCGATATACATGGCGGTGGCGTCCCCCGATACGTCGGGGTTGGTGGCAATAATCACTTCTTTCACGTCGCCCCCCTGTATGCGCGCAAGCAATTCGCGAATACGGATATCGTTAGGTCCAACCCCTGAAAGCGGATCAATTACGCCGTGTAATACGTGATACACGCCCTTAAATTCGCGCAGTTTTTCAATTGCCGCAACGTCCTTAGGTTCTTTGACAACGCAAATCACGCTCTTTTCACGGGTACGGCAAATGGCGCACTCTTCTTCTTCGGTGAAGTTGCCGCACACTTTGCAATAGCGCACTTTGCGCTTTACGCCGATAATCGCGTCGGCAAAGGCACGCGCTTCGCTTTCGGGCATATCGATAATTTTGTAGGCGTAACGCTGTGCCGTCTTTTTCCCCACTCCGGGGAGCTTGGAAAACTCATTGACAAGTTTCCCTATCGGTTCGATAAAAATATCCATATTGCAGTTCCTTATGGTTGAATAAATAAACGTTACTCGCTTGAAACGGTTTGGTTAAAACGTCGCTTGTTTGAAAGGAAAAACGGCTCAACGTTGCACGTTTGAAATGATTTGTCTAAACGTTACTCGTTTGAAAGGGTTTGGTTAAAACGTTGCACGTTTGAAAGGAAAAACGGATTAGATACGAGTAAGACAAGGAGAAGGAGCATTTTCGCCGTGAGCGTACTTGGCGTACGTGAGCAAGAAAAGCGCACCTTCGACGCAGTATTACGACGTATATAATTCGTTTTTTTAGAGTAAGCCGCCTAAGCCCCCCATCTCCCCATACTTACCCATCTTCTCTTCATAGACTTTGTCCGCTTTTGCGTAACCGTCGTTGATGGCAGCCATGATAAGGTCTTCTAACATTTCGACGTCGGTAGGGTCGACGACGCTTTCGTCAAGCTCGATACCGTTGATGATTTTTTTCGCGTTCATATAGACGACTACGGCTTCCCCTGCCGCCGTGCCTACCACTTCCCAGTCATCCAAAAGCGCCGCAGTTTTTTCCATTTCTTCCTGCATTTTTTGCGCTTGGCGCATGAGATTTTGCATATTGTTGTTTCCACCTTTGAAACCAGCCATTGTTTTTTTCTCCTGTTTATTTTACTTTATTTTACTTTATTTTTACTTTATTTTTACTTTATTTAATATCGATTTTTACACCGCCGAACGTTTCCTTGATGATTTCAAGTCCGTCCTTCGCTCCGTCCGCTTGCTTGCCTTTTAAGCGCAGGGAAAAGCTTTCTTTTTCCACGCCAACGCCCGACAAAGCCTGCAAAATCAAGCCATAATGCTCGTCTTTGGTAAGCGAATTATAAATGGTTTGGCTGTCCGTCGAAAGCACGAATACGTCGTTTTCGTACGCGCTGTCCAAATCCATACACATGGCAAACACCACACCGCTTGAACCCGTCTTGCGCAAATACCGCAAAAACGCCCCAAACGTCGCCTGTGCGTTGCCTTTATTTGCGTTATGCACCTTAGGCGCAACGGGGATAGGCGCAGGTTTTTCCACGGGCTTTTCTTCCTTAACTACGGGCTGTTCCACGGGTTTTGCCTTGGGGGCGTAGCCGCCGAAATACGCCGTACCGCCCGTTTCCGTTTCGTCGGGGGGAACGTCTAAATCGGGCGGAATATCCATATCCGCTTCTTCAATTATTTCCCTTTCTTCCACAACGGGCGCAGGTTTTTGCATAGGTTTTACTTCCCGTTTTGCCTGTTCTACGGGCGTAGCTTGCGCCGTAAAGTTCCCTTCTTCCAAGCGTTTTTCCAACGCCGCAATACGGGTAAGCAAGCTTTCGATATCGTAATCTTGGGCAGGCATACTTACTTTGAGCACCGCCGTTTCAAACAAAATACGGGGCGAAGTGGAATATTTAAGCGCCTGTTCGGTTTGCGCAAAAATTTCCGTTGCACGGAGCAACGCATGCCCGTCGGTATTTTTGGCAATCCGCGCCGCTTCCGCATACGTCGTATCGGGCAAAGCCAACAGCGTTTTCGCGTCACGGCACATTTTGACGATCGCGCAGGTATTCAAAAATCCAAGCACGTCTTTAATGAGCATACCCACGCTTTTGCCTGCCGCCAAAAAGCCTTCCGCGCGTTCGAACGCAGCCGCCGCGTTTCCGACAAGCGCCGCTTCGCAAAAGGCGGCAACCGCCGAAAAATCTACGCCGCCAAGAACGGCGGTAACGTCGTCGTAGGTAAGCTTACCGCCGGTATACGACACACAGGTATCGGCGATAGAGAGCATGTCGCGCACACTTCCTGCGCCTGCACGGGCAATAGCGGCAATCGCTTCTTTATCGTACGTTTTTCCAATACTGTCAAAGACGTAACGCAAACGTTCTTCCAAATCCGATTGCGGAATTAACTTAAAATCAAACCGCATACAACGGGAAAGAATGGTCGCAGGGATTTTCGCCGACTCCGTCGTAGCCAAAATAAATACGGCGTGCGTAGGCGGTTCTTCCAACGTCTTTAACAGCGCGTTAAACGCGCCGGGCGAAAGCATATGCACTTCGTCGATAATATATACTTTGTATTTTCCTGCTACGGGCGGATATTGCACCTTTTCGCGCAAATCACGCATTTCGTCCACGCCGTTATTCGACGCCGCGTCGATTTCCGTTACGTCCAAATTAGACGCGTCGGCAAGCGCTTTACAGGTAGCGCACATACCGCAGGGCGAACCGTCTTTGGGCTGCTGACAGTTGATTGCCTGCGCAAAGATTTTGGCAATACTCGTTTTTCCCGTTCCGCGCGGACCGCAAAAAAGATAGGCGTGCCCTATCCTGCCCGTCGCAATTTGATTTTTGAGTACGGTTACGATATGTTCTTGCCGTACGACGTCCGAAAGGGTTTTAGGCCGGAACGCACGGTATAATGCCAAATACGCCATACTGTTTTCTCCTTCGTGTTATTTTTTAAGCCACGCTTGTATTTTACTTTTCGCGCGTTGCAGGGCGTTGTCTACACTCTTGTATTCCTTGCCCGTAGACGAACAAATCTCCACGCAGTTCATACCGCCAAGGTACAGCGTGAATACGCGAAACTCTAAATCGGAAAGGATTCCGCCTATTTTTTGCATGAGTTCGTTTTGTTCGTCGATATAAATCATTTGCGCGTCGGGGTCGGGAATGTTGGGGATAAAATCCAGCTCCGACGAAAAGACCAGCGTACCCGACGGCTGTTTTTTCGCCGCAAGCTTGACTGCGTCCATAATCCGACGGCAAATACATAAATACGCAAAGCTTTTGAAGGTTGCGCTTGTGCCTTGCTTGTAGGTATTCATGGCTTGCAATAAACCCATCATACCTTCCTGTATCAAATCTTCCGTTTCACCGCCGACAAGGAAAAACTTTCGTGCGCAAAAGCGCACAAGCTTTTGATAACGAAGCAGCAGCTGTTCTTGCGCCTGCTTATCGCCCTGTTGGATAAGCTCCGCTAAGCGCTCGTCGGTGATTTTTTCTTTTTCCGCCATAGCTTACCCCAAACGGTGGCGCACCACTTCGTACGCCGCAATCCCAAGCGCCACGGACGCATTGAGCGAATTGACTTTTCCCTGCAAGGGCAACGACAGCACCTTATCGCACTTTTCTTTCGTAAGCCTTTTCACACCGCTGTCTTCACCGCCGACGATAAGCGCAACGTTTCCGCTGAAATCTTCCTTGTAAATATCTTCGCCGCCTGCTTCCAAAGCGTATACCCAGTAACCGCTTTTTTGCAGCGTTTCCACCGCTTGGTTTAAGTTGGCAACCTTGGCAACCTTGATATGCTCCGCCGCACCTGCGGAAATGCGGATAACGCTTTCGGTAACGGACGCACTGCCCGATTTGGGGATAACGACGCCGTCCGCGCCCGCACATTCCGCTACACGCAAAATACTGCCCAAATTATGCACGTCTTCAATCCCGTCGCAAAGGACGATAAAACCGCCCTTTTCGCTCTTTTTCTCAGCAATAATATCTTCCAAATCGAAATATTCGTAATCGGTGGTAAACGCGATTACCCCTTGATGCCGACGGGTAACGCTCTCTTTATCCAACACCTGTTTATCGACGAATTGTACGCGGATATTTTTCTTTCTCGCCTGTGAAAAAATAAGCGAAAGCGTACCCTGTCCGCCCTTTTCCAACAGGATTTTATCAATATTTTTATCCGTTTTCAACAGTTCGATAACGGCGTTTCTTCCTTCTGTTTTCATATCCTTTCTCCTTACGGCTTAAACGGTTTTACCGCGGCTTGTCCTTTGAGTTCGTCTTCCCCCGTGAGCGATAAAAGCGTTTCTATCCTATCTATATCCCCGATAAGATACAAATACCCAAGCACCGCTTCAAAGCCCGTCGAACGGTTGTATTCCTCCGCCGTAGCGTGCTTACTTTTGGTAGGTTTTTTGGCGTTCCTGCCCCGACGGAAAATCTCTTCTTCGTCCTGCGTTAAAAGGGGCAACACCCGTTCTAAAAACGCGCTTTGCCCACGCGCGGAAAGCACGTTTGCCGCCGTACGGTTAAGCTCGGAAAGCTTACCGCCGCCAAAGCGCACCAAACGTTCACGCACCCACAAGGCGTACACGGCGTCCCCCAAAAACGCAAGCGTTACGGGGCTAAGCTGTTTAACTTCGGTTGTCGACATGGGCGTTTGAAACATACGCGCGCACCTTACCTTATATTATCGCACGTATTATTATACCACACGCAAACGCAAAAGACAAGCAATTCTTTACGCTTTACGCGGAAATCCCTGCAAAAAAGTCGGTTATCCCTGCGGCAATTACGCTTGCAAGCTGCTTACGAAACGCCGCGCTCAGCAAAAGCTGTTCGTCCTTTGGGCTGGATAAAAAACCGCATTCCACCAAAACGCTGGGCGCGGACGAGCACTCTAAAATGAAATATTCGGCGGACATGGCGTTTCTTGCCTTTACGCCCTGCTGAGCGTACAGCGCGTTTAGCCGTTTTTGCATGCACAGAGCAAACGTCTTGCCGTCCTTTGCGCCGTTTTCGTAAAACACCTGCCCGCCCCGCGTCGTTTTCGACGGGTAAAAATTTTGGTGGATAGATACAAGCAAATCGGGTTTTTCCGCTTGGATAATTTGCCTGCGCTTTTGCATATCCCTGTTTTTGAACCCCTTCGTCGCCGTATCGTATAAGCCTGCTTCCGTTTTGCGCGTATACACGACGGCAAACCCCATATCCGTCAAAATATCACCAAGATAAAGGGTGATAGACAGGTTGATATCGCTCTCTTTTATTCCCGTCGTTTTACCCGTCACGCCGCCGTCTATTCCCCCGTGTCCTGCGTCAAGTACGATTTTCATTTTACTTTCGGACGAAGCAAACACCGCCTGCGGCAAATACAATGCCTGCACGCATAAAACAATCGCCAAAACAAACCCCGTAGCCACGGCGAAAAACGCCGCCAAATATCCCTTCTTCATACCGTTATCGTATGAGCGAAACGGCGAAAATATGCGAAAAAACGCCGCTACGTTGCGGCGTTTTTTTAATAAAACAACAATTTATTGCCTTCTAATTTACATTGATAATCCGTTTCGTCGTTTACCGTTTTATCTATGCGTTTCTCTATTTTTGGCGTTACGCGCTCCGCCGCCGCTTTCGGCTTTTGCATATCGGCAAGCCATTCGTTATAAATTTCCCAAGCCTGCGAAGTAACCACCCTTCCCACGCCAAACGAAAAGAGTTTATTGCAAACTTCCGCGGAAGTCACGCCGCTTACCTGCAAACGGCATTTGCCCGTGAGCTCTAATCTGAGCCGTTCGCAACCCGTAAAGTACGGCACGCAAAAATACGCCGCGCCCACTTCGGACGCAATACGCGCTACGCGCACAAGCGAAGTGGAAACTTCGCTTTTTTCCACCGCCACCTTCCACGGTTTTTTCCCTGCAAGCCTTCGTATGCGTTTGAGCTCTTTTTTAATCTCCGCAAACCGACAGCCGTCGATAAAGGACGGCGCAATGCGTACGGTCAATTCCTTCGCACCGTTTTTCAAAGCAAGCCGTGCTTCGTAGGCCTTGACCTTAGTCAGCGTTTCCCCCGTACCGCCCACGACGCAATCGAGCGCAACGTTACTCCCTGCAAGATAGTATTTCGCCTGCGCCATTTTGGTAAGCGGCAAGCGCACGGCGGATTGCTTTAATCTGCGCGCCCGTTCGCATACCCGTTGCATATCGTCGGTATCGCCAAGCTCCGCTTCCATTGCCGAAGTTAGACGGTAAATTTCTCCCATACGCTTGCGTTTTTGAAAATCGCGAAATTCTTCCGCTTCCACTTGGCTTAAAGTTACCCCTACGTTTTCCGCTTTGGTGAGAGCCTGTTCAATCGTTTGCTTTTCCATGCTTTGAGTATGCGACAAACGCCTGCAAATTATTCCCGTAATTTCCAAATTATGACAGTAAAAAATCCATATACTTTCCGTATGAATATTTTTTGCTTATTATCCGCGCATCTTTGGGGTTTGGTTTGGTTGGGCGTTTTGTTCGGCGTTAGCTTTTGCCTTGTATTGATTGCCAAGCTTGTCTATCTTGGCAGAGTATACCAAAAACAGCAACCGCAACCGTCTACGCCCCAAAAAACGGAAGAAAAACAAAATTCTCCCGTCCAAAAAACGGAAGAACCTGTCTATTATATCGTCGAACGGAAAAAGCGCGTAAAATCGAGTTTTTCCGAACCCAAACAAATCCGTTTCAAATAAAAACGGACGCTCTTTTGCGCGAAAAACGCGCAAACGGTTATCATTTTTTATGCAAGCGGCACTAATTTTTCCGCTTTATCGTCGTACTTTTCGACGTTTGCGCCGTCCTGCCATAACCGTTCTAAATGATAAAAAAGTCGGGTCTCGTCGTTGAAAATATGCACGATAACGTCGCCGTAATCAATCACCGCCCAACGCCCGTCGCGTACCCCTTCGGTGCGGGTAGGCACTACCGCCAAATCCCGTTCGACAAGCTCTTCCACACGCTCTCCCATAGCGCGGATTTGCGGCGCGTTTGAACCGCTTGCGATAATGAAATAATCGCAAAGGTCGGTCTTTTCACGCACGTACAACGCTACGATATCCTTACCGCGCTTATCGGCAAGCGCCTTACACACCACGTCTACAAGTTCTCTTGATTTTACTTGTTCCATATTCTTTACTCCCTTTTCGTTTGATTTTCATAATACTTTGCCGCGCGTACCGTCAACGGATAGACGTACGCGTTTTTGCTTTGTAAATATTCCACCGTACGGTTCAGCGCTTCGCTAAGACAAGCGTCTAACCGCTTTTCTATCGGCAGCGACGTATCGTTTTCCCAAAAGAGCCTACGCAATACGTCTACGCCGTCGTAGCTTCTACCGCTTTCCACCATATCCGCAAGGAAAATGAGTTTCTCCAAAAGCCCCATGTTTTCCCTGCCGCTGGTGTGATAGCGTACGGCGTTTACCACTTCTTCGTCCGCGCCAAACACCTTCTCCGCTAAATACGCCCCTGCAAATTGATGCACGACGGACGGCGGTACTTCTCCCCAAGTATCGGGCAAAGTAAATCCGTCCAACAGTTCACCGCAATATTCAGGATACTTCGCACAATCGTGCAACAGCGCTGCTTGCACCGCTTTGCGTTCGGGAATTTGCAAGCCCACAGCGCGTTTTGCCGCCGTTTCCGCCACGCGAAGTACGTGCGCTTTGCGTTCGGGTTTCATAAGCGACAAAGCCTGTTTTGCTCCGTCGATACGGTATAAGCCGTTTTCCGTTATATACTTTTCCACCATAGGTGGAACGTACGCGCCGATATCTTCTCCTGCCGCCGCATACACGCGGATACAGGTAGACGAAACGTCCGCCCCGTGATAGTCGATTACGGCGAAATCTTTATGAAATCGCGCCATAAAATCCGCCCGTTCTTTTTCCAACCATTCCGCTTGTTCGGCACGCGCGCAAACGGCAAGCGTTGCGTTGGATAAGATATTTTCGGGATTTTTCCAAGTCGGAAAATCGCGCAGCATATCCGTTCCCACCAGCCAAAACAGCTCCGCTTGGGGGTATTCTTCTTTGAAACGTTGACAGGTAAGATAGGTATAGCTTACGTCCTTTTTGGCAATTTCATAATCGGAAACGACGACGTTTTTTTCGCCTAAAAACGCCAAACGGCACATTTCCAAACGGTGATTATCCGCCGAGAGCACTTTGCCTTTTTTATGGGGCGGCGCATAGGCAGGCATGATAAATAGCGTATCAAGCCCCAAGCTTTGTACCGCCGCGCGAGCCAACGCGACGTGCTCTTTATGCACGGGGTCAAACGAACCGCCGAATACGCCTATTCTCATACTTTTGCGCTCTCCCTGTTTTACTTACTATCATTATACTACATATTTTTATTTTTTTCAAGTTTAAGAAGGCAAAAAAACGGCAAAAATGCAAATATGAAAAAATCAGCCTTTCTTTCGGATATCCTTTTCGCCTTTTTTTGCGTAGCTCTATTTACCCTGTGTTTATTCCGTTTTTTGAAAATTTCTCTTGGCGCGAGTGTTTTTTTAAGCGGCGTTTGCGGCATACTTGCCGCCGTGGCGATTGCCGCACTACTCCAAAACCGCCGAAAGCACTTCTTCTTAAAAAAATCGGACGAAGCGCAAAAGCAACGGCTTATGACCCACCTTTGTCTGCTTTCTCCTAAACAGGTAACCTGTTTTTTTACCGAATTTTTCCAAAAAAGCGGAGTTATCCCCAAGCCGTTTGGACAACTTCGCGTGTATACGGACGAAGAATTTTACTTCCTGCGGTTTGGTTTTTTACCCGTCAACGCCGACGACGTAGCCGCCATGTCACGCTTGAAAACGTCCAAAAAAAAGATACTGCTTTGTCGGGATATCGAACGGGAAGCGGACGAGCTTTGCCGTCGTTTGGATATAACCGTACGTCCTGCCGCCGACGTGTATACCGCCGTCAAGGCGGCGGAATGCTTACCCCAAGCGTACGAGGGCGAGCCGCAGGGCAAGGAAAAAAAGAAAAGGCGGTTAAAGCTTTGCTTTGCCAAAACCAACTCCCGACGGTTTTTCGTTAGCGGTACGCTGGTTTTACTCACTTCGCTGTTGACGCCCTTTCCTTATTATTATCTTGTTTTCGGTTCTATTTTATGCCTTTGCGCCTTGCTTGTCCGTTTCTTCGGCTACGAATAAAAACGCTTCGCCCAAAAACTTGACCGTATCGCTGGGCGTCATGGCATATTCGCCGTATTCCCAAGCCGCCGTTTGTCCTGCTTTTCCGCAAAGCCATGCCGCGCAAATTGCCGCCGCAAACGCATTCATGCCAAAGCCGCACAGCCCTGCGCATAAGCCCGATAATACGTCGCCGCTGCCCGCCTTTGCCATGCCCGAACTGCCCGTAACGTTCAGCGCAACCTTTTTCCCGTCCGTAACGACGGATACCGCGTGTTTCAAAAGCACTACGCACTTCCATTTTTGCGCAAGCGCCATTGCCGTTTCTATCGGCTGAGCCACCACTTCTTCCACCGTTTTTCCCGTTAAACGGGAACATTCCTTTCCGTGCGGCGTCAAAATAACGTCGCACTTTTTTTCGCGCATACGCTTGTCGACGATTTCGCCGTCCATATCGGCAAGCGCGTTTAATCCGTCGGCGTCGATTAAGAGTGTTCCCGTATAATGTTCCAACAACCAAACAAGCCCCTGCCCAACGGGTTCACCCTTGCCAAGCCCCATGCCGTACGCTATGGCGGAATAGCCAAGCAAGCCTTCAAACGTCCGTTCGTCAAAGCCAAGCTCCGTCCCTTCGCCTATCGGGCAAAGCAAGCCTTCGGGAGCCGTCCAAACCGCGCGGTCTAACACCCATTCAGGAGTATATAAAGCGGTGTACCCCACGCCCGAACGCAAGCACGCGGACAGGGCAAGCAACGCCGCGCCCGAATACCGTTTACTCCCTGCGACGATTGCCGTTTTTCCGTAGTCCCCTTTATGCGAAATGCGCTTGCGTTTGGGCAGTAGCTTTGCCACCGCCGTTTCGTCCGTTACGACAACGTTCACGCCGTCAGGAATGGCAAACCCCGCCTTTTCCGCGTATGCCTTAGCGATATCTCTTTTCGTCGTTTTCATTTTCTTTCGTCCTTATCCGTATTGACGCGCAGGGAAATCTCCGCCGCCGAAAAACGGCGTTGCTCCCCGTCTATTTCCGCAACCAAATTGCCTTGGCTATCTACCGAATGTAACCGCGCAAAAATGCGCTTATCGCCTTGTAAAATGACGATAGGCTCACCTATCCAGCCCAAGTAGGAAAAATAGGCTTTCGACGTGTTTTCGTCGTACAAATACCCCAAAAGCTTTTGCGCAAGCTCGTCCACGGCGTACCGTTTTCCCGTTTGCTCTAATACCGAAGTGGCGATATCCTGTAATTCTTCGGGCAATTGATTGTAAATATTCAAGCCGATACCCACGATAGAAGAACGCACCGTATTCCCCGAAAAGGTATTTTCGATTAAAATACCGCAAATCTTTTTTCCGCCCACGTACACGTCGTTGGGCCATTTGATTTTGGGGGCAAGCCCGATATCTTCCAACGTTTTGCACACCGCCGCAGCCGCCGTCGTCATGACGGTAAACGCATGGCTTGCAGGTAAGCTTTGATAAAAGCGAAGTAGCGTCAAATACAATCCGCCAAGATTAGAAGAAAAGCTTCTTCCTTTCGTACCCTTACCGTCGCTTTGCCTGTCGGCAAGCACTGCCATATCCCGTCCAAAAGCCCTTTGCTCCTTGGCATAATCGTTGGTGGACGGCAAACATTCAAAACGGCGTAAAATGACGTTCATCTTATACATACCCCCTTGTTTTTAGTCTTCGTCCAAATCACCAAACGCCGTCAAAGCGGCTTTTGCCACGTCGTATTCAAAGCCTTTTCCCATTAAATAACGAAAAGCTTTTGCTAAGGTTTCCCTGTCCGCGGTTTTGCCGCGCATATACTTTTGAAGTATTGCGCTTGCGCCGTTGAACTGCGCCCTTTCGTCCATACCCGAAAACGCCGCGTCGATTTGCGTATCGTCCACGCCCTTGCTTTTGAGCTCCATTTTCATAAGCCGTACGCCCTTTTTCGCGCCCAAGCTTTCCACGTACGCTTCGGCATATTCCCCGTCGTTGACGAAGTTATAGCCGCGCATTTTTTCCAAGACGTATTCAATAACGTCCGCAAGATATCCCTTTTGAGTGAGAAAATCACGCACCTGCTTTTCCGTCTTTCGCGTTGTCGACACGTGCAAAAGCGCTTTATCCAAAGCGGTGTCCTTTTCGCTTTCCAACTGCATAGCAGAAAGCGTTTCGGGCGAAATAACCATGCCGACCTTCAAACGGTTTTTTACCGCCGTTTCTAAGGTCAAGCCGCAGCAAAACCTGCCGTCGATATAAATATTGCACCGCCGTTTGTCTTTGACCTGCGGCGTAATCGAAGTAATTTCGTTCAAGCTTTCGTCCCCTTTCAAGCTATATTTTTCGTCCATATTGTACCACGAACGCCAAAAAATGTCAACTGCCCGCGCATTCGTTTACCAAAAAAGGACGGTTAGATAAATTTTTTTGAACTTTTTCTTAATAATCCATTTACAAGCACAAAAAAATATGATAGAATATATAATAACGTGTAATACGTATGCGCACGCAAAAAAGGGGAACGATTATGAAAACGTATAAAGTAGATATCCAAGGCTTTGAAGCTCAGCTTCCTATTATGCCCTTACCCGGCGGAATTTCCATTGCCTTTTTCAATTTACACGGCGATAGCACGCTTACCGAACATTGCGGTAAACAGCTTGCCAAACTGCTTACCGATTGCGACGTACTGCTCACAGCGGAAAGCAAAGGCTTACAGCTTACCCATTGCGTAGCAAGAGAGCTTGGCCAAAGATATTACGCCGTAGCGCGTAAATCCAAAAAGCTGTACATGCAAGACGGTATCGAATTGACGGTTGAACCCACCATTACGACGGGCAAACCGCAAACGTATTATCTTTCCAAGCACGACGTTGACCTGTTGACGGGCAAACGCGTAGGCATTGTGGACGACGTTGTTTCCACGGGCGCGTCCTTACAGGCTTTGGAAGGGCTTGTGGAAAAGGCAGGCGGCATTGTACATAAAAAAGCATTCGTTTTGGCGGAAGCAGACGCCGCGGATAGAAAAGACGTCGTCTACCTTGCGTCCATTCCCATTTTCAAGGACTAAGCATAATCCCCTTCTAAATTTTCCCTAAAGGAGTATATCAGCATGAAAGAACGCGATATAGATTATGAAACGAACAAAAAACCCCGCGTAAAGGTCGTTAAAAAAGGCAGCTTTTTCGGAAAACTGCTCGCCGTATTTTTAGGCTTTTTGTTGGGGATTATTTCCTGCCTTGGCGGTATCGTCGGTATCGGCTATTACGTCGTAGGCGTTATGAAAATTGAAGACGGCGCGGAAACCATGAACGGCTTTGGCTTGGATTTCGACTATACCGATTACATAAACGCAAGCTTTGGCGACAAAACGCTGATTGACTATATCACGGCGGTAACGGGCGTAGTGGGCGAAATTGCCGAAGGCAAAGGCACGCTGAACGATTTGAACGAGCTGTCCCCTTACGTCAAAACGCTGCTTGCGGGCGACCCGTCTATCAGTGCGGCGCAAGGTGAATTTAACGGTATTTTACCCATGCTTGAATCGTTTGGGCTTGTCCTTGACGTCGATGAGTTTATGAATAAAATTCTCGTTGGCGGCGGCGGTGATAAACCCGACCCCAGCAAATATTTAACCGACTACGTTATGGAAGAAACGTATAAATTGCCCGTAGGCGATTTGCTTTCCTTGGCAGGCATGAACCCCGAAGGTTTGATTGCCACTCTTTTCTACGGTGAAAAAGGCGTAGATTGGGAAAAAGACGCAAACGGCAAAGTCGTTCCCGTAGAAGGCGGTACGCCTTGGGTAACCATTTCCGACGTAATGTCGGGCGCGATCAGCGAAAGAATCAGCTCTATCCCCATTTACACCGTTATGGAGCCCGAAGATAAATCGGACGCCCTTATGATGTCGCTTGTTTACGGTTCGTCTAACCGCTACACCGTAAAGGATAACGAAGTAGAAATGAACCAACAATCTTACACCAAAGACGGCGACACCTTCTACGACGATACCGATAAGGCTGTAGCCGCTACGGCTGAGCAGCAAGCGGACGGTTCGTATAAGCTCACGTTTACCGAAGGCGGAAAGGTGCAATACGTCAAGGCGGAAACGCAAACGCTCGCCGCACGCGCTACGCAAACCAAATGGTTGGTATATAGCGATAAGGAATGTACCGCGCCTGTAAAATACAGGGCAAAAACGCTCAACGATTTCAACAATTCCGACGGGCTTCTCAATTCGCTCACGATTGCGGACGTACTCAAAGTAAACGCGCAATCCAACAAGATTATCATTTCCCTTGCATACGGTACGTTGCATGAAGATTACGATATTGTCAAAGTCAACGGCGTAGACACCATTCAAACGCTGAACGGCGCAAAGCCCCGTACGCTGAGCGACCTTACCGACACGGAAAAGGATATTATCGGGCAAATCCGTCTTGCGGACGTCATGGATATCGACACGCAAAGCAACGTTATGATGTACCTTATGTACGGTGTGAAAGACGTTCATTATAAGCTGGAAAACGACAAGCCCGTTCTCTTGACCAAGCAAATGGTTATTTTGGAAGACGGCGCTAATAAAATTGCGTATAACGAATACGGCGACGAAACGCTGAAAGGCACGACGGACGGCACCACGTACGTGGAAGACGGCGTTACCTATTACCTTGCGCCCGTTATGGTGGAAGGCGAAAACGGTCAAACGCAAAAAATCGTGGACGTTAGAATAACGAAGAATAACGAAACGCAAAAATTCCCGTCCAAAGCGTATTATCTCTACGAAGACCAAGCCAAAACGACCCCCGTGCCGTTCAAACCCACTAAGCTCATGACGCTTATGGACGACCACGTATTCATTTCGGGCTTGACGGGTAGATTGACGTTAGAGCAAACCATGGGCAAAATCAGCGAAGACAGTCCCCTGTACGCCTTGAAGGATACCATCGTCGACGATCTTCCCGACGAAATTGACACCTTAAAAATTAAAGACCTTTTCGACAAAAACGTGTTCGAGCCCGGACATAAAGATTACAACAAAATTTTGTCGGCGCTTGCAAGGAAGGACGCGACGTTTGAAAATCTTTCGGAAAAGATTAACGAGCTTACGGTTGGGGAAATTTTCGAAGACGAAATTTACGAAACGAAAGTAGACGAAAACGGTAACAAATATTTTGTAGACGAAAACGGCAAACGCGTTGTCAAAGGTTCTTGGTACTATCTTTTGAAGGATACCCGTGAAACGGTAAACGGTCAACCCAACGACAACTATAAACAGGTCCACACCGATTATAAGCTGACTGACGAAATAGACGATATTATCGGTAACATGACCAAAAACATGCAAAACGCAGAGCTTTGGGAATTACATAAAATGGGCGTTATCAACTTGAGCGGTCATAAAGAGCTTTTGAAAGACGAAAATGCTAAGCTGCCCAACGGCGAGCCCGACAACAGCGGTAAAATCAATTACCTGCACGTTGGTTCGTTTGACTTCAAGGAATATTACTTCCCTGCAGACCACGAAAAGTTCCCCGCAAACTCCGAAGGACTTCAACTGAAAAAATATTTCTGTTATCTTACCGTTCCCGAACTGCTTGGCTACGTAGCGGACGCTATCCACGTTATCAACACGTACGCCACGATTATGAATAACTAAGCGCAAAACGGGGTAAAATTTCATTAAAACCGTGTAAAATCGGTTGACTAATTACCAAAAAACGGCTATAATAGTTTAGCATGGTTAAAACCGTGTAAAAACCTTGCGCGCTTTGGCGCGCCGAATAAGACCAGGAGGTGCAAAAGTATGGCTAAATACGAAATGCTGTATCTGATCAACAACGATTTGACGGACGAAGCAAAAGACGCCGAAATT
>JAZTWF010000039.1:0-3835 GCA_045635725.1 Candidatus Scatosoma sp. | reverse complement strand
GTTGATAGCCGCTTTGATAACCGCTTTGGTTTGCATAACGGCAATTTCGGGATAGGTTACGGTCAAACGGCAACCACGGTGACCCATCATAGGGTTAAATTCGTGCAAGGACGAAATGATGTCCTTAATTTGCCCAACCGTCTTGTTTTGCGCTTTTGCCAAAGCCGCGATATCTTCTTCCGACGTAGGAACGAATTCATGAAGGGGAGGATCAAGGAAACGAATGGTTACAGGGTAACCGCCAAGCGCTTCGAACAAGCCTTCGAAGTCCGCCTGTTGCATAGGTTCAATTTTCGCAAGCGCCGCTTCTCTTTCTTCTACGGAGTCGGAGCAAATCATTTCACGGAAAGCACCGATACGAGCAGGGTCGAAGAACATGTGTTCCGTACGGCAAAGACCGATACCTTGCGCGCCGAACGCCGCTGCTTGTTTCGCGTCTTCGGGGGTGTCCGCGTTGGTTCTCACGCCAAGCGCTTTATACTTGTCCGCAAGTTCCATAATACGTCCAAAGTAACCAGAGTTGGGGTCAGCAGGAACGGTTTTGATAAGCGTATCATAGATATTACCCGTCGAACCATCAAGGGAGAGCACGTCGCCTTCCTTGAAGATTTTGCCTGCAAGCTCGAACCACTTTTCTTCTTCATGCATTTTGATGTCGCCGCAACCGGAAACACAGCACGTACCCATACCGCGGGCAACAACCGCCGCGTGCGAGGTTTGACCGCCGCGAACGGTAAGAATACCTTGCGCGTACTTCATACCTTCGATATCTTCGGGGGAAGTTTCCAAACGTACCAAAATAACGTTTTCGCCCTTCTTGCCTTCGATAACCGCGTCTTCAGCGGTGAATACGATTTTACCAGCCGCCGCACCGGGGGAAGCTGCGATACCCTTGCCGACAACGTTGTTCTTGTCTGCGTCTTTCAACGCTTTTGCGTCGAATTGCGGGTGAAGGAGCATATCCAAGCTCTTCGCGTCGATTTGCATAAGCGCTTGTTCTTCGGTGATCATGCCTTCGTCAATCAAATCGCAAGCGATTTTGATAGCGGCAGCCGCCGTTCTCTTACCGTTACGGGTTTGAAGCATGTAAAGCTTTCTGTCTTGAATGGTGAATTCCATATCTTGCATATCACGGTAGTGATTTTCAAGGATATCGCAAACCTTCAAGAATTGTTCGTATACTTCGGGGAATACTTCTTTCATTTGCGCGATAGGCATCGGCGTACGAACGCCGGCAACAACGTCTTCGCCTTGCGCGTTGGTCAAGAATTCACCCATAAGACCCTTTTCACCCGTTGCAGGGTTACGCGTGAACGCTACGCCCGTACCGGAAGTTTCGCCCATGTTACCAAACGCCATCATTTGTACGTTTACCGCAGTACCCCAGCTGTACGGGATATCGTGGTCCATACGGTAGATGTTCGCACGGGGGTTGTCCCAAGAACGGAATACCGCTTTAACCGCTTCGAAGAGCTGTTCTTTGGGATCGTTGGGGAATTCTTTGCCGAGTTGCTTTTTGTATTCGGCTTTGAATTGATTTGCAAGTTCTTTCAAATCGTTTGCGTCAAGCTCAACGTCTTGCGTAACGCCTTTCTTTTCCTTCATTTCGTCGATAAGCTTTTCAAAGTACTTCTTACCGACTTCCATAACAACGTCCGAGAACATTTGAATGAAACGACGGTAGCAGTCCCAAGCCCAACGGGGGTTGCCCGATTTTGCGGCGATGGTGTTGACAACTTCTTCGTTCAAACCAAGGTTCAAAATGGTGTCCATCATGCCGGGCATGGACGCGCGAGCACCCGAACGAACGGATACAAGCAAGGGATTTTCCTTGTCGCCGAACTTCATACCGCAAATATTTTCCATTTTTTCGACGTATTGCATAATTTCCGCCTGAATGTCAGGGTTGATTTGTCTGCCGTCTTCATAATACTGCGTGCAGGCTTCCGTCGAAATGGTGAAGCCTTGGGGTACGGGAAGACCGATGTTGGTCATTTCCGCAAGGTTTGCGCCTTTACCGCCAAGAATTTCACGCATCTTTGCGTTACCTTCGGTAAAGAGATAGCAATACTTTTTTGCCATAGTGATAATTTCCTCCAGATTATTTTTTTATTTTTCTGTGATTTGGTGTCGTTTTTACACACAAAAAACGTTCCCGCCCGCTTCTATACGTAGGCGCGAAAGCTATTTATCGTTTTTTGCACATATCATTTTAATATAATTTACAAAAAATATCAAGTCTTTCATGCGTGATTTTGAGAATTTTTCGGTTTTTTTATAAATTTTTTCTCAATTTTCACCTTTTTTTACTATATAAATATACTCCCCCGACGTTTCCCCGTCGGGGGAGCTTATATCATTTCACGTGAAACTTTTCGTTGAGCTTTTCAAAAATCAAATCGGCAATGCCTTCTCCGCCGTAAGCGGTGGGATCGCATTTGAAGTTTTTGAGCGTTTGATATTCTTCGCTGCCATTTAGCGCGCCCTTGATAAACGCCACGCACTTTTTGGCGTTGAAAATACGTTTTGCGCTTTTTACGTGCGATACGTAATGTTCGGCAATCAGCTTTTCAATGGTGTTGGCGGAGTGGGTAACGATAATGGGTACACCGTAGAAGGTGGGCTCCATTAAACCGTTTCCGCTCTTGCCTAAGTACAAATCGGACGAAGCTATCATTTCCAGCACATTTTCGCAAAAACCGTACGGATAGAAAGACGTATTCCCCTTCGTCTTTAATTTTTTCAACCGTTCGTGCAGCTCGGGATTTTTTCCGCAAACGGCGACAATGGATATGGGCAAATCTTCTTCAATCAGCATTTCGCAAAGCTTTTCGGTAAGCCCTACGCCGTACCCACCTTCCGTTAAAAAGACGGTGAACTTATCGTCGTGCCCAAGTTTTTCCCTAAGCTTTTGCTTATCCCGTTCCACTTCAAACGCCGCTTGGCGAATGGCAAGGGGCGAAAGCTTGAAGTTATCTTCGTTATATCTTCTCTTAAACCGCATGGCGCGTTTATAGCCTTCGGGCATGGAAATCATGCTAAAATCGCAAGGATAACGGAACAGCGCGTTGGCATGCGCGTCGGGAATATACACTACCGTATACGGTTTTTTCTGCATTTTTTCCGCGTAATAGTTGGTTGCCCAGTGAGTGCTAACCACTACGTCGGGGCGCAGTTCTTCCATATGTTTCATACTCTCTTCGTACAAGCCTTTCATAAGCCCTTTCATAATGAAATCGCTGGAAATTTTCGTGCCGAACAGGTTCATGGCGAAAATGCTCAAATAGCCGTAGAATTGACATTTATTGTACATACGCACTTCGTTGCCCAAACGCGTTTCGAATTTTTTCATAACGTCGCTGTCCGTTTCACCAAAGAAATTACTTCTGACAACTTCAAAATACTCACCGTATTTTTTTTCAAATGCGTCGCAAATAGAACGCTCCGTCATGATATGACCGAAGCCTGCTTCCACAAAGGGAAAAATAACTCTGGGTTTACTCATACAACACCTTCTCTTTTCGTTGATTTTTTATAAAATATGGAATAATGCGCGTTCGCCCGAAAGCAAGTTTTCGTCCAACGCCCATTCGCCGTTTTTGCGAATGATACCAAACTCACATTCTTTTGCCGCTTCAAATAAATCCGCGCCGTCGTAGCCGACGAATTTATCCGACGTTTCTTCCAAAATGCGCTTGGCTTCGGGCGTAAACCGCGACGTCGTGATAAAGATACCGCGGCAATGCTGTTTTCCGTCCTTTGCCTGACGGCATACGCACGCGCCGATAAACTGCTGCAACAGCGTTTCTCCCACCGTCCACAGGCGTTCGTCGCC
>JAZTWF010000038.1:0-6156 GCA_045635725.1 Candidatus Scatosoma sp. | reverse complement strand
ATGCGCCTTCTACGCCGCCAAGGTCGCGACGGAAACGGTCTTTATCCAACTTTTCGCCCGTCGTGGAATCCCAGAAACGGCAGGTATCGGGAGAGATTTCGTCGGCAAGAACAATCGTTCCGTCAACGGTTTTACCAAACTCGATTTTGAAATCGACAAGCGTTACGTTGAGCTTTGCAAAGTATTCCTTCAACACTTCGTTCACCTTAAACGCCATGGATTTCACAAGCGCGATTTCGTCTTTGGTGGCAAGCTTTAACGCAAGCGCGTGATATTCGTTAAGAAGCGGGTCACCCAAATCGTCGTTTTTATACGAAAATTCAATGGTGGGTTCTTCGAATACGACGCCTTCTTCTACGCCGTAGTGCTTTGCAAAAGAACCTGCGGAAATATTACGGATAATTACTTCCAAAGGCAGGATTTTTACGCGCTTTACAAGCGTTTCTCTATCCGAAAGCTCTTCGACAAAATGCGTTTTTACCCCTTGCTTTTCAAGGATTTGCATAAGGAAGTTGCTCATTTTGTTGTTGATAACGCCCTTGCCTTCAATCGTACCCTTTTTCAGTCCGTTAAACGCCGTAGCGTCGTCCTTATACGAAACGATAACAAGGTCTTTATCGTCGGTCGCGTATACCTTTTTGGCTTTGCCTTCATAGAGTTGTTCTTTCTTTTCCATAATGTATATCTCCTAAAAAAATTTTTTTCTTTTTATTAAAGCATTTCTTGCAACGCCATATCGTCCGCGTTGATTTTCGCTTTCATATTCTCTTTGTACTGCATAAGCTGCTTTTCAATTTCGGGATACTTTATCCCCAAGATTTGCAACGCAAGCAAACCTGCGTTTTCACCGCCGTTGACCCCTACCGTCGCCACGGGAATCCCCGAAGGCATTTGCACGATAGAAAGTAGGCTGTCCAAACCGCCCATCATGTCCGTTTTGACGGGCAAGCCGATTACGGGCAAGGTGGTAAGCGCGGCGATAACGCCGCCAAGATGCGCCGCTTTGCCTGCCGCGCAAATAATCACTTCCATGCCGTTCGCCTTAGCGTTTGCCGCAAAAGCGTGCGCTTCGTCGGGCGTACGGTGGGCGGATATGACCCGCACTTCCACTTCTACCCCGAATTTTTTAAGAACCGCGACGGCAGGTTTTACCACGTCGAAGTCCGATTTGCTACCCATTAAAATACCGACTTTACTCATACGTTTTTACTCTCCGATAATGATATTTATAAAAGAAACAGGTGCAACGTGTGTTGCACCTATTGCGTTTAACGTTTATATATAGCCAAAAAGCCTGCTTTTTTCCCGAAAAAAGGCGTGCCTTGTCTACGTGCGACAAGACTCGACGCGCTAAGCGCTGTCATTTGGGACGCTAACTTTTGGTGAATATATCCCATGGCGGTTTTCCTTCCATCGTAAATCTTTCGTATCCTTTTCCCCTTGTTATTATTATAACAAAAGCCACAAAAAAAAGCAAGTATACAAAAGGGATTTTTACAATAAATTTGCACAAAAAACACGCCGTTTTTTCGGCGTGCTTTTCTTTTTTAGATTGTCCCGAAGTGCAAGCCGTTGTAGCTTACCAACTTTGCATAGTTATTCATATTAATTTGCTGTCCGTCTAAAATCTGCAATACGTCTTCTTCCAGTTCGGGAATGTTTTGCGTTTTACCTGCAAGATATTCCTTTAAGCGTTTCATGCACGTGTCGATACGCTGTATCAATCCACCGATACGGATATCCTGCACTTCCCAACCCTGCGGCTTATTTTCCTTATTCCAAAGGGTATAAAATACTTGATGGAAAGCAGTCAATCTCTTTTTGAGCAAAGTGCAATCCTTTACGCAAGCGCTAAGCGCGCGCTTATCCTTGCTTTGGTATGCTCTACGCAGTTTTACGCCCAACTCCGCCTTAATCGTAAGCGCGGCGCAAAGCTTGGCTTCCATATCGAAGATATAGCCGTATTCCTTCACGCGTTTTGCCGCTTGGGTAAGCGTTTTGGTGTAATCGGCGTACGGAATAGGACGATGCGTAGCCACCGTTTTATCAAACGCACCCATAAACGGGTCGGTATAAAGCAGGGCTTTGCAGGGTTGTTTTTGCCATTCAATCGTATCGTTATAATCGTTCATATTCGGCAAATCCAACAGCTTAAAATCGGCATAGTTTATGCGGAATATGTTATAAAAGCCCTTTTCGATTTTTTCTTGATCGAAGTTGCCTTCGGCGTATTGACGAATGGTGTACAACACGTGCAGCAGGGAGAAGAAGGAACATTCCTTCCCGTCGTCCCCCCACATGGTGATAATCACGTTTTTAATGCCCTTTTCGCGTACGCTTTCCATGGCAGGCTTCATAGTGCGCAGGGAATAATCCCCCAAAGGCGCAAATCCGAGCCACGACCAAGCACCGCCGGCAAACCATACGTCCTTCCCGAATTTCAGGTGCGAATCTATCATGCCGTCGTAATATTCTTTGCTTTGGTGATAGTAATCCCAGTAAGTAAGTTCTACGTTTTCAGGTACTTTCTTTTTAATATCTTCGGGAATTTCCGCCGCCGTATACGCGCCGCCCGTTGCAATACGGAAGAACATATCGCTCCACATATGCGCCTTAAAGCCGTATTTTGCAGCAATATCGGCAACCCTGTTCAAGTGACGGACAAGGATTTCAAAGCGGTCTTGATAACCGTTTTTCTCTAAAAACCGACCCAAACCGACCATGTGCGCTTCGTCCATACCGATATTGATATTTCTCGAAGTAAAGCATTCGGACAACGTTTTGAACATTTTCTCAATGAGTTCGTACGTAGCAGGCTCGTCAATCATAAGAATATCGTTGGCGTCCATAAGCTTTTGATAGCAAGCATGGCGAACAAGCGCAGTAAAGTGCGCCAACGTTTGAATGCAGGGAATCAGCTCTATTCCATGCGCCGCCGCGTATTTATCCAATTCTTTGAGTTCCGCCGCCGTGTATCTGCCGCGCATATACCCAAAGTACGGTTCGCCTTCGATTTCATACGTATCTTCACAGTACAGCTCTAACGCATTATAACCCATCTTTTGCAGACAATCGATCATGCGTTTTACCTGCTCAACCTTCATTACCGCGTTACGGGACATATCTAGCATCACGCCAAAGCGTTCGTAAGTTTGTTGTTTCATATTGTACTCCTTGTCAACATTCTTCATTATTATAGCATATCCGACAAGCAATAGTCAATACTTTGCGTAAATTTTTTCTTGTAAAAATGTATTCTCTTAAAAAGCCATAAAACGCAAAAACACGCCCACGTGGGCGTGTTTTTATGTTACGGTATCCTTGCGCCGAGTATGTGTATACCCCGAATTTGCGGATAGCTATACGTATTTAACGGTCTATCGAAAGCGTCGTTACTATGCGCCGCTACAAGCGGCACTCCGTCCAAAAAACCGACAATCATGGGCGTGTGGTAAAAATCCCCCGTTGCTCTGCCGAATTGTACGAAGTCCCCTATTTCCAACTCCTGCACGGGCCGTTCCACGGCAAACGGGCCGCTTCCGTCGCCTATCTCGCCCGTAGCGTTGGCAATAAGAAACTGATAAAAGTATTCCACACCCGTCCAAGCCGCCGAGCGGTCTTGCAGAGAGCGGTAAAACCAACCGATATCGGGTGTGTAATTCATTACGTTACAGCCTGCAAACAGGCATTGCGACGCGAAGTTGGTGCAATCGCCGCCAAGACGGCTAAAATCGTAAAAAGCAGGATTTCGGGCAAACGCCCATCGACGGGCATACGCCACCGCCGCTTGGCGGTCATATTCGATCAATCTCATACTTTTATAGTATGCAGTTATATAAAATTGCGTGAAAAAAACAGCCCGTTAGGCTGTTTTTTTGTATTTTTCCTTATTTTATAGGAAGATATACTTCAAAATGAAGAGTACGCACAAAACGTACATAACGGGCGATACTTTTTTGCCCTTACCGCACGCCAAATGCAAGATAACGTACGAAATAACGCCAAGCGCAATACCTTCCGAAATGCTGTAAAACAGCGGCATGGCAATCACGCAAATGTACGCAGGGATCGCCGAAAGGATATCTTCGTCGCCAAGCTTCATATTCTTTACGTTGCCGAACATTAAGAACCCTACGATAACCAACGCAGGCGCGGTAGCGAAGGCGGGAATGGCGGTGAAGATAGGCGCAAAGAACATGGAAAACAAGAACAAAACCGCTACCGTCATAGCCGTAAGCCCCGTTTTTCCACCCGTTGCCACGCCCGACGCAGATTCTACAAACGTCGTCGTAGTAGACGTACCCAAAATAGCCCCTGCGCTTGTCGCAATAGCGTCGGCAAACAAGGCAGGACGGATTTGTTTAAGCTTGCCTTCTTCATCAAGCATATTCGCCTTGGAGCAAACGCCGATCAGCGTACCCATGGTATCGAACAAATCCACGAACAGGAAAGAAAAAATGATAACGATAAAATTAAATATGCCTACGCCCGTAAAATCCACGTTAAAGCATTGTCCAAACGTCTTACCCAAAGCGGAGAAATCGGTTAAGGCAAACGTGGGGAACAAGGAATAATACCCTGCGGCGGCGTCGGGAAGATACAACCCCGTCCACTCACAAATCATACCAAGAAACCACGTAATTAAGATACCGTATAAAATAGAGCCCTTTACGTTTTTAATATACAGCACCGCCGTAATCAGCGTACCCATTAACGCCAACAGCGCGCAAATGCCTGCCGTTTGGAACTCCTGCGTGAAGATAACCATGGAAACAAGCGTTCTTGGATTATCCACGACAAGCCCTGCGTTTTGCAGGCCGATAAAGGCGATATACACACCGATACCGATAGACACCGCATTTTTTAAGGACATGGGAATAGCGTTAAAAATAGCTTCGCGCACCTTCGTCAACGAAAGAATGATAAAAATAATCCCTTCGATAAAGACGGCAAGCAAGGCAACCTGCCACGAATAACCAAGCGTTTGCACGACGGTAAAGGCGAAGTAAGCATTCAGCCCCATACCCGCGGACAGCGCAAACGGCAGGTTGGCAAGCAGCGCTATCAACGCCGTACCGATAAACGAAGCGATACAGGTAGCCAGCAGCACCGCCGTCGCATCCATGCCTGCGGCGGCAAGGATACTGGGGTTGACGGCAAGAATATACGCCATCGTCATAAAGGTTACCAAACCTGCGGTAAGCTCGGTTTTTACGTTGGTATTATGCTCTTTTAATTTGAAAAGTTTATTCAGCATACGCTTATACTTCCGTGTTATACTCTGCAATATAAGGCAAATTGCGGAAGTATTCCGCATAGTCAAGTCCGTAGCCGATTACGAAGAAATCGGGAATGGTAAACAGCGCCAAATCGGGCTTAAAGTCCACCAAACGGCGTTCGGGCTTATCCAACAGCGTAACCACCCTAAGCGACAAGGGATTTCGCGCCTTTAACATTTTCACAACGTCGCTCAGCGTTCTGCCCGTGTCGATAATATCTTCCACAATAATGACGTTATAACCGCTAATATCCTGTTGCAAATCCATCGTAATTTTCACAACGCCCGACGAAACCGTACCGCTGTAATAGCTTTTTGCGCACATAAAGCCGATTTCACAAGGCACGGAAACCGCCCGACACAAATCCGCCATAAAGACAAACGCGCCGTTAAGTATACTCACAAGCAAAATCGGTCTTCCGTCGTACCATTCGTCGATTTGCTTACCCGCTTTTTCAATTGCTGCGGCAATCTCTTCTTGCGTGATAATCACCCGTTTGATTTTCTTTTCGTAAACTTCTTTCTTGTATAAGTCTTGCATAATCGTCCTTCCCTTGTACTTTATACGGATATATTTCCGTTTTCCAACACCGTTACGCCCCACGCCGACGTTACCGCTTCGGCAGGTTCTGCTTGAATAGCCGTAGCATGGATTTGTACCGTTAAAGTATATCCCTGCGGAGGCTGACTAATACGGGTAAAACCGCTGACAAGTACTTCCGTAATTTCGCCTGCCTTGACGGGCGATACGTAGTAATAAAATCCGTCCGCGCCCTTTTTCCACGTCGTCGTATTCCACGTAGCCGTGTAATCCGTACCTTCCACCGCTTTGCTTGCATGCACGCTGTTATCCGTTTCGGATACCCAACTGCACACGA
>JAZTWF010000037.1:0-6050 GCA_045635725.1 Candidatus Scatosoma sp. | reverse complement strand
AACTTCGCCTTGATAGGTGATATCCAGCGTTCCGCATACCTTTAAGGTAACCGTTTTGTACATATCTTCAATTAAATCCATCATATCGAAGTAATCGGAATACGCTTCGTACATTTCAATGGTGGTAAATTCGGGGTTGTGGTAAGCGTCCATACCTTCGTTACGGAAAATACGGCCGACTTCGTATACCTTGTCCATACCGCCGACAATCAAACGCTTTAAGAAGAGCTCCGTTTCGATACGCATGTACATAGGCAAATCCAATGCGTTGTGATGCGTTTTGAAGGGACGGGCGTCCGCGCCGATTTCCAAAGGCAACACCGTGGGGGTATCCACTTCTAAATAACCGCGATTATCCAAATACGCGCGGATTTCTTTCAAAATAAGCGAACGGGTACGGAAGGTATCGCGTACGTCCTTGTTCATAATCAAATCCAAGTGACGAAGACGGTACTTCATGTCCTTATCCTGCAAGCCGTTGTATTTTTCGGGCAGGGGGAGAAGGGATTTGGTAAGAAGCACCAGCTCGGTTACGTGTACGGAAATTTCGCCCGTTTGCGTTTTGAATACAAAGCCCTTGAATCCGAAAATGTCGCCGATATCGTAGTCTTTCTTATACGACATATAGTTTTCTTCACCGATATCTTGACGGGTGATATAAACTTGGATAGTACCGCTTCTATCCGCGATATGTGAAAAGGACGCTTTACCCATAATACGGCGGGACATCATACGCCCTGCCATAGTTACGACCTGCCCTTCGTATTTTTCGAAGTTGTTTTTCACCGTTTCCGAATCGGCGTCTACGGGATATTTTACCTTCTCGTAGGGGTTTTTGCCTTCGGCAACCAGCTTGGCAAGCTTTTCACGGCGGATACGCGCCTGTTCAATGAGCTGTTCTTCTTCCGTTGCTCCGTTTACGGGCAACTGCGTTTTATTTTCTTGCATGTGTGTTTCTCCCGTGCTTTAAGAAATTTCCATAATTTTCAGTTCGTATTCCGCATTCGGCGCAATTACCTTTACGCTATCCCCTTTCTTATGCCCGATCAGCGCTTTGCCGACGGGGGATTCGTTGGAGATTTTATTATGCATAGCGTCCGCTTCGGTAGAACCGGTAATTTCGTAATAATCTTCTTCGTCCATGTCCACGTCGTACACCTTGACCTTCGAGCCGATGTGTACAATGGTGGTATCGTGGTTTTCTGCCAAGATTACGGCGTTTTTAATTTTGTAATCCAGCTCGGCAATTTCCAGCTCGTTTGCCGCCTGTTCGTTACGCGCCGCGTCGTATTCGGCATTTTCCGACAAATCGCCGTGGCTTCTCGCTTCTGCGATACGTTCCACGATTTCTTGACGCTTTATCGTTTGTAAGTACGCCAATTTTTCCTTCGCTTCGTCGTAGCCTTTTTTGGTCATAAGATACTGCTTTTCAGCCATAATTCCTCCCCGTTTCGTCTTTGTATTTTGACGGTCTTTGGCGTTGCCACGAGCACGCAACCCCCTAAGCGCAAAAAAATCGCCCGTCGGACGAAAACGTTAAAAATCACACCGAGACTTTTTCTTAACGTAAGTCTCGGCGCGTATTTCATTGTCCTTATTATATAGTATTTTCCCCGTTTTGTCAATGATTTTTAGGGGTTTTTACAAGTTTTAACGCATTTTTCACTCGGTTTTCGATAAAAATGCCGACATTCTTTCCATAGCCTGCGCAAGCGCGTTCATGCCCGTAGCGTACGAAAGCCGTACGTTGTTTTCCCCAAACGCGCCAAACGCGCTGCCGGGTACGACAGCCACCTTTTGCGTTTTGAGAAGCTGCTCGGCAAAGCGTTCGCCCGAAAGCCCCGTATTTTTCACGGAAGGGAAGGCGTAAAACGCCCCTTGCGGTTCAAAACAACGTAAGCCCATTTCACGCAAGGAATGTAACACGAACTTACGGCGCATATCGTAGGAATCGCGCATTTCTTCCACGGTGGCAAACCCGTCCGAAAGTCCGTCTTGAAGGGCTTCGATTGCCGCGTACTGCGAAGTAATCGGCGCGCACATAATGGCGTATTGATGAATTTTGAACATAGCTTCGTCAATCGCAGGGGGCGCGCATACGTATCCCATACGCCAACCCGTCATGGCGAACGCCTTGGAAAAACCGCTGATAAAAATCGTGCGGTCTTTCATGTTTGGTAAATGCACGATAGACGTATGCTTTTTCCCGTAGGTAAGCTCGGCATAAATTTCGTCGGTAATGACAAGCAAATCGTGCTTTTCAATGACTTTGGCGATTTTTTCCAACTCGTCTTTCGTCATAATCGCGCCCGTGGGGTTGTTGGGATAGGTGAGAATAATCGCTTTGGTCTTGGGCGTGATTGCCTTTTCCAAAAGAGAGCTTTGCAAAACGAAATTGTCTTCTTCTCTACATTCCACCGCAACGGGAACGCCGTCCGCCATGGTTACCAAAGGCGCGTACGAAACGTACGCAGGGTCGGGAATGAGCACTTCTTCGCCCCGTTCCACGCAAGCGCGCAAGGCAAGGTCAATCGCTTCGCTGCCGCCTACCGTAACCAAAATGTGCTTAGGGTCGAAGGAAAGGGAAAAACGTTCTTGCAAATACCTTGCAATCAGCTCTAATAAAGTAGGGATACCGCGGTTGCCCGTGTATTGCGTATATCCGCGTTGCAACGAACGGATGGCCGCTTGGCGAACCTTCCAAGACGTGACGAAATCGGGCTCGCCCACGCCAAGGGAAATCGCGCCTTCCGTTTCCCGTACGATATCGAAAAATTTACGGATACCGCTGGGTTTTATCAGTTTGGTTTTTTCATTGACAAAATCACGCATGAGAGTTGTCCTTAATCAAGTAAATATGCCAAAATAGGCATACCATGTATAAGATGAGTAAATTATGCAAGTACTAAAATGCGGTTATCCGCGTCTTCCTTTTCCGTGGCAACCCCTTCTATTTTATACTTTTTCAAAATGAAATGGGTGGCGGTGGAAAGCACGCCGTCGAAGGTGGAAATACGCTCGGAAACGAACCGCGAAACCTGTTGCAGCGTTTTATCTTGGATAAATACGGCAAGGTCGTATGCACCGCTCATAAGATACACCGATTTCACTTCGGGGAAGGAGGCAATTTGCTTGGCGATACCGTCAAACCCTTCCTTCTTTTTAGGGGTTACCTTGACTTCAATCAAGGCGTCTACGACGTAATCTTCCGTTTTTTCGTCGTTCAAAATGGCGGTATATTTAACGATAATCCCTTCCGTTTCTAATTTATCGATAGCGGCTTTTACCGTTTGTTCGTCGGAAGAGAGCATTGCCGCAATCTGCTTGGGCGCAATGCGCGCGTCCTGCGTTAATACGTTTACAATTTCCTTTTCAAATGCCGTCATGATGAGTTCTCCTTATTTAATAAATGCGTAAAATTCGGCTTTTATAATATATTTTCCAAAAATAAATGGTCGCAGGGAATAGTTTCGACAAAATCCCTTTTCACAAACTTGACGTGGTTAAACTTCGCAAAGTTAAAAATGTGCGTTTTGGTCAGCACGGGCGTGGGAATATCCAGCCGTTGACAAATCTCCACCAAGTAATCGTAAAAATGCGAATAGGTCAGTTGTTCGGGGTTTTCATATACAATTTGTTTGCGGATTTTACCGTCCGTCATTAGTTTTGCCCAAATTCTCATACGTGTATTATACACGAAACGACGAAAAAAGTAAACTATTTCACGGGAGAAAACGATGATTTTTTAAGCATAACCCCGTCGTTTACCGCATACGATAAAGTAAGTGCTTGCCTTGCCTGTACAATACAGTGCGTTTTTTACAAAGAAAGAGAAAAGAATTGTTTTTTAGACAAATGTCGACAGGGCGCGCATGCTATGATGGAGGTAATGAAAATTTGCGGAAAAACGATACGTTTTTTAAGGATAAAAAATCTCTTTCCGCCGTGCTTGCGGCGTTGTTTGTCGCTCTTTTGGCGGTGGTGTCTATTCCCGTTTACTTGGTGCAAAGAAACGCCGAAGAAACGACGTTTGGGCAAAACGGAAGGCTGCTCCCCATTTACAGTGTGGAAACAAATGAGAAGAAAATTGCCATTAGCTTTGATTGCGCTTGGGGTGTGGAATACACCGATAAACTACTTGATATCATGCAAAAAAACGACGTGCGCTGTACCTTTTTCGCGGTGCAGTTTTGGGTGGAAAAATATCCCGAATACGCGGCGAAAATTGTGGATGCAGGGCATGAGCTTGGCACGCACAGCCGTACCCATTCGTATATGAGTAAGCTTTCCAAAGCGCAAATTCAAGACGAACTACAAACGTCCGCGCAGGCAATCGAACGGGCAACGGGGCAAAAGACGGATTTATTCCGCGCGCCTTATGGCGATTATAACAACACGCTGATTAGCACGGCTTCGGAAATGGGTTTGTATACCATTCAATGGGACGTCGATTCGCTGGATTGGAAAAATTTAACGGGAATGGAGATTGCCCTGCGCATTGTCAACGGGGCGAAAAACGGGTCGATTATCCTTTGCCACAACAACGGTTTGCACACGGCGGAAGCCTTGCCCATGATTTTTTCTACCTTGAAAAACCGTGGATTTGAATTTGTCCCTATCGGCGAACTTATTTATAAAGAGAATTACACAATCGATAATACGGGTAAGCAACATAAAAATTAAAATGTACTTAATTACACTTGGAGGTATTATATGAACTACGTTACGGAAAAAAACAACAGGGTACACATTATGGGTGAGATTGTCAGCGACGCAACCTTTTCCCATGAAGTATACGGAGAAGGCTTTTACGAATTTTTCGTCAAGGTCATGCGGCTTTCGGGGCAGGCGGATATTTTGCCGATTACCTTGTCTGAGCGGTTGATTCAAGGCGGTATGCTTTGTAAGGGTAAAACCATTAGCGCGCTGGGGCAATTTCGCAGCTATAATAAGATAGAAAACGGAAAATCAAGGCTTATGCTCACCGTTTTTATCCGTGAGCTTTTGGACGAAGAAACGGGCAAAAACCCCAACAGTATTTTGCTTAGCGGCTATATTTGCAAACCGCCCGTCTATCGCACGACCCCCTTTAATCGGGAAATTGCCGACGTGCTGATTGCCGTCAATCGGGCGTATAACAAATCCGATTATATCCCCTGTATCGCATGGGGGAGAAACGCTCGGTTTGTGAAAAATCTCACCGTAGGTGAGAAGATAGCGGTTTCGGGCAGGATTCAAAGCCGCGAATACCAAAAAAAGCTGTCCGAAACGGAGAGTAAAACCATGACGGCTTATGAAGTTTCGGTGTCGAAATTAGCGGCGTTTGAAGCAGACGAAGAATTTGATATTGACAGCGAATTTGATTTATACACCCTGCAAAATAAAGACGCCGTTGCGCTTGCCGCCGAATATTGATAAAACGATATTAATAAAAACGTAAAAAAGAAAGCTTTTCGAAATCTTTTGGTTTTGAAAAGCTTTTTTTCTAATCATTCCCACAATATATAATAAAGAAAACGCTTTACATTTGACGGCAAAGATGATATAATAGTAAAACAGGATAAAATGTATTCTGAAACACATATGTAGTTCGTGTGAACAAAAAGGAGAACGTGATGGAAGAAAATACGCAAAAACAAGGCGAAATTAGCCTGTTTGAACTTTTCAAAACATTACTTCGGAAGGTAAAATTACTCATTGTGGTTTTACTGGCAGGTATCGTTGTCGGTGGCAGCGTTGGGGTATTGAAGACGGCAAACGTCAATTACTACGGCACAAAAATCACCTTCTACGTCAACCCCAGAAAATCCAACACCATAACGGAAAACAACAGCCAGTACGGCGTGTACGGCGCGTACGGTGCTTACGTTATGGATAATATGGTTACGCTGCTCAATTCCGAACTGTTTGCAGAGCGGTTGACGCTTAACCCCGACGGATTGCCTTTGGATAGCGAAGGAAACTTGTTGATAGAAAATGCCGCGCTGAAAATTTTGGTAGATGAAGCGCTTGCCAAGAAACAAGCGGCGAAAAAAGCCGAAGAAGAATCG
>JAZTWF010000036.1:0-4566 GCA_045635725.1 Candidatus Scatosoma sp. | reverse complement strand
TTGTCGGTAAATTTGACGGCGTTGGATAAAAGATTGTTCCAAACGATTTCCAGCAAGGTAGGGGAAGAAAACAGCGTAACGTCCTGCAAATCGCAATCCATTTGCAAATTTTTGCTTTCTATCCAGTCCTCCAAGGCGATCACCGCCAAATCTTCAAAAAAGCACGTAAAAACGGTTGACTTTTCTAAAAAAAACACATATAATAAAAATGTTCAATGGAATAAAAATCCTTCCTTGATGGGCGTATTGAAATACGTTATGCTTGTGGGTCACAAAGACGATTTTGCATGTAATGCAAAAGGCGTCTTTATTTTTTCTTCAAAAATTCTTTCAATCGTTTCTTTTGATAATTTGATAAAAAACCAATTGATTCGTATTTTTAAAAATCTCTTCTAAAAGGTTGACCGTGAATATCTTTCGTTCGAGCTTGTTTATAAACAGTCGAAAAACCATCTGCGCCTTTCACCTTCATTAAAATAGCACGCCCTTTTTTTACATCAGTTTTCTTTTTAGGGTCAACATAATGAGAAGTAGGATACATATTATATGCTTTCGTTTTTTTATTATACAAAGCAACATAATAATGACAACCGTTTGGGTCATACTTATCCTTATGATAACCTGTTAAACTATCACGACGTATAATTACGCCATCTTGAATTTTAATAAATTTTCCCGAATCCATAAAAATACCTTTCCTTTTAATTTTTTATGCAACGCACCGCTGCAGTTCTACTTGCATGTGGCTGTTTTGGTAAATCAATTCTTCGCCGTTTACCGTCGCCGTGCGTTCTTCTATGTTCATGGTAAAATTCCCCACCGTAATCATTTTTTCCGTTTCGATTTTCGCACGGCGCAGCATAGCGGTGAGCTTCATAATAAGAACGTCCATGTCAAACGGCTTGGTCACGTAATCGTCAATGCCGATACGGTAGCCAAGCATTTTGGACGGCTTGTCGTCCTTTGCCGTCATGAATATGATAGGCAGGGTTTTGTCGAATAAACGCACCTGCTTGGCAAGCTCAAATCCGTCGACGTTTGGCATCATGACGTCGGTGAGCAGCATATCGCATTTGTTGGTTGTTAATTGTTCTAACGCCTGCGCGCCGTCAAAGCAGGAAATTACGTCAAACCCTTGGGCGCGTAAGCTTGCGCAAACAAAACGGTTTAAGTCTTTGTCGTCTTCGGCAACTAAAATTTTCGCCATAATGCACCACCTTTTGGAAATAGTATAACGGATAGGTATCAACGAATTGTTAATGAAATGTTAAAGAATTGTAAAAGCTTGTTTTATTATACCAAAAAGGGGAACAGAGCGCAAGTGTTTTGCGTAAAAAATACCCGTCCAAGGTTTCCCTTGGACGGGTGAGTAATATCAAAGCTACGCTTATAATAACAAAAAACAATTATCCAGCCTTTGTTATGCTAAAAGTAGACCGCAGCTTTCCGTAAGGAACAAACCAAACGGAAAAGCGGTTTTATCGGCTTTTTTCGCCTACAATATTATATATATATTATTTAGGCGGTTACTTGTACTGCGTAGATACCCAAATTGAAGTTAGCTTCTTTTGCTTGCGCATCGTTAGTAGCGTCGCCTTCAAAGATAACGGTAACGGTGAATTCCGCGCTGCCGTTGATGACAACCGTGCCGATAGGCGCATCCGTGTTGCCGATTGGCGTATTTGCTGCGCTAACGGTGGTTTTCGTTTCGCCGCCCGCTTTGCCTTCCGCCGTATTCGCAAGGTCCGTATCCACGATTACCGTAAGCTTATCGGAGAAGTGGTTTTTAGCTGCGTCGCCAAGACCTTCGATGGTCAAATAGTAGTTGAACGCAACGTTGCTCTTGTTTTCCAAACGCATGGTAGCCGTGTATTTGCTGGTAGGGATAAGCAAGGTGTCGTTTTTGATACCGAATACGTTTTCGTTGCTAATCGTTTCACCTTCCCCAGGTTGCGCGTAAACCAACGTTCTATCGTCGGTTTTCGTTTCAAACATACCTTCGGCGTTCAATTCGGTATATTCGAGCTTGGTTCTAAGCAGTCTAATCTTCATTGTACCTGCTTTAAGCACCGTCTTTTGGGAGAAGTTGTCCGTGAACAGGGCATACGTTCCCGTAACGATCATTGCGCTACAAAGCAAAACAATGATAAAAGCTGCTAAAATAGAGTGAAAACTCTTGTTGCTTTTTTCCATGATTATGTACTCCTATACAATGTTATTGATTTTCGGTTTTTTCTTGACGGCTCTTTTTGCGTTTTTCTTTTGCAAGTTGCTTTTTCAGCTCTCTTTCTTCCGCTGCCGTTTGAACGACGATGTCGATACTGTCCTTAACCGCCTGTACCGTAGCTTCGTCCAACACCTTAATAACGGTGGGAGCAATCTTAACCGACAGCTTGTTTTCGGACACGTAGGACTTGAACGAGTTGTTGGGAACGATAAGTTCGCAGGTGATTACGCCGCGTTTGATAAGCATACGTACAAGACGGGTGTTACCGACTTTATATTCTTCGTAACGCGCGTTTTTGAAACGTTTGCTGCCTTCCATAACGGTAGCGTATTTAACGATTTCGTCGTAATAGCCGCGAAGCTTAGCGGGAAGTTCAAGATATTTTTCTTCCAACGTTTGCGTTGCCTTGGAGAATACGATACCCTTTTCTTCTTCAGGCACTTCTTCCGCCACGGCGATTTCTTCTGCAGGAGCTTCTTCTACCACGGGCGCAGGTTCTTCTTCCACTACCACGGGCGCAATTTCTTCTTCCTGAACGGGAGCGGGTTCTTCCACCACCACGGGCGCGGCAGCTGCGGTTGCTTTCGCTTTCGCGTCTTCGCGCAATTCCTTGCGTTGCATCGCCCATTCTTTGAGAATGTCGCGCACCACAATGAGCATGGCAAAGGCACTAATGATACATGCAAATGCCATAAAAACGGTAATAACTACATCCATAAAATACCTCCTACACGTTATCGGTTTTCGTTTCTTCCGCTACGGGAGAGTTTTCCGCAGGGTCGTGCTTTGTTTCTTCCGATACCGTTTGTTTCAAATTTTGCATAGCGGCAAGCTGCCGTTTAAGCTCTTCAATTTCGCTTTGCTGCTTATCGATTTCTTCTTGCTGTTGCTGTTGAGCGATAAGCGCTTTCGCTTTTTTGTCTTCGTTGAGTACGGTGATAATCTTGAATACTTCAAATGCGATAATGACAAGGCAGGGGACGATAACGATAAAAATCAAGCCGATGGGTTGCTTTAACGCATAGATGAAAAGCCCTATGGGATAGTTAACGCCGACAACCTTACCGATTACGTAGTTGGTGCTGTTTTTCAACGTCGTGTTGATAATCTGTGTAAGCGCGCCGTCTTCCGACGTTTTGTTGTCGCCTTCCAGCTCTAACAGCCAACCGCCTTCGATAGGGGTTTTCTTCGTTAAACGGTGGGTAATCGTTTCCTGCTTGGTGTATGTAAATTTGAACGTGAGTACGTCGCCTTCTTTTAAGCTATCGTACCATTTTGTGCGTTCCGCTTCGTTTTCGGGTACGGTTTCGATAAACACTACCGAAAGGAGCGGGATATCCTTAATATCGTACGCGCTTGTATCCGTAAATTCACTCTTTTCCATGGAAGGGGATTGAACAAGACGCATTTGATGACCGAAAATATTCGCCGCGCCGTCCGAGTTTGCCGATGAAATGGTGACGATCACCCCGAACATACAAATGGCAATGAACACGTAGATAATTACGTCTATTGCAATTTTGCCGATTTTTTTCCAATTTGCCGCCATATCATATAACCTTTACTCTTTTTTTTAATCCCCGTCCGACGGTGAGCTCCGCGTCGAAGGTTGCGTATGTGCCTTGTGCTTCGTTTTCGACGCTTAACGGCATTTCGTATACCAACGAGATGTTCACCGTGTCGTCTTTTTCGGGGGTAAGCTCGAACCATTGCGTAGTGCCGAGCAGTTGATTTAGAGAACCCTTATATATAACTTCTCCGTCCGCCGTTAAGGTGGCGACAACGTAATTTCGTAAATTACCGTCTTTCTTTTCGGTGAATACAAGCTTTGCGTCGTATAATCCCGACGTTTCGAAGAATACGTTCATTTCATACGTTGTTTTATCGCCCGGATACAGCGATAAATTATTAAATTGCAGCTTATCGCTTACGGGGTCTTGCGAAGCGTTGATACGGATATTACGTACGTGCTTATTGTTGTCGTCGAAAAGATACGCCGACAAAGCAAGTCCGCCAATCGTCCCAAGGCTCGCCGCCAACAGTAATGCGTAAAACGTGGATTTTCTCATAGTGTTCACTTATTCCTGTTTTTCGCGGCTACGTTAACTTTTATACGTAGTATAAGGGGTTGTCGGATTATGTCGTTTTCCCCAAAAAGGGAATAATAGGACATAATAATCAATTATAATTTTATTCATTATATCATAAACGTCAAAGACCGTCAAGTATTTTCCGTAAATTCATATTAAAAAATTAACAAAATTTATGCCAAAATAGAGATTTTTTTCCTTCGTGCGCGCCCACGCGTGAAATTTATCGTAAAAATACATACTGTAAGG
>JAZTWF010000035.1:0-5317 GCA_045635725.1 Candidatus Scatosoma sp. | reverse complement strand
CAAGGCAAGCAGGCGTACTTCGTTTGCGCCAAAATCGACGACGATGAAGAAGGCTCGATTATGAGCGTTACCGAACTGTATGACGAACTCAAAAACCGTCTGCCTTCTGTGCGTTTTGCGCTCCTTCACGGCCGTATGAAGGACAAGGAAAAGACGGAAGTGATGACGGCGTTTAAGAATAAGGAATACGATTGCTTGGTATCCACGACGGTTATCGAAGTAGGGGTGGACGTCCCGTCCGCTACTATGATGATTATCTACAACGCCGAACGGTTTGGGCTGTCGCAGCTGCACCAGCTTCGTGGGCGCGTAGGGCGCGGCGCGGAAAAAAGCTATTGCTTTTTATTGATGGGCTCGGACGGGGACGTTGCAAGAGAGCGTTTGTCGACGTTCAAAAACGAAACGGACGGGTTCAAGATAGCGGAAAAGGATTTGGAAATGCGTGGCGGCGGTGACTTTTTCGGCACGCGGCAATCGGGAAAAATGCTTGGGGATATCAAGAATTTACGTTATCCCACGCAGGTGGTATTTGCGGCGAAAAAGCTTTCGGACGAAGCGTTTGACGGGCGCATGGATACCGAAGAATTGCGGCTTGCCGCATTGAAAAAGTACGAAAGCTTGAAGGACGTTGTACTCAATTAGAAAAAAAATCCAAAAAAATACGGAAACGGGAAGAAATTTTTTTTCTACCCTATTGACGAAAGTCGAAATTTGTAGTATAATACAGGTGAGAAACCCATACGGAGGTGCGTTATGTCAACGAAAAATGAATTTAATTTGAGCGCAATTTGCTATGACGAGCAAGGCTTTATCCCCGTAATCGCGCAGGATTATGAAAGCGGCGAAGTGCTTTTGCTTGGCAAAATGAACGAAGAAGCGGTGAAAAAGACGTTTGAAACGGACGTTGTTTATTACTGTGACGAAGTAGGCAAAATTAGAAAATTCGGCGATACGCTTGGCAATACGCAAAAACTTGTGGTGGCGTTTTTGGACGACGCAGGCAAGACGCTGCTTATCAAAGTACGCCAAAAGGGGAAGGCTTGCCCCGAAAAGGACAGCTATTCGCAATTTGTCAACCAGCTCAAAGGCGAATATAAAGAAATCGGCGGGGAAATGTTCGGGCGTTTGCAACGCATTGTCGACGAGTATAAAAAGAACCCCGAAGACGGCACGTACACCAGCTTTTTGTTTGCGCGCGGGGTAGATCGTATCGGTAAAAAGGTAGGCGAAGAAGCGGTGGAATTCGTCATTGCGGCAAAGAACGAAGATCCCCAAGGCGTTGTCAACGAAGCGGCAGACTTGCTCTATCATACCGTTGTTTTGCTTTCGGCGCGCGGTGTGAAAATTTCCGAAGTTTGCAAGGAGCTTTGCAAGCGTAACAGATAAAATACATAAGGATTTTTATCATGAATCTTTTAGAATACATGAGTGTAGGTGAAAACGAAAACCGCTTGACCGTATCGTTACGGACGGCGGTTTTTGCTCCATATTCCGCACAAGTCGGCTTTATCGGCACGGATTTGTATTTTGAAGCAGAATAAATGATATAAATACGGCGTTCGCAGGTATTGCGGACGCTTTTTTTTGCCACTCTACTCACAGTAGAGTGGTTTTTTATTTTGGTAGAGAAGGCAGGGAGAAGGGTAGAGAGAAAAAACGGTAAAAAAACTTGCGCACAAGGGTGGAAAAAGGTAAAATAAGCCTATAAGTTTTTTGGCAAAAGTTACAAACAATCGACAAAACCCGACGGTTTTTGCGCCTTGCGTGTATGCTATACTGTAGCTATGCCGCTTTTTTACGGCAATGCAAAAAGGAGCGCGAAAGGTATGGCAAGAAAAATCGTCGTTACGTCGGGAAAGGGCGGTGTGGGGAAAACCACTATCGCCGCAGGGGTTTCCGCGCAGCTTGCAAAACGGGGCGAACGGGTGCTTTTATGCGACGCCGATTTCGGCTTGAATAACGTAGACGTCGTGACGGGGATAGAACGGTTTGTCACCTACGACGTGGTGGACGTTATCGAAGGCAGATGTCGGGCTAAGCAAGCGCTTGTGCGACACCCTGCATTTGCAAATTTGTACATACTTACCAGCAGTCATTCCGCGCCCGAGCGGTACGTATCGCCGCAGGCGTTACGGCTTGTCGTAGACAGTCTTGCGCCGCAGTTTGATTACGTGTTTATCGATTGCCCTGCAGGGGTGGACGACGGGTTTCACAGGGCGGCGGCTTGCGCCGACGAAGCCATGGTGGTTACCACGCCGCACGTTTCGGCAATCCGTGACGCGGACAAGGTGATAACGCTTCTAAAAAGCTACGCCTTAAAAGACGTTTCCTTGGTGGTGAATAAGGTGCGCGGCGACCTTCTAATCGGCGGAGAAAGCTTGTATCCGCAGGAAATTTCGCAAATACTCAAAACACCGCTTTTGGGCATTTTGCCCGAAGAATACGGCATTTACGGTGGTGAATTTTCGGATATTCATTCGTCTGTAAAGACGCTTGCAAATAATCTTTTGACGGGGAAACGCAAGCTATTCGACCCCACGAAAAAATACGTCGGTATCGTGGGCGGTATACGGCGATTGCTGAAAAGGAGTTTGTGAGTATGCAAAAGGGAAGAAATTACGAGCTTGCGCGTATCCATAGCGTGATACAGGCGGATAAATCGGTACTTAGCGAAGCCTGTAAAGCGCTTATTTTACAGGACTTTGCCGAAAAATTCGGGGAATATTTCGATTTGACGGGTCTGCCGCGGTTAGAGCTTGCCTGTCAAAACGGAACGTATTTCGTAAAGGTAGAATTTGAAGCGGAACGCATTAAAAAATTTAACGTAATCAAATAAAAAGGAGTTATACAAATGGCAAGAAAATTTGATATTATCACGGATTCAGGCTGCGATATGCCGCAGGAATATTACAACGAGCACGCTGTTACGTGCGTACGGCTTGGGTTTACCATGAACAACGTCAATTACGAAGGGGAAAGCGGAGAAAGAATTACCGAAAAGGAATTTTATCAAAAACTGCGCGAAGGGGCTATGCCCACCACCTATCAAGTAACGGGCGAAACGGCGAAACAGTATATAGAAAAAAGCTTACAACAGGGCAACGACGTGCTGATTATCGCCTTTTCTTCGGGTCTTTCGGGCACGGCAGGCAGCTTTATTGTTGCGGCAAGAGAGCTTTCTAAGACGTATCCCAAACGCAAAATCCGTATGGTAGACAGCTTATCGGCGTCCATGGGGGAAGGTTTATTGCTGGACTACGCCGTGAAGTATGCCGACCTTGGGCATACCTTGGACGAAACGGCGGATTATGTGGAAAGCTTAAAATTGCATATTTGTCATTTGTTTACCGTGGATAATTTATTCCACTTAAAACGGGGCGGCAGGGTATCCGCCACCACCGCTTTGGTGGGGTCTATCCTTAAAATCAAACCCGTTATGCACGTGGATAACGAAGGACATTTAGTGCCTATCGGCAAAGCAATCGGCAGGAAAAAATCGTTGCGCTCTTTGGTGGAACAAATGGAAGAAACGGCTACGCTGCAAGAGAATGACCCTATCTTTATCAGTCACGGCGATTGCATGGAAGACGTGGAATACGTCAAGGGCTTGCTCAAAGAAAAGTATCCCAGCGCACCTATCTTCGTGCATTACGTAGGCAGCGTAATCGGTACGCACTCAGGCTGCGGCACACTGGCTATTTTCTATAAAGGCAAACAAAGATAAAAACAAAAGCTCCGCTGCCAAGCGGAGCTTTTCTTACACCGTTTTTTGTACGTCGACAACGTATAGCGTATCCTTTTCCACACGGAAACGGATTTGATATCCGCCAAACGCCATGCCGTAGATACGGGTTATATCGTCGTGATAGGACGGACGCGGATCGTCGGCGAGACATTCTATCAAGCCTTCCCGTTTGTCTTCGGGGATTTGCGCTTGCAACGCAAGGGGAAAGTCTACCTTTAATCGGTAATTCTCACGCTCCGCGGCGTAACCGCCCGTTGCGGTGGGAATACAATCGGCAAAGGGCAAGTAGGGTTTGATATCAAGTATGGGCGTTCCGTCCAACAAATCCGCGCCCAACACCTGCAAGCAAAGCCCGTCCTTCGTGCGTTCTAACCCGACAAGCTTAACGCAGGAAAGCCCGATATGGTTGGGGCGAAAGGGGGAACGGCTTGCGAACACGCCCACCCGTTTGTTGCCGCCAAGCCGCGGCGGACGGACGGTTGCCGACCAACCGTCTTTTCTTGCCATAGAAAAATCGAACAACAGCCAAATATGCGAAAACCCTTCTATTTCACGAAACGCCTCTTCCGTGTCGTACGGGGGCAGAAGCACGATACGCGAAAGCAGGGACGGGGCGCGTCCGCTTTGACGGGGCACACCGAATTTTTCGGGCAGCTCCGAACGCATATATCCGATAGGAGAAACGGTAAAAGGCGACATAATACACTCCGTTGTTTTTTGTTTATTATATAAAAAAGCGCGCCTTTTGTCAAGTGTAAAAGGGCATGCGCCGTTAGAATACGGCGTTTACTTTTTTTTATGAAAAGGGCGGAAAGATAACGTATGCAAAAATATGCAAAATTTTATGCAAAAACAAGCACTTTATTCATAATTTTATACATTTATGCAATATATGCGAAAAATATTCAAAAAAACTTATAAATAAAGGTAAAAAACGCGTTGACAATCGGGATTTGTGGGTGTATAATATATGCATAAATATGCAAAAACAAATCTTTTTGAAGGAGAGATGATTATGGATAAAAAGGATATTAAAAAAGTAGTACTTGCCTATTCGGGTGGTTTGGATACGTCGATTATTATTCCTTGGCTCAAAGAAAATTACAACAACTGCGAAGTTATCGCGGTCAGCGGCAACGTCGGTCAAGCGGATGAGTTGGACGGTTTGGAAGAAAAGGCGTTAAAAACAGGCGCGTCCAAGCTGTACGTAGAAGATTTGACGGACGAATTTGTAGACGATTACGTTGTGCCTACCATGATGGCAGGCGCGAAGTATGAAGAATATCTTTTGGGTACGTCGTTTGCCCGTCCCGTTATCGCAAAGCGCATTGTGGAAATTGCGAAAAAGGAAGGGGCTGACGCCATTTGCCACGGCTGTACGGGTAAGGGGAACGACCAAGTCCGTTTCGAGCTCACGATAAAAGCGTTTGCGCCCGATATGACGATTATCGCGCCTTGGAGAGAATGGTCGATAAAGTCGCGTGAAGAAGAAATCGATTACGCCGAAGCGCACAACGTGCCTTTGAAAATCAACCGCGAAACCAACTATTCCAAGGACAAAAACCTTTGGCA
>JAZTWF010000034.1:0-1656 GCA_045635725.1 Candidatus Scatosoma sp. | reverse complement strand
TTGATGCTTGTCGGCGCATACATGTTGACCAAAAAGAAGGAAGATTGATAACAGATTAGGAATATCATAAACACAAATAGCGGCAGTACGCCCCCGAAGACATACAGCTTTCGGGGGCGTAGAAATAGCTACCTTGAACATTCTATTAAAATGGAGAAAGAGAAATGAACAATACGTTTGGATATAAAGCAGGAAAAGCAAGTATCGCGTTAAAGCTAGATGGTTATTACGTTTGGGATTGCTCTGTGATTAAATCGGGCGGAAAGTATCATATGTTTTCTTCTCGCTGGAAAAAAGAATACGGTTTTGGTTGGAACTGGCTGTTCAACAGCGAAATTATCCACTCGGTCGCGGATAAGCCTGAAGGTCCATACCATTTCCAAAATGTTGCATTACCGCGGCGTGGGCGTGAGTATTTTGACGGCATGAGCACGCATAATACCTGTATTAAAGAATATAACGGGAAATTTTATCTCTATTATATGGGAACGACATACGGCGGAGATATCCCGACGAGCTTAGCCGACGTTTCTCAGTGCTATGGTGAAGAAACATGGAATAGAAAGCGTATTGGCGTTGCAGTCGCAGACGATATAAATGGGGAATTTGTTCGCAAGGACGTGCCGCTTTTAGAACCGCGAGATTGCAGGTATTGGGATTGTACGGTCACGACCAATCCGTCGGTTGCTATTATGCCCGACGGAAAAACGTATATGATTTATAAATCGCGTAGCGCATTTGGTAAACCTTTGAAATTAGGGATTGCCGTTGCGGATAAACCCGATGGGGAATTTAAGCGCCTTTCGGACAAACCGATACTGGATTTCCCCGATGAAAATATGCACATTGAAGATCCGTTTATTTGGTATGACGCAGGAAAGAAGAAATTTTGCTTAATCACCAAAGACGACGTAAAAAATGGCGCGTATGGCGTGACGGGCGAATGGGGTAGCGGCTTTTATGCGGAAAGCGACGATTGTATGGATTTTGAAATCGGGGAAGATCCCAAAGTATATTCCAGAACAATCGAATGGACAGATGGAAGAAAGACAACGCAAGGAAATTTGGAAAGGCCGTCCGTTTTATTTGATGAAAATGGGAACCCTACGCATATTTTTTGCGCAAGCGGCTTTGCAGAGCACCCTTACGATTTTACGGATATTACGTTCGTTGTATGTATGAAATTGGAAAAGAAATAAAGTAAAAAAGCGAACTCTTTTTAGATAGAAGTTCGCCTTTTGCAAGATTTTGTAATGTGTGAAAACAAGGTTAAAAAGTTTTTTTATTTTGCTGTCTATATTCGGATGGTGTTAGATTATAAATTTTCTTAAACGTTCGATTTAGATGGCTAGAGTCGCTATATCCCAAAGCCATCGCAATAGCGAGAATGGACATATCCGAAGACACCAAAAGCTCGCAAGCGTGTTGCATTTTGACGCGTGTAAGATACTCGATTAACGTGCAGCCTTCATATTGTTTGAAGAGACGTATAAGATGGGGGTGGCTGAAAGGCGCGTTTTCGGTAACGTCTTTCACGGTCCAATGCATATTTTCAGGGGAAAAGATTTTCAACAACAAATCGGTAAGCCATTGTGGCTTTTCGGTGTTTAAAAAGTTGTTTTGGCTAAAAACCTTTTCGAAGATATAGGACATAAG
>JAZTWF010000033.1:0-2672 GCA_045635725.1 Candidatus Scatosoma sp. | reverse complement strand
TTTATGCGCCGCCGCAATAAACGGCCCTTCTAAGTGGATACCAGCCACTCTTGCACCCTGCTTGCTATTCGCTTCGCGGTACGTCTTAACGGCTTGCATTGCCTTGGTGATATTTTCTACGCTTTGCGTCATGGTGGTAACAAGGAAGCTCGTCGTGCCTTCCGCAGCTACGGTATTTGCAATAATCGTGATATCTTCCACCGTGCCGTCCATGCCGTCCGAACCGCCTGCGCCGTGGATATGTTGGTCGATAAATCCAGGCAATACGATAGCGTTTTCGGGAAGTTCAATCACTTCCGCCGTTTTATCGGCGCAACGGGAGATTTTTTGGATTTTTTCGTCGAAACAAACCGTCGTCTTTTTCAAGCCTTCGCCTTCGACGTATACGGTTGCGTTCTTAAAACATTTCATACGTATTTGCTCCTTAGAATTATTCGTTTGCAGGCAAGGACGCCGCCGCGATACTTTGCCCTACGCGTCTATTCGTTTCGTCGGGCAAACCGATATCCAGCGTTGCAAATTCGGGATAGTCTTGCGCAAGCACTTCTTTGCAGGTTGCCAAAATGATATCGCCGCCTTTACCGCCCATAACACGGCCAAGCAAAAGCATGTGCTTGATATCGTAGAACATTGCGTAGAACGGAATGGTGTGTGCAAGATAAATACCGATATCGGTATAAATTTGTTTCGCAAGCTCGTCGCCGTTGTCCATCATAGCTTGAACAACCTTAAGCTTTTGCGCGGGCGTTAAGCCTTCTTCAAACGTGTAGCCGCCGTATTCCGCAAGCTTGATAACCGCGTCTTGCGAGAAGTATTTACAGCCAACGCCAAAGTCACCGCTCCATTCGTCTTGCATAGCGTTTTCGTTGAAGTCTACGGGCGCAAAGGCAAGCTCGGAAAGCCAACCGTTGATGCCGCCGTCGGTGTTGATATAGCCTACCGCTTCACTCGTACCCATAGCGATACCCAAAACGCCGTTGTCTTCCAAATCGATAGCGCCTGCCAAAGCGGTAACGTCGCCGTCGTTGGCTACTTCCAAAGGAATTTCCTTGCCGTATTCCTTGCTCATTTCCTTGGCTACGTTGATATACATATTCTTTACGTAATCACCGTATTTGCTCTTGTCTACCTTAATGAACAAGGACGCAACCATGATTTTATTGTCTACGTATACGCCTGCGGAAGATACGCCGATAGCGTCTACGGTGGGCATTTTGCTTGCCGCCGTCTTCATAGCCGTCAAAATTTCGTTATAGTGATAGGTAGGATCTTCGGTAACCTTCGGGTTCCAAACGACTTCTTCGCTGTATACCACTTCGCCGTCGATAACCGCGCTGACCTTTCTATCCGATCCGCCTGCGTCGAAACCGATACGGCAACCGTTTAAGTAACCGCCTACGCGTACGGAGTTATTCTTTTGCGTAGGAATTTCGTTTTCTTCTAACCATTCCACTTCAAAAGGACGTTCGTAAACGCCGCTCATAAAATCTACGTCAAACGCGCGAAGACCTTGCAGGGTGTACGCTTGTTTAAGATATTCGTATACGGACTTGCTGCCGGCAACGGAAATTTTGAAACCGCCGACTACCCACAAAATGGTTTTTGCCAAACGTTCCGCTACGCGGAAGTTGAGCGCGTCGTTTACGCCGTCCGCCAAAGCGTCGTAGCTGTATACGTAATTATAACCGCCGCTGCGTTCGGCAACCAACGTTACTTTAACCGATTTACCGCTATTTTTTACGGTCGTTTCAAAGTCTTTCAAAGCTTTGATCATGGGATAAAAGTTCTTGTCTAAAACAGGCATTCTCATAAGTTTATTTCTCCTATATTTTCAATGATATAATCATTGTATTCGTTTATAGTATACCACGCGCACGGGCGTTTGCAATAGAAATTCTTTCACACTTTTGTGGGATTCTTTCACAAACTTTTTGTGTGAAATATTTTTATATAATTACGCCCTGCCGATTGCGGCAGGGCGTGAAAAATCGAAAGATTATAATAATCGTAAATGCATACAACCGTCGTGATCGATTACAATTTTACGTTTATTTTTTCGCCTGTTCAAGCAAAGCGTTTACCGCTGCTTTCATTTCGTCAAGACGGGCGTTTGCCGCCTGTTCGTTTTCCGCTTTGAGCGAATAGTAAATTTTGAGCTTAGGCTCCGTCCCCGAAGGACGAACGCAAACGAACGAACCGCCTTCCAACTCATAATACACGCAATTGCATTTAGGGATATCCAGCGTTTGCGTTTCGCCCGTAGCCGTTACGACGCGTTTTGCCGCGCTGTAATCGCGGAGTGCCACGACGTTCATACCGCCAAGCTCTTTTACGGAAAGCGTTTTTAAGCCGTCCACTACGGCGTTCATTTCCTTCATGGCGTTCAAGCCGCTATATTGCACGGACAGCGTGCAGTCAAGCACAAAGCCGTATTTTTGATAAATTTCCTGTAATCTTGCGTACACCGTTTTGCCGATATACATATAATAGCAAACCATTTCCGCGCAAAGCATGGACGCAACGACGGCGTCTTTATCACGGGAATGCGTTCCGCGCAAATAACCGCAGGATTCTTCAAAACCGAACACGTAGGTGTGTTTATTATCCGTTTCCCATTGTTTGATTTTTTCGCCGATAAACTTAAAGCCGACGGGCGTTTCGTATAACGTTAC
>JAZTWF010000032.1:0-3682 GCA_045635725.1 Candidatus Scatosoma sp. | reverse complement strand
CGCGCAGGCAAGAAAGCGCTGTGCATTTGCACCGTCAGCGATTCGTTCGTTTACCCCGAAGAAAACACCACGGCGGAAGAACGTCAAACGTCGTTTACCAAAATGATGGAGATTGCGCTTGCGCTTGCGTAAATAAAAAAGGAGTTACTATGGCAAAGAGAGCCTTTTTAATCGTGCTTGATAGCGTAGGTATCGGCGAAATGCCCGACGCCGCGCTTTGGAACGATGAAGGGAGTAACACGCTCCGTTCTATTCGTAGCCACCCTGATTTTGATTGCCCCACGCTCACGCAAATGGGGCTTTTCCACATTGACGGAATAGGCGAAAAAAATCATTCAACGCATACATGCTATGCCAAAATGACCGAATCGTCCAAAGGAAAGGACACCACAATCGGACACTGGGAAATCGCAGGCGTGTATTCGGAAAATCCGTTGCCTACCTACCCCGACGGCTTTCCTAAGGAGCTGTTAGACGAATTTTCGCGCGTAACGGGCAGGGGTGTTTTGTGTAATAAACCCTACTCGGGTACGGAAGTTATCAAAGACTACGGGGAAGAACATATCCGCACGGGCAAACTCATTGTTTATACGTCGGCGGATAGCGTATTCCAAATTGCCGCACATGAAGATATCGTGCCCGTTGAAACGCTGTACACCTATTGTAAAGCGGCAAGAGAATTGCTTGTGGGCAAGCACGGCGTCGGTCGGGTTATTGCCCGTCCGTTTACGGGAGAATACCCGTTTGCGCGTACGCCGCGCCGTCACGATTATTCCTTGCAACCGCCGTCTACTACTATGGCGGACGTATTAAAGGACGCGGGCTTGGACGTCATTTCGGTGGGGAAGATTTACGATATTTTCGCAGGGAAAGGGTTCACCGAAAGCTATCCCACCGTCAATAACGAAGACGGCATGGATAAGACGATAGCGCTTGCAAAACGCGATTTTAACGGACTTTGCTTTATCAACCTTGTCGATTTCGATATGATTTACGGACACCGCAACGACGTGCAGGGCTATGCGCGCGCTATGACGGCGTTTGATAAACGGTTAAAGGAATTGTTGCCTTTGTTGAAGGACGACGATATATTGATTATCACCGCCGACCACGGTTGCGACCCTGCAACCCCGTCCACCGACCATTCAAGAGAATACACGCCCATGATTGCGTATGGGAAACAGCTCAAAGAAAACGTCGACCTTGGCGTGCGTGACAGCTTTGCCGATATCGGGTCTACCGTTTTGGAATGGTTCGGCTTGGATAGCGACGGTATTTTTGGAACAAGTTTCTTAAAGGAGATTGTCAAATGACGGATAGAGAATTATTAGAACGCGCTTTGGAAGCGCGCGAAAAGGCATACGCGCCCTATTCGGGGTTTTCCGTTGGCGCGGCGCTTTTAACCAAGGACGGCAAAGTGTATACGGGCTGCAATATCGAAAACGCGGCGTTCTCACCGACCAACTGTGCGGAACGCACCGCGCTTTTTAAGGCAGTTAGCGAAGGGGAGCGTGAGTTTTCGGCAATCGCCATTGTAGGCGGAAAAGGGGATACCCTTAACGAAATTTGCACACCTTGCGGCGTTTGCAGACAAACGCTTATGGAATTTTGCGATTATACCTTCCGTGTTATTTTAGGTTCGCCTGAGAACATTCGCCGTTATACGCTTGGCGAATTATTGCCGTTTTCCTTTGGAAAAGGGGATATAAGTCGATGAGAATGTATGACGTAATCCAAAAGAAACGCAACGGTGAAACGCTTTCCGAAGCGGAAATCCGTTGGGTTATCGAAGGATATACCAAAGGGGAAATCCCCGATTATCAAGTGGCGGCGCTGTGTATGGCAATCTACTTCCAAGGCATGAACTTGGAAGAAACGGCGGCGCTTACCTTTGCCGTACGCGATTCGGGCGATAAGCTCAACTTTTCGGATATCCACGGTTTGCGCGTGGATAAACATTCGACGGGCGGCGTAGGCGATAAGACAAGTCTTGTCGTTATGCCTATCGTGGCAAGCCTTGGCGTCAAAGTTGCCAAAATGAGCGGACGTGGCTTGGGGCATACGGGCGGTACGATTGATAAGCTGGAATCCATTAAAGGCTTCCGCACCGACATTCCCGTAGAAAAATTCAAGGATATCGTCAACGAAGTGGGGGTGGCTATCGTCGGGCAAAGCGCAGAGCTTGCGCCTGCGGATAAGCTTTTGTACGCCCTTCGCGACGTTACGGCTACGGTGGACAGCGTTCCGCTTATCGTATCGAGTATTATGGGCAAAAAGCTTGCGGCGGACGACGATTGTATCGTGCTGGACGTAAAAACGGGCAGCGGTTCGTTTATGAAAACGGTGGAAGACAGCCGCGGTCTTGCCGAATGGATGGTGGAAATCGGCAAACGCGCAGGCAAACGCATGCGCGCGTTGATTACCGATATGGATAGACCGCTTGGTAACGCAATCGGTAACGCCCTTGAAGTGGTGGAAGCCATTCAAACGTTAAAGGGCAACGGCCCCGAAGATTTGACAGCCCTTTGTATCGCGCTTGCCGCGCATATACTTTGCCTTGCCGAAAAGGGCGATTACGCCAAATGCGAAGCTATGGCGAAAGAAACGCTTGCAAACGGAACGGCTTTGGATACGCTTGCTCGTATGGTAGAAGCGCAAGGGGGCGAACAGGAATGGATATATAACCCCGAACGGTTCCCCGTTGCGAAATATACCCGTGACGTGCTTGCGCCTACGGACGGATATATCGTCGGCGTAGACGCGGAAGGCTACGGCGTGGCAAGCTTACTCCTTGGGGCGGGAAGAAACACCAAGGAAGACGTTATCGATATGTCGGCAGGTATTTATTTGCATGCGAAAACGGGCGACCGTATTTGCAAAGGCGACGTTATCGCCACGCTGTATTCAAGCAAAGAAGAAGGGTTTGCCGCGTCTGAAAAACGGCTGCTGCAAGCAACGAAAATCGGGGTGAATAAGCCCGAAGAAAAACCGTTGATTTTGGACGTTGTGGAATAAAAAACGGCACACGTTTACGTGTTTTTGTTACAAAAGTAGAAAAAAAGGATAAAAAAATGAACACCGTATGTAAATTCGGCGGCACGTCCTTGGCGTGCAGTGAAAATATTCGCAAATGCTGCGAAATAGTACGGGCGGACGGCGATAGAAAGCTTGTCGTTGTTTCCGCGCCCGGGAAGAAAAATAAAAAGAGCAAAAAGGTAACCGATTTGTTGCTGGAATGCTATTTAGGGCGTTTTCAAAAGCAAACGTTTGATAAAGGCTTTGCGGAAATTTGCGACGTGTTCCGCGAAATTGCAACGCTTGTCTCTAATTTTCCCATAGAAGAAGAGCTTGCGCTTTTGCGTCGGCAAATCTCCAACCCCGAAGCCAACGTCGATTTCGCCCTTTCAAGGGGAGAATATCTCAACGCAAAGCTGATTGCCACCTATCTTGGGTACACGTTTTTAGACGCGGCGGAGTTTATCCGCTTTTCCAAAGGCGAGCTTGACCTTATCGCCACGCAAGAGCTTGCGCGTAAATTTGTGAATAAGGACTGTTACGTCATTCCCGGGTTTTACGGATTAGACGAAGACGGGCATATCAAAACGTTCAGCCGCGGCGGCAGCGATATAACGGGTTCAGTGGTTGCGCGCGTATTCCGTTGTGATTTGTATGAAAACTGGAC
>JAZTWF010000031.1:0-6221 GCA_045635725.1 Candidatus Scatosoma sp. | reverse complement strand
GTCCATTCTTATGGTCGTTTCGGGCAAGAACAAAGCCGCAGCCGTGAAAGGCATGGTACAAGGCCCCGTTACCCCCGAACTCCCCGCCTCCGTTTTACAGCTGCACCCCTTCGTTACGATTGTGTGCGACAAGGACGCTGCAAGCCTTTTGTAATCCCCTTTGACAAACAAAAGCTCCCAAGCCGTTTGGCTTGGGAGTTATTTTTTATACAAGTGTAAAGCCCTTTGCGCTGAACGCTACGGTAAGCGTTTCTTCGGTGTTGGCATTGCCAGCGAGCAACGTTTCCAAAGTATCCTTTACAGCGGTGTTTTCCGCTTTCTTGACAAGCTTTTTGGCTTTCTTTTTCGCCTTACGCTTAGAAACGGGAGTAGCGCCGTTCATAATTTCGTAGGTAAGCGCGTGAATGGCGCGTTCCTTCCAAAGCACCTTTGCCGCCTTTTGCGCTTTTTTGGAGTTTGCCATTTCCGCTTCGCTCCATTTCAAAAGCTCCGTCGTCTTTTCCGTAAGACGAACCTGTAAATATTTTTCTTCCTTTTGTTCGATTACCGGTCTTTCGTCCGTTCTAATTTTCAAAATGGAATTACAAACGGGACAAAGGAACGCATAACCCCCTTCCTTCAAATTGAGTGTTGCGCCGCATTTAGGACAGTTGACCGCCCAGTTTTTGGGTGGTTGCGTAGGCTGTGTTGCCGTTACGGGCGTGTCGGGTTTTTGAGCTTTCATGTCGTTTCCCTACCTTTTTTATTTTATCATACTATTATTGTATACCTATTTCCGATTTTTGTCAAGGTTTTTTTTGAATATTTACGCCTTACTAACAAAAATTACGCAAATAGAAGAACTGACGACCAACTTCCGTTCGCTTGCAACAGGCCGTTTTCGGACAAAAAACATAACCGACTAATCGCGTTTTATTATGCAATGACAAGCTGTAACAACATGAAAAACAGCGGTATCATCCCCAACGAAAAGACGTGCGAAATCAGCGCAAGCCCCGCCGCCTCCGAGCTGTCCTTTCCATACGCCGCAGGCACGAATACGGACGTCAAGCCCGTGGGCATTGTCGCTACGCATATCGCGCATTTGAAAAAGACTTCGTTGATAAATAAGCTTGTCGGCAGTACGTTCAACAGCGCGATAATCCCAAGCATAATCAAAGGAAAAGCAAGCAGCTTAATTGCCGTGCCTACGTACAATCTCCAACGCTTGATAAGCGCAAGCAGGTCCAGCCGTGCAAGGGTAATCCCCGTTAAAAGCATAGCGATAGGCGACATGCACGCCGCGGAAGAGTCAATCGCCTGCATAATTGGCTTCGGCATATACGCGCCTAAGCCCGTCAGCCCGATAACCATACCGATAAGCATACAAACGAGCATGGGATTGATAAACGGCTTGATACGGGAATACAGGGTCGGTTTTTCTTTGTGTTCGGCAGGGATTAAAAGCGTAGGCACACCCCAACCGTACGCCATTGCCCAAAGGGGCAAGGTGAACAAGACGTATTCAAAAAAGATATCCGCAAAGAGCGACGAAAAAATGGCGTTGCCCATAAACCCGAAGTTTGAAAAGATCAAACAGTACATTGCCACCTTTTGCGCATAGCCTTCCTTGTAGTACCACTTGGTGCATACCCAAGAAAGCACGGCGAAGATAACCGTCATAGCGATGCTCATAACGAGCAGCGGCCATACCTGCGATAAGGTAGAAATTGTACAGTTTTCGATAAACGTCCCCAACACTAACGCAGGAACAAGCACGATATTTTCGAGCTTGGAAAGAACAGCCGTCGTACTATCGGGGAGAAATTTACCCCGTGCTAATACGAAGCCTATGACGATTAACGCAAACAACACCAACATTTGGTTGAAGATAGGAAGAAAGTATTCCATAGCTTTATAGCCTCGCTAAAAAAATCATAGGCTTTTGATTATATCACAAGTTTTTTGTTTTGTCAACGATTTGAAAAAGCTTTGTAAAATTTTTATTTTATAAAAATAACGACCATGATTACACCCCAAAAGTCAAGCAAACTTTTGGGGTGATTTGGCGTGGTTTTTCGTTAGCTTTTATCTTGTTGCGTTAAGCAGTACGCGCCGTACATACCCGCCTTATTGCCAAGCTTTGCCCCGACGATTTTCAAAGGCACGATATCCATAGCAACGTACGTTCTTTTATCCACCGCTTCACGTAAAGACGCAAACAGGTCTTCCCCTTCGTTGGCGATTCCGCCGCCAAGCACAATCGCTTCGGGACGCAAAATGTTGACAAAGTCGGCAATGCCTTCCGAAAGATATCCCACGAACTGTTCAATGACTTTTTTCGCCGTTCTATCCCCTTGGCGCGCCGCCGTAAACGCCGTTTTGCCGTCTACGTTTTCAATTTTTCCGTCGACAAGCTGCCACATAGAGCTATCCAAATCTTCTACCATGGCGCGACGGGTTTGTAAAATTAACGCCGATGCGGACGCGTATTTTTCATAACAGCCGCATCTACCGCAAGCGCAGGGAATACCCCCTTCTCGAATGGTGATATGCCCAAGCTCTGCGCCTGCGCTTTTATACCCTTCGATTAGCTTTCCGTCAAAGACGATACCGCCGCCCACACCCGTGCCGATAGTCAACAAAATACTGCTTTGGTACTGCGCCGTAGCGCCAAACTTCGCTTCGCCCAAAGCCGCTACGTTGGCGTCGTTGGCAACGTATACGGGACAACCCGTCTTTTTAGAAAGCGTTTTTGCAAGCGGAGCGTCCGTCCATTCGAAATTACTCCAACGAAGAACCGTCCCCAGGCGGCTGTCCACCACCCCGGGAGAGCCGACGCCTATCGCCTGTACGTCCGTAATATCCGCGCCGACTTCCTTTGCCACCTGCTTTGCAAGCGCGGCAAGCACGTCTACCGTGCCTTCAAAGCCGTCCTTTTTATCCGTTTTGGCACGCGCGCAATGCAATAATTCACCCGATAGGGAAAACAGCCCTGCTTTCGCGCTCATACCGCCAAGGTCAATGCCTATGATATATTTATCCATAGTCCACTCCATTATACGGAAAAAGCGATATCTTGCCTGCAAAACACCGCTCTTTCGTATCGTTTAAGAATTTTTATCTTTGCACTCTGCCGCTTGCGTCGCCGCCTGCAAGGTTTTGCACTTCGGCAACGGATACCAAGTTGTAGTCCCCTTCGATAGAGTGTTTCAAACAGCTTGCCGCTACGGCAAATTCAATTGCCTGTTGGGGAGCAACGCCGTTCAAGAGCGAATAGATTAAGCCGCCGCCAAAGCTGTCGCCGCCGCCTACGCGGTCAACGATATGCATGGAATATTTCTTGCTAAAATACGCTTCGCCGCCCGTATACAGCATACCCGACCAGTCGTTGTCGTTTGCCGATTTGCTTTCACGGAGCGTGATTGCAACGCCCTTGAAATTAAATGCGTCCGTGAGTTTTTTCGCAACGGAGATATACCCTTCGCGATTGAGCTTACCGCCGTAAATGTCGGTGTTATCCGCTTCGATACCGAATACGTCTTTCGCGTCTTCTTCGTTGGCGATACAGTAATCGATATACTGACAAAGCTTAGACATAACCTTGCCCGCTTTTTCCTTCGTCCACAGTTTTTTACGGAAGTTCAAATCGCAAGAAATGGTGATATTTTTCGCCTTTGCTACTTTACAAGCTTCTATACAAATTTCCGCAACTTCGTCGCTTAAAGCGGGTGTAATGCCCGTAAAATGGAACCATTCTACACCGTCGAAGATTTTATCCCAGTCGAAGTCTTCTTTCTTCGCCATGGCAATAGCGGAATACGCTCTGTCGTAAATGACTTTGGAAGGTCTTTGGCTTGCGCCCTTTTCACAGTAGTAGATACCTACTCTTTCGCCGCCGCGGACGATTTTGGAAGTGTCTACGCCGTACTTGCGCAAGCTATTCACCGCCGCTTGTCCGATTTCGTGCGTAGGCAATTTCGTAACGAACGCTACGTCCGCGCCGTAATTTGCCAAGGACACCGAAACGTTTGCTTCCGCGCCGCCGAACGTCGCTTCGTATTTTTCCGTCTGTACAAATCTCAAATAGTTTTCAGGGGCAAGTCTTAACATCAATTCCCCAAACGTTACCACTTTTTTCATTTTATTTTTCCTCCATTTTTGCTAATGATTCTTGCACGAAAAAGCTGCCGCCTACGGCGTAAATCTTTTCCCATGCCAAAAATTCGTCGATATTGTTTCTATCTACCCCACCCGTAGGAATAAACTTGATTTGCGGGAAGGGTCCTGCCAAAGCTTTCATAGCTTTCAAGCCGCCATAGATATGCGCAGGGAAGAACTTCACGATAGTAATCCCCAGCTCCAACGCCTGCATAATTTCGGTAGGCGTTACGCAACCGGGATAATACGGTACGTTATTTTCCTTACACATCATCGCTACGGGAACGGAAAGCCCGGGCGAAACGATAAACTTCGCGCCTGCCTTTAACGCCTGTTCGCATTGCGTAGCGTTGATAACCGTGCCTGCGCCGACGTTCATGTCGGGATAGTTCTTCACGGCGTACGCGATAGCGTCCGCAGCGCATGCCGTACGGAAGGTGATTTCCGCGCAGTTGATGCCGTTGTTTTGAAGCGCCGTTAAAATTTTATCCGTTTCGGATAATTCCTTAATGACGACTACGGGAATACATTTATCCATCATAATACCTCTTGTAATTAATTATTTATTGTTTATTTACTTCATATTCAAATAGCGAATAGAGTTATAATAACAAACGTCCTGTACGACCTTTCCGACGAACGCTTCGTCTTTGGTCATTTCACCCTTTTCCATCATTGTACCCAAGTAGTTGCAAAGGATACGGCGGAAATAGTGATGACGGGGATAGGACAGGAACGAACGACTGTCGGTAAGCATGCCCACAAACGCGCCGAGATGTCCCGTTGCCGTCAAATCTTCCAAATGCTTTTCCATACCTACTTTGTTATCCAAGAACCACCACGCAGGGCCGTATTGCATTTTGCCCCTTGCTTCGTCGCTTTGGAACGAGCCGATCAGCGTCATGATTTCCGTGTTCATTTTGGGGTTCAAGTTGAACACAATCGTCTTAGGCAACGCATTTTCGCTGTTGAGCCTATCGAAAAGACGGGACATATACTTGATACTGTTGTCTTCGGCAATACTGTCAAAGCCCGTATCCAACCCAAGCTTTTCCAGCATAACGGCGTTATTATTACGCATTGCGCCTACGTGCAATTCGGTGGCGATACCGTATTTTGCATACAGCTTGAAAAGATAATAGGTTAAATATCCCTTGAATACCTTGGTTTCTTCTTCGGTAACGTCCTTACCTGCTCTGCGTTTTGCAAATACCTTTTCCGCGTCCGTTCTATCCGATACGGGGTATACGCTTTCCAAAGCGATATCGCTTGCCGTCGTGCCCACTTGGATAAACGCCTGCAAGCGTTCTTCTAATTTTTCTTCCAAAGCCGTAAGGTCGTCTACTTGACCAAGCTTTGCCACAAATTCGTTATACGCTTTGGCGTCGATATTCATAATCTTATCCGCACGGAAGGCAGGGATAACCTTGAATTTATACCCCTTTTGCGCGATTTTTTCAAACGTCGTCAAATCGTCGAATACTTCGTTGGTGGTGAAAATGTGCGAAACGTTAGAGCTTTCAATCAGCTTTTGGGGCGTAATGTTGTTCAAACGGATATATTCGTTACACCAGTCCCAAATGAGTTCGGCATTTTCTTCGTTGATTTCCAGCTCGCAATTAAAGAACGCTTTCAGCTCTAACTGCGACCAGTGATACAAGGGATTGCCAAACGCCGTGCCAAGCACGCGGCAATAGGTGACGAATTTTTCTTTATTCGTCGTGGTATTGCCCGTAATGTATTCTTCATTCACGCCGTAGTTGCGCATTAAACGCCATTTATAATGGTCGCCCTTGAGCCAAATTTCAAAAACGTCGTTAAACTCTTTATTTTCTAAAATCTGAACTTCTGGCAAATGGCAATGATAGTCAAAAATCGGCATATCTTTTGCATAATCAAAATAAAGTTTTTCTGCAGTTTTATTAGTTAATAGGAAATTATCATTAATATAGGTCATAGTAAACACCTCTAAATTTTCTTGTTTTATATTATAACACATTTTTTATTGTGATTACAATACATAATTATTGCATTTTTTGCAGTTTTTAAATAAATAATAAAGCGGAAATAACTTTCCGCTT